>JBFWRL010000160.1:0-13114 GCA_050248915.1 Candidatus Sericytochromatia bacterium
AAAAATTAGCCGGGTGTGCCAACACCTTCTTCTTTTTTGACAATGCCTTTCCACAGCGAGCTACTGCCGCTGGGATCTTTTTCTACTGTGATTTTGGGGCCATTTCCGTCCACAGAATTATTGGGATCGGAATATTTGTCAAACAATTTTGCGCCTTCGTCGGTAAAAAACAAAGTTTGGGTTTTACCTGTTTTGTCTTTAACCTCACGGGGCTCAGTCATATTGCCTGAGCTAACGCTGTTTGCATCCACCACATTGATGGCATTGGCCATGCCAATTGTGCCAACACCGCTGTTTAAAATGACGTGACTATCTCCACCTGCCATAACAAAAACCTCTTCTTTGATCTTTTTCTACCTTGTTTATACCACAATCCAGGGATTTTTAAGCAAAAGGTTTATTGCGTTATATTAAGATTTGCACAGATGGCATACATTGCCGGAATGGTCGACATCGGAGACAATGTGATCAGACTGGATCTCTGGAGTATATTATGAAATTGGTGGGTTTGAATCAGCCCTCACACCTCTTGTCTGGACTGGAGCAGACCTCACACGCTGAGGCTGAATTGGCCAAAGGGTTGCGCTGTCTGGCCTGGGCCCAAGATGCGGGGTTTGAACCCCCTGAGCTCCTGGGTGAGGCCGCTGCTTGCTTTCAGACCAGTCTCAAATTGTCGCCCCACGCCATTCCCGCCCTTTTGGGATTGGCTTATGTACACCTGCTCTGTGAAGACTATCCGGGGGCCCAGGACTGTTTGGATCGCCTCAGCGAACTACAGCCGAATCACCCCGATCTCAAAAATTGGATGCGTTTTTTGCTGGAGACCCCACAGGATCACAGCTTGGATGACCGAGAGAACCCCAGTTCTGAGAGCAATATCGAGTGGCTCTATGACGAAACCGAGCGCTATATTGATCAGGCTTTTCAACGTTTTTCAATGCGGGTGGTCTTAAAACCGACACTGGAAAGCCACGAATTGGCACAATTAGAAGAACAGGCCACAGCGCTCGAAGAAATCCGGGCCCATGTTCAAAACACGATTCTGGTGTTGGATGACGATTTAGACACCACCGCGCTCTGCCTGCGTATGGAGCCACTTGATTTGTTGGTACAGGGGCTGGACGAGGTATTAAAGGCCAGCTATGCCCTCTTCGATCTGCGCAACCAAATTGCCCTGCTCGAAAGAAATCTCAATGGGCTTTTAGACCGGGCCGGACGGATGCCTTCTCCAGTCGAAAGAGCAGAGATTGAATTCAGACTCGACGAAGCACTTGACCGCAGCGATCGCCTGCAAGGCCAATTGCAGGAATGCGCCAAACGCAATTGGCCCTGTGAATCCCTCAAACAAGGGCTCGACAAAACCCAGTTTTTGGTGGAAATTTTACAGGAATTGCTCGACAGCTTGCGTTAGCGGCTTTAGCCGCAACAGTTTTCAAGCCACATGGAACCGTCTTCCCAATACTCTTTTTTCCAGATTGGCACTGTGGCTTTGAGGGTGTCGATACAGAATTGCAACGCCTCCAAACTGGCTTGACGATGGGCCGATGAAACCGCAATGGCAACGGCGGCCTCCCGGATCTCAAGACGCCCCACCCGGTGAATCATCCCCACTTGGTAGAGTTCCCAGCGCAAACGCGCCTGTGCGACAATTTTGACCATTTCTTTGAGGGCCATTTCAGGGTAACACTCGTATTCCAGATAGCGCACACCTTTGCCCTGATTGTGATTGCGCACGGTGCCGAGAAAGAGGGAAGTGGCTCCCGCTTCATCACAGGCCACTTCTGCCAATAAAGCGCTGACATCAATCGGGGTTTCGACGATTTCAAACAAATCTGCTGCCAGAGTAATCCTCTTCATGAGGCTATCCTCCACTCACAGGTGGGATCAGGGCAATTTCATCTCCGTCTTGAAGAACAATCGCCAGATCGCGCTCGTAAGTCTGATTCACGGCCAAACGGCAATGCAACAAATCATGGCTCAAGGCCGGAAACCGGGTTAAAAAAGCTTGCTGACAATCGCCAAGGGTGGCTGCTTCGGCCAATTCCAGCGTGTGTACAGCCGCCCCCGTTTTTTCACGCAATTGGGCAAAGGTTTTTAATTGAATTTTCATATAACCTCTTTTCAAATCTCTTAACAAAATTTATCAGAGCAATCAAACCACTATTCAATTTCAGGGTAGCGATGAACAGAGAGTTGTTTTATTCCCTCTGACACCTTTTTGAGAGCAGGGTGATTTTTTATCTCTTGAAGATCTTTTATCCCATTGATATTGGTGACCAATAAGCGACCCTGGCCTTTTTGAGAGTGATTGGCAAAGTCATATACTGCGCCGATAATTGTCAATTTACCATTCCGGATCAAATCTTGATAGCGATATTGAGCTTTAGATACCTGATAATCAACGTTCCTCTGAACCCCTTCGATCCAGAGTTCGGCAAAGAGATCCTTTCTTTGATAACGGTAAATGAGCGGTGAGAGGGGCAGATGTAAATGGTCTAATTCTTCAATAATCTCATGACTTTCATGGGTGTAATTGCTTAAAGCGCTTTTGATTGCGCCACAATAAGTATGCCCCATCACTAACAACAATGGGGTTTTGAGATGAAAAACCCCATAATCGGCAGAGCCCTGAACGGTTTGCAATTGATTGCCGATGTTTTTAATTGTAAAAACTGTATTGGTCGGATTGGGAATAAATGAATCGGCTTGCACCCGGGCATCTGAACAGCCCAAAAAGGTAATAAACGGATTTTGGGTAATTTGGCGAGAAAAGTCCTCAGGCCGATGCTTCTCCATGAATTTTTGATTGTGGTACAGCATATAAGCCAAAATATCTTCAACGTTCGGCTTATAGACAGACTCCGAAACGGGACTGCCTGAAGCTGAAAAAAGAAAAAAGACCAAGGCCAGCAAACACCATTGCTGAATGACATAAAAAAACTTCACGAATAGAACCCCATTCTCCAATTGTTCTAACTTCGCACCAAACGGCCATAAAATTCAGCCAACGCCTGTGGCAGCAATGCCGGTTGTGGCAAAATCCGATAACCGCCTGTGCCCAGCATTTGCGGCAAATAATTGCGCGCCAGACTTTCGATCGCCAGGGCATAGACCTGTACCTGTTGCTGACGGGCCTCACGAATGGCTTGGCGCACATCGGCCAGACCGTATTGGCCTTCGTAGCGGTCGTAATCGTTGGGTTTGCCATCGGAAAGTAAAAGGATCCAACGCGATTTTGCTTGCTCGTGTGCCAATTGAGCCGTGGCGTGGCGCAGGGCGGGGCCAATGCGGGTATAACCGCGTGGCTCAACGGCCCCAATTCGAGGTGCCGCCCGCTCCCAAGGTTCGTCAAAGGCTTTCAGCGTGAGGTATTCACACTGGTTGCGGGTATGAGAGGCAAAGCCGTCAATTTGAAAGCGATCCCCCCATTCTGAGAGCAATTGGGCAAACAGAATCACCGCCTGTTTTTCGACATCCAAGACGCGAAATCCGCCAGTATAACCATCGCTGGAGAGTGAGAGATCCATCAACAGCAAGAGCGAAACTGTGCGGCTCTTTTTGCGCTGACTCAGATAGATTTTTTCTGAAGGGGTGCGCCCCGCTTGGCGATCGGCAAAGTTTTCGACCAAGGCATCAAGATCGGGCTCTTCGCCCATGGCTTGGCGGCGCACCGTCTGCCAGGTATTAAACTGCAGGCTAAAGCGATTACGCAGCGACTGCAAGACCCGCTGATGGGATTGGAGGGTTTGCTGCAGATACCCAGCATCTGGGGTTGTAAATCTGCGGGGATAGACCTTGCACCAATCAGTGCGATAGGCCCGCTTGCGTCCGTCCCACTCGTCGTAAGTGAGGCATTTGCCTGCCAGGGACATTTCTGCCACCTCAGGCACGGAAATGCCTGAGATAAATTCCGCCTGCAAGACGGCGTGGGCGGTATCGTCACAGCGGGTCAATTTGCGCAGATCAACTTCGTTCAAGGCATCAGCATGGGCGGCCAACTCATCAGACCCATCGGCATCGCGCCAGGTGCCCTGAAACTCTTCGATGGTCTCGACTTTTTCAAATTGATGCATCAGGGTATAAGCCTGCATGGCTTTTTTATCCATGTTTTCAATTTCAACCTCTTCGCGGGCGGGCGCTTGGCGGGAGGTCATCTCACCTTCATGGTCGGGCAAGGCCTGTGGAGTGTTTCCACTGGGAGCCGCGCTCTGGGCCTGGGCACTGGGGCTGAACCAATGGCCCCAGGCCAAGGCTTTTTCGCTGTCTGTTTGCGCGTGGGCCGCAAGCTGCGCAAGCAAGGCCTGAAACGGCGCTTGCATAGCCGGATAGCGCTCATGTAAAAGTGCCATGACTTGTGGCGCGGTTTCCAAGGCCTTTTGCCGGGAGGCTTGCAACCCCGGTTTTTCACCGGGAGGCCAGTTAAATCCCAGTTCGCGCTGCAAACTGAGATAGACCACCCGAAACAAATAAAACAGGCAGTTCTGCTCACGATCTTGGCCCAGGGCAAAGCGGGCGGGTAAATACAAATACGGGCCACTGACGCCGCCTTCTTGCTCGGCCCGCAAAATCTCCACGGGTTCGCCGCAGAGCATGCGGGCCAGCAAGGTCAGACGGGCATGTAAGTCTTCGAGCTTCACAGCCTCTGGATTTTCTGCCTGCTGGGGACGCAGCCCCGCCAACCAGTTCCAGGTCTGTTTAAATAGCTTTTGATCCCATTCCATGCCCGCCTCCTTTAAAAATGCAGCGCGATTAAATCGCGCAGCGCCATGCGGGTTTCAAACTCATCTGTCAGCGGCTCGGCAATGCCGACTTCGCAGGCCAATCGCGGCGGCAAGCCATCGGCGATCAGGGCCCCGGCATCGATTAACAGGCGGGTCGAAACTGTTTCTGCCAACCCCCACTCCACCAATTTGCGGATTTTATGGGCCATTTGCACCAATTTACCTGCCCGCCCCGCATCGAGGCCTGTTTCCGCCCTGAGAATCTCCGTTTCGACCTCCGCTGACGGATAGTCGAAACTGAGCGCCAAAAAGCGCTGCCGGGTGGAGGGTTTGAGCTCTTTAATCCCGCGTTGGTAACCCGGATTAAACGATGCCACCAACATAAACTCTGCAGGGGCCTTGAGGCTCTCGTTGTGGCGCTCCAGAAACAACTCGCGGCGATGATCCGTGAGAGAGTGTAAGACCACAATGGTGTCGGGCCGGGCCTCGGCAATTTCATCGAGGTAGAGAATGGCCCCCATGCGCACCGCCCGTGTGAGTGGGCCATCTTGCCAATAGGTCTCTGCCCCTTGGACCAAATAGCGGCCCAAGAGATCCACGGCCGAGGTCTCTTCATGACAGGAAACGGTGATCAAGGGCAATCCCAGCTTGGCAGCCATATGTTCGACAAAACGGGATTTGCCCGTGCCGGTAGGCCCTTTTAAGAGCAGGGGTAATTTGCGCCGCCAAGCATGTTCAAAGATCGCCATCTCCTGCCCCACAGGGCGATAATAAGGCAGTGCTTGTGGGGCTTCTGCTTCCAAGGGCTTAGACAAGTTGGGCATGTGCAGGGCCATGGGCCGGTTCCTCCTCAGAAGGGCTGGCCCCAATCATCTCGTCCGAAGGCAAGCCGTATTGGATAAAGGTCCAAATAAACAGGATAATCCCGGCGGTAAACAGGCAAGCTGCCAGTATCAGGCCGAGAAAATGCACATGTAATTCTTTTTGCACCAGCAAAAAGTCGAGGCCCATTTTGCGTTCGAGATAGACCTGGGTGACCCCGGCCACGGCAAAAGCCCCTGTCATGCCAACCATGCCAATATTCGAGAGCCAAAAAGCCAACATGCCCGACATGCTGTTCCAGAGTTTGCGTCCGGTGAGTTCAGGCAGGGCATAAGTGGTGATCGCCAGAACAATCATGGCATAAGCGCCCCAGAAGGCCAAATGCCCATGCATGGCTGTGACCAAGGTGCCGTGGGTATACATATTGACCTGGGGCAGGGTATGGGCAAAACCCAAAAAGCCTGCGCCCACAAACGACATAATCGCGCAACCAATGGTCCAGTAGAGCGAAATTTTATTCGGGTGTGAACGCCCACTGCGGCGGTACATCGAAATCGCAAACAGGGCCATGCCCAGAAAGGCCAGGGGTTCGAGGGCTGAGAAGATCCCGCCCACCATCAGCCAATATTTGGGGGTGCCAATATAATAATAGTGGTGGCCGGTGCCGAGGATGCCTGAGAGAAAGGTCAGACCGACAATGATATACAGCCATTTTTCGATCACTTCGCGATCGACGCCGGTGAGTTTGATCAGCAGGTAGGCCAGAATGGACCCCATAATCAGCTCCCACACGCCTTCGACCCAAAGATGTACAACCCACCAGCGGAAAAACGAATCCATGGTTTGGTTGTCGAAATAAATCATGCCAGGCAAATAGAGCAAAGCCGCTGAAAACAGGCCCATAAACAAGACAATGCCGGTGGTGCTGTATTTTTTGCCACGCAACACGGTCATGCCAATATTAAAGATAAACATCAGGACATTGATCACCACCAAAAAGTCCAGCGGGCGGGGAATTTCGAGGAATTTGCGGCCTTCCCACCAATTGAGGTGAAAGCCAATCACCGAGACCACACCCACCACGATCAAGGAGATCAATTGGACATAGGCCAATTTGACGGAATGGAGTTCGCGCCCTGCCTCGTCGGGAATAATAAAATGCGCAGCGCCCATAAAACCACAGAGCAGCCAGACCACGAGTAAATTGGTGTGGGTGGCGCGGGCGGCATTAAAGGGAATCCAACTGTGCAGGCCGTCGAGGCCCATATGGGCAAAGCCCATAATAAAACCATAGACCAATTGCAGACTAAACAGCAGCATGCAGGTGGCAAAGAACCAATAGGCAACTTTTTGTGATTTGTATTTCATAATTTTTTTCCTCGCTATTTCTGGGCAGCCAAAAAGCTGGCCAATTCCTGGCGTTCAACTTCGCTCAGGGGCATTTGGGGCATGGCTGTACCGGGTTTAACGGCATTGGGATCTTTTAACCAGGCATCGATCCAGGTGGCATCCCTGCGGCTACCGACCCCATCAAGGGCCGGGCCCACGTTGCCACCTTGGCCGCCCAATTGGTGGCAAGCGGTGCAAAGGGCTGTGTATTTGGCTGGAATGGCAAGAGCAGAAGTCTGAGTGCTTTTCGCGGCAGAACCGCTTGATGAAGTTTGCCCGGCTTGAATATCTGGTTTGGGGGGAAAACCATTGAGGTCCATCTCACCAATCCATTTAAAAAAGGCAATTAAATCGCTGATCTCTTCGGGTTTAAAATGGTAGTTGACCATTTTGCGCTGATTCGGGTACATGGCTTCGGGATCTTTGAGAAAGACGGCCATCCACTCAGGACCCCGTCTTTCATAGACTTTGGTCAATTCGGGGGCGTAATACGCGCCTTCCCCCAAGATGGTGTGGCAGCCCATACAGTTATTTTTGTCAAAGAGGTGTTTGCCCCGTTTGACCTCTGCGGTGATGTTAACAGATCGGGTCTGTTCTGGCACTTTTCCGATTGAATCCACAGTCAAATACAGAAAAACGCAGGAAAAGACCAGGGTGCCGCCCAGAAAAAACAGTCGGGCCTGGGATTTGGAGAGCATGGTGGGCTCCTTTCAAAGCATGAGAATGATCTTCAGCTTAGAAAAAACAGGCACTTTCGTCTTTGCGCAGGCGCAAAGAGCAAAGAGACAGGACAGGTTATGCTCCTAAAGTAACCGGAGGATTCCATTATGAAAAAACACCTTCTCCCCTTCGTTTGCGCTTTTTTAAGCGCCTTGCCTTTGCTCACACCCCAGGCCCAAGCCCGGCCCAATTTTAAAAATCTGCGTTATGAAGAGAATTGGCTGGAACTCAAATCACCTTCAGCCAACCCCGAATTTTGGGACAGTTTAAAATACATCCCCTTTTCTGAAGAGGGTCAGATCTATCTCTCTTTGGGCGGTTCCTGGCGGATACGCGCCGAGGGCTGGAGTGGCTATGATTTTAAACCAGATCAAAACGCGATTTTTGCTTTAAACCAATTGCGTTTACATGCCGATTTTCACGCCACGGATTTTTTCAGGCTGTATATCGAAGGCCTGAGCGCTTTGGGCACCCCACGCAATTTGCCTGGCGGGATCGCCAATAATCTGCCGACCGGCCTGAGAGGCATAGATCTCGACAGCCTTGATCTGCAAAACGCCTTTCTCGATTTAAAATACGCCTGGGCCCCCGACAGTTTTGTTTTGCTGCGGCCCGGCCGCCAAGAAATGGATTTGGGCAAACAGCGTCTGATCAGCTCATTGGTCTGGGTCAATACCCGCCGGACTTTTGATGCCGTTAGCCTGATCACCCAAAGCCATGGCTGGAACCTGCGTGGGCTCTACGCACAGCTCGTCAAAACCCAGCCCTGGAGCTTTAATTTGAGTGATCCGGGCAGTTCTGTGTATGGGCTCTATGCCACAGGGCCCTTGCCTTTTGAGAATTGGAACAGCGATCTCTATTGGCTGGGGCTGCACAAAGGCAAAACCAGTTATCAGGCCATTGAGGCCCAAGAAGACCGCCAAACCTTGGGTTTGCGCCTGAATGGCAAACTCCCATGGGGCTTTGAGCTGGACACAGAAGGCGCGTATCAGTTGGGCAGTTTTGGCGATCAGGTGATTTCGGCCGGTTTTGCCGCTTTTGATCTGGGATACAAAGTTGATCTGCCCTGGAAACCCCGCCTGGGACTGGCTCTGGACTATGCCAGTGGCGATGGCAGCAGCAGCGACAAAAGCCTGAATACCTTCAACCAACTCTTTCCGCTCGGCCATGCCTATTATGGCTATGCCGACCAAATTGGCCGTCAAAATGCGCTTGGGCTCAAAGCCTCGCTTTCAGCGCAGCCTTTGCCCGAACTCAGTTTGGCCCTCGATGGCCACGCCTTTTGGCGCGCCAGCACCCAAGATGATGTCTATGGTGTGGCGGGCAATGTCACCCGCAAGGCCGCGACAGGCAGTGATGCCTATCTGGGCTTTGAAGCTGATCTGATTGCCACTTGGAAATGGGATGCCCATTTTCAGACCCAGGCTGGCCTGAGCCTGTTTTTACCAGGCAGTTTTTATTCCCAGGGCGGCACGTCTGCCCTGATGACCTTTGGCTATTTGCAAAGCCAGTACAGTTTCTAACCCTCTCTGTCCATACCATTGGCCACTGCCTCGCAAGCAGTGGCTTTTTTTCGTGACTTTAGTTGAGGTCGACAACCATCACCGGAATGCCTGGAGTGTGGTGAACCACGTGGCTACAGGTGCTGCCAAAATGATTCACACTGCCATTCAGACTCAGGGCTCCCGCCCCCGTGGTAGACATCATAATCAGGTCACAGCCATGTTCACGGGCAAAATCTGGAATCACCAATTTGGGATTGCCATGAACAGAAAAGGTTTGGCAATCCACCCCCCGTGAATGTAATTCGCGCCGCACTTCCCGCAGCAGTTCTTTGCTTTCATTTTCGGCCCCCGCGCTGATCTGCTGCTGAATTTCGGGGGGGAAAGTGTGGACATGCACCTGGGGCATGGTCAGCGGCAAGTGATAGACATTTAAGACCGAAACTTTGGCCCCAAAGGCTTTGGCTTGGGCCACCACATGCTCCAGCATTTTGGTATTTTCAGAGGAACCATCTACAGGGTAGAGAAAATGACTGTACATATTATTGGCCTCGCTTATTGAGCATGTTTTTCTCAATCTTACCTTATTTTTAATTTGCTCCAAAACAAAGACACACGCTTCTTTGTGGTGGATACTCAGTTCAGGCATCGAAAACAGATAGAAAGACGCTCCAGTGATAAGCAACCCATCTTCGGATTTCTCTCAAAAGCTCAAAAGCCAGCTCGAAACGTTGCCCGGAGGGCCTTTGGTCTGGTTTGTCTTTTGGCTGGAAATCCTGACCTTTGCCCTGTTCTTTCTGGGTTTTGCCTGGGTTGGCCGCAGCGAAAATGCGATGTTTCAGGCCGGTCAGGCCCTGTTGCATCCGGCACAAGGCACACTGAACACCCTGATTCTGCTGACCGGCAGTTGGATGGCTGCCCGGGCCGTTTGTCTGAGCCGTTTAAAGCGAACATTTCGGCCGTGGCTGATCGGCACGGGGTTCTCTGGGCTGATCTTTATCTCGGTCAAACTCTGGGAATACCAACAGGTCTATGCCCACGGCATCTCACTTTCGACCAATATGTTTTGGTTCTTTTACCTGTTTTTGACGCTCTTACACAATGCCCACGTGGCCCTGGGGGTGGGGTTGATGTTTTATCTGGCCTGGAAATTCAGAACCGGCTCATTGCTCGCCGAACAGCAGAGCAGCCTGGAAGCCACCGCCGTCTATTGGCATTTGGTGGACATCATCTGGGTCTTGCTCTTTCCCCTGGTCTATTTCAGTCATTGAGTTTTTAGCGATAGAGGAATATCATGTATGTCAAACAAAACGGCTTCAGAACACCCTGTGAGCCCCTTTTGGACCGACGGGGTCTGGCTGCTTTTGCTGCCGCTGACACTTTTGAGCTATTTTTTTGCTGAAAATGGCCAGAATGCACTGATCACACCGATTGTCTTGGGCATAGCGGCACTCAAAGCACTGTTAATTGGTCTGGAGTTTATGGAACTCAAGCGCATGCCTTGGGGCTTCGGACTGATGTTTGGGGTCTTTTTTGTGGGTCTGGCCTTGGGGCTGATTGTTTTGTTGCAGCGTTAAAAAGATGTCGAAGCCCCATCCTTCTGCGCAACCATCTGTCGAAATCTGGCTTTGGGTACTTGTGGGTCTGCTTTGTGCCATGATTCTGCTCGGCGGCGTGACCCGCTTGACCCATTCGGGACTCTCGATGGTGGAATGGAAGCCGTTGATGGGGGCGATTCCGCCTTTAAATGAGGCAGATTGGCAGGCCCTGTTTCAACGCTACCAGGCGTTTCCTGAATACCAACAGGTCAATTCAAACATGACCCTGGATGGGTTTCGGAAAATTTTTTACCTGGAGTATTTTCACCGTTTGCTGGGCCGACTGATTGGGCTGGTCTTTTTGGGGCCCTTGCTGTATTTCTCTTTCAAAAAAAGCCTGACCGTTCAAGCCGCATTGAAGTTGGGGGGCATCTTTCTCTTGGGTGGGCTACAAGGAGTCATGGGCTGGTATATGGTCCAAAGTGGGTTGGTGGATATTCCCAGGGTCAGCTCTTACCGGCTGACAGCCCATTTGTTGCTGGCACTGTTGATCTTGGGGCTGCTGCTGCGGCAATGTTTTTTGTGCAGATATCCCCAAGCGCCGGGCAAGCTGCACCCCTTTTCAAAAATTGTGTTGGCTTTGTTGGTCCTGATGATTGCCCTCGGGGGCTTTGTGGCGGGCAATAAAGCCGGTTTGGCGTTTAATACCTTTCCGCTGATGCATGGCCGCCTGATTCCGGCAGAGCTGTATACGTTGCAGCCCTGGTGGCGCGACTGCTTTGAAAATCTGGCCACGGTGCAATTTCATCACCGCCTGTTGGGCTGGTTGCTGCTGGGTTTGCTGCCGGGGTATGCGCTTTGGCTGGGCAAACGAGTACCTGCTTTGAGACGTTCAGCTATTCTGCTGGCGAGCCTGACTCTTTTGCAGTTCAGCTTGGGCGCCTTGACCCTGCTCTACAAAGTTCCTGTTTCTTTGGGCGTTGCCCATCAAGCAGGAGCCGTGCTGCTCTTGGGGCTGACACTTTGGGTCAGTATGAGCTTCAGCGTGAGAGCAGACCGCCCCCACGCTGAGACCTTTTCAATTTAGAGTTTGCCCAATTGTTTGAGCAGCAGCATTTTAAAGCGACCGGGAGCCTTGACCGAGTGGGGCACACCCGCAGGCAGGGCAAAGCCTTCCCCCGCTTTGATCGTAACGGGTTTGTCTTCCAGCATCAGCACCCCTTCTCCTTCGATGACTTGGATATATGCCGCAAAAGGCACAGCGTGCCCCTTCAGCCCTTGGCCAGCATCAAAGGCGAACAGAATCAACTCATACTGGGGGGTCGAGAACAAGACTTTTTTGGCGGGTTTCTCGGCATTGTATTCAATTTGGGCCTGGATGGACTCTGCCACGGGCTGTATTGGGGTTTCTGCCAGGGCTGTTCCTGCTCCGAAGCTGATGGCCAGCAGCAAGGCACTCAAAAGGGTGAGACGTTTCGTGTTTTTCATAGGGGGACTCCTTGTAATTTAAATATCAGTGATTTTTGGAAATTATCGGATTTTTGGCTTGGGTCAGGGTGAGTACTCCCAACCAGGCCACGGAGATTGTCATGCTCAGTGCGCCGATCACCACGGGCAGTGGCGGCACGTGCCAGAGTACCTCCATTAAGATGCCGATCGGCATCAGCAGTCCCAGCAGGGCCAGCACCGAAATCGCGCGGGCCTGTTTGGGTGGGTAAGGCAATTGTATTAAGAGATAACCAATCACCAAATTGAGAAAAGCAAGCAAATTGCCATGAACGTGTGCCAATTTGGCTTCAAAATGCGCGCCACTGGCTGATGCCGCAACCCAGGCCTCTTTGCCGGGGGCAAAGTCGCGCAGATAAATCAGCAAAAAACCATAGGCCATAAAACCTGCCATCGCCAGCAGACCCAACCCCATATTGGCATGCCCAGGGGGGCAGAGATGTTTTTTCAAAGACATAGACCAAACCTCCTTCAGAGGGTGACTGAATTTAAGAACAATTCCAGACTCAGTTCCAATTGCGACTCCAGGGTCTGGGGGGCAAAAAAGCCCCCCTCCGAAACCTGATTGAGAAAAAGTGATCCAAAGAGCTGGGTCATCAAAAGACGAGAAAGCGCTTCGGGTGTCAAATCTGGGCGGATTTCTGCACTTTCTTGCCAACGGGCAAACCAGTTGCTTAACTCATCACGGGCCTGCAGTAAAACCTGCTGGAGCCAAGCCTGTTTGAGTTCAGGCTCGACTTCACTTTCGAGCAAGACAATTTTGAGCAGCGGAAAAATCGCCTTAAATTGCCTGGCACGTTTGTGCACAAATTGACCCAAAACCTGACGGGGAGAGCCCTGATGCCCACCTGAAGCATTCTGGTCTTGGGCAATATTTGGCTGTAATAGCGCCAATAATATCTCCCGCTTGCTGGCA
>JBFWRL010000161.1:0-12977 GCA_050248915.1 Candidatus Sericytochromatia bacterium
ACTTCCAGCATTTTGAGATCGCCACAGAGTGGAGAGGCCCCTTCCATCGAAAAAAGCCCATAGAGTTTATCTGGGTGTTGCTCTGCTTGTGCCAGATCTGCTTTAGATTCGACCAGTGCAAAAAGATCGGGGTGTTTGCGGATATCTTCGCGAAAAATCTGCATCATTTGCAGGGAGCGCACAGCCCCATAATGACCTGCTTCGTAAGGCATGGTAAAGATCGAGAAGATCTGCAGGCGCAGATTGGCAGCCCGCATGCGGGGATAATCGGAGTGGTGTTTGGGCTGAGGCAGATACAGGCTCATTTGATCGTCTTCGAGCAGCAGCAGGCGCGAAAGGGTATCAGCATGGCAATCAGCAATCGGTAACATTTTAACGTCCTCGTCTGGATCTTTTTAGGGGGTTATTTTTTTTTGCAACAGGTTTGGCGCTTTTACCGGCATTGAGCTTTCGTTCGATGCTCTGGACCATATTGGCAAATTCAAATTGCTGAACCCGATCAAAATAGACACGCCGGGTCAGTTTTTTACGGGCAGAGTCAAAGAGCACTCTGGCTTTGCCGCGGTTGCCCTGGGCCAGCCAGTATTCACATTCACGCAGATCAATGATGCCCAAAACAGGTGTGGCTTCTTGAAAGTCTGGAAAAGCCCCATTGCGCACTTTTTGGTGGCGAATCCAGACTGTGCGGGCCTCGTCAAATTTATTTTTGACCAGGGCTTTTTCGGCCCTTTCGAGATAGACCTGAATATACCATTTTAAAATGGCGGATTTGCCATCCGGTTTGAGGCGATCAAAGAGATCGTCGGCCGCATCCAAGGTAAAGCGGCGATTCAGGGTCAGGGCCCCCAAGAGGCTTTCAAGCTTGGCCGTGGTGATATCCCCCTCTTTGTTGAGCAGATCGCTCAGGAGGCGAACGGCCTCTTTGGGCTGGCCCCGGCCAATGGCATCATTGACTTTGCGGGGGGTGGGGGTACAGGCCACGAGTCCCAGGGACAAGGCAAACACAAAGGGCAAAAGCGGGCGAAGAAGAATCATGATCTGCTTTCTCTGGGCATTTGCCTTCAGTGTACCAAAAAACAAAGCGACCCTTCTCATTTGAGAAGGGTCGTCCTTGCGGAAATTCAGTTATCGCTTAACGACGAACTGCACCGGGGGCAGTGCTCACTGCTTTGAAGACGTTGACACGGCCATGACCATGATAGAGGTCAAAACCAGGGGTACCAGTGTCATCGGCAGTTGCTTCGATATGGGCTTTCACCTGAGCAGCGTTCAGCTGGGGGTATTTGCTACGAACCAGAGCTGCCAGACCGGATACGGCAGGGGTCGCCATAGAGGTTCCGCTGATGGAGCCATAGTTGACGCCGGGCATATCGGTTGCATAGGTCGGGAAGGTAGACAGAATGTTTACGCCAGGAGCGGAAACAGACAGGTGTTTACCAAACTGGGAGAAACGGGCAATTTTGTCAGTGCTGTCGGAAGCGCCGACCGCCATAACGCCAGCAACACCAGCGGGGTAAGAGATAGAGCTGTTGCCATCGTTACCAGAAGCAGCAATCAGCATGGCATCTTTGGCCAGTGCATGTTTGACAGCGTCGGTGATGACTGCAGAGTTGCTGGGGCCACCCAGGCTCATGCTGATGACTTTAGCGCCATGATCAGCAGCCCAGATAATGCCATTGGCAACGCTCTCGTAAGAGCCATATCCTTCTTTGCTCAGAACCTGAACGGGCAGGATCTTCACGTTGGGAGCAACACCAGCGACACCAGCACCATTATTGGTGATTGCTGCAGCGATACCTGCGCAGTGGGTGCCATGGCCGTTGCCATCTTCCACGTTGGGATTGTCATCAACGGTGTTGTAGCCAGGCAGCATTTTGGCAGCCAAGTCGGGGTGTTTCATATCCACACCGGTATCCACAATCGCGAGGATGAAATCTTTATTGCCTTGCTCAACTTCCCAGCCTTTTTGAGACTGCATACGCTGGTGGGCGTACTGTTTCTCAAACATGGGATCGTTGGGGAATGCCTGGGGAGCGGTCTCACGGGGAGCGGGCTCGGTGGCTGCAGGCAAGTTCAGTTTGACGATCATGTTGGGTTCTGCATAGAGAACAGCGGGATTGCTGCGCAGGCTAGCCAGAGTCTGTTGGTCAGCACCGGCATTGGCTGCACGCAAACCAGCGGCAGAGCGCACCAGGCTGATGCCCAGAGCAGGATTGCCAATGGGTTCAGCTTGCATATTCATGGAACGCAGGCCACCTTGGCTCAATGCTGCGGCAGCAGAGGCGCCGGGCTTCATGCGCACGATGAATTCACCGGGCATAGCAGCCAGACCACGCTGGGCAGCCGCTTTTAATTCAGCGCCACGGGCAGTTGTACGAGCAGCGCTTTGAGCACCTACCAGAGCGGGGTTTTGGTTAAACGCACCGGGCTGGAGCAGGGGGCCTGTTTGGCAAGCAACCAGAGTGGCTGCCAAAGAAGTGAGCGCTACGGCTGAGAACAAGCGAGTCTTATTCATCTGGATAACTGAGTCTCCTTAGTTGTTGTATGGTGTTAACATTTTCGACTAAATAATGGTGTGATGAACTAAAGTGTACAAAAGTCGGAGAGAAGTTAAAACCTTATTTATGGTTATTATATGATTAAAAATATATTAAGTCAACCCCTGTAGAACCTGTTTTTGATCCAATGGGTGCTTTGTTTATCAGATCCTGAGATCTCTTTAACCAGATAAAGTGCTGAGGGCGGGACTTGAACCCGCACGGGGATGAACCCGGGGGATTTTAAGTCCCCTGCGTCTGCCGATTTCGCCACCCCAGCAAGGGGGATTACAGAAAAGGGGATTGTGAAAAGCGGACCGGACGGGACTCGAACCCGCAACTTCCTGCGTGACAGGCAGGTGCTCTAACCGATTGAACTACCGGTCCATTTAATCCAGACGAATCATTTGGACGAAATTTAGTATAACTGAGTTGGGGGGCAGGCACAAGGGAATGGAAGAAAAATCTTGTGACTTTTTTGGCAGAACTTTATTGTTCCGGATTGGCTTTAAAGCTTTCCATCAACAGGGCCCGGTAACGCCACAGGTATTCTGCTCCTGACAGCAGAGTTAAAAAGACAGCGAGGGCATAAACCGCTTTGCCCAGACTTAAAAAGGCCTGGGAATTGGGGGCACGCCCCACCAAAAAAATTAAAATACAGGCCATTTGCGCCACTGTTTTGGCCTTGCCCAAGGTGTCGGCAGCCATGACTTCAGCTCCCCGGCTGGAGATCAACGCGCGCAGACCTGTGATTAAAAATTCGCGCCCCATAATAATCACCACCGACCAAACAGGCAATTGCACGACAGGATCGGCGGCAAATGCAATAAATGCGGTGGCCACCAATAATTTATCTGCGAGCGGATCCAGCAATTTGCCCGCATCACTCGTCTGTTTAAAGCGCCGGGCATAATAGCCATCAAACCAATCCGTCGAGGCGGCCACGATAAAGGTCAAAAGCGCCATTACATCCCATTGCAACCCGCCTGTAACAAAAAAACAGAAGGGGACAATCAGAGCCAAACGCAGGAGCGTGAGCAGATTAGGGATTGTCAAAGAAGAACCTGAAGCTGCTCACGGGCTGTTCAGGGGTGCTGACCCGTTCGGATTGGATTGCTTGCCCCAAAACACCCGGGGTGCCATAAAAGACCACCTTTAAGCGGCCCAGGGGTGATGAGGTTGCGGCATTGGCGGAGGTGCCAAAGCTGCGGGTGGGTAAGTCGGTTTCGCCATTGATCAGTGAGATATTATAACCACCACCGCCATTGGCGACATAGATCAACTTGTCGTTGGAGGTTACGTCGACTCCGTTGGGAGAGGTGGTGGGGCGGCGAGGATCCGTATTCAGGGGAATATTGCGGCCCACGCTCTGCAGATTGATATTTCCCGCCAAGGCCCGGGGGTTGGGAATCACGGTTAGCACATTGGCAGAACTGCCGGTGATATACATTTTGCTGCCTGCATTGTTGAGGGCAATGTTTTCAGGTGAAACGGGCACATTGGCAGGGATTTGATTGTCGCGCAGCGAGACCTGGGCCACCGGCTGTTGGATATTGGCGGCATTAAACACCAGCAATTCGTCCGAGGCTGTATTCAAAACATAAACGCGTCCAGAGCGGTCAACAGCCAGATCGCGCAGGTCTGAGGTGACTGTGACGGGAATTTGGAAAAATTCAGCAGGGGTAATGGTATCTTGGCCGGGGTTGATATTAAAGGCCAGCAGACGGCCATTGGCCCGATCCACCACAAACAGACGGGTATTGTCGGGGGAGACGGCCATTTGTGACGGGCTGGGTCGTTTGGTTTGGTTGGTGCCGGTATTCAGACGCACCACCCCTTGAGCGATGATATTGGGCAGGCGGCTGGGCACAGAGGTGTCGAGAGTGGCAATGGTGGCCGTATCACCTACGGCAACATAAGCACGGGTGCCTGTGCTGTTAAAAACCACGCCTTGGGGCAGCGTACCCTGAACAGTGACTTTGCCTCGGCTGATAAATTCGGTCCCGGTCAGGCGTTCAAAAATCGAGACAGAACCGTCGTTGATATTTGTCACCAAAATGCGGCGGCTATCCGAAGACACAGCCAAATCATCGGGGCGGTTGCCTGTTTCCAATTCGGTGATCACGCGG
This sequence comes from Candidatus Sericytochromatia bacterium, assembly GCA_050248915.1. GTDB lineage: Bacteria > Cyanobacteriota > Sericytochromatia > UBA7694 > UBA7694. Next base: position 4,667 of record JBFWRL010000161.1, read on the forward strand.
TGGGTTAAGAGGTCAAAAACCAGTAATTCGTTGGTGGTAGGGCTGACAATCAGCGAAATATTGTTGGAAGGGGCGGTGATTTGGCCTACGGAACAGGCCGTCAGCAACGCACTTGCTGCGAGGGCGGTCAAAACACCCCCAACACGACGAAGCGAGGACTGGGACAGGGTGGTTTTCAAAGCTTTTTTCATAAGAACCTGCAGAGTCTTGGTGATAGGATCTCTTTTCAAGGTGCTGCCCTTAGAAAGAGCACGGGCAGACGTCTTTCTTTATAGCATATTTTGCCAGGTCCGACAAAAATTTTCACTGCCAAGCGGGCGCTTTGCAAAAATTCATATTTTACCCCATCCCGGATCCTGGCCATGCTTGCGGTACACTGATCTTCTGATCCCTGCCCGAAGGAGACGTTTCATGTCGGCCCCCCAATTTGTCCATTGCAATGTTCATACCGAATTCTCGCTGCTGGATTCTACCGTGCGTATCAACGAGGTGGTAGCCAAAGCCGTGGAGATGGAAATGCCCGCTCTGGCGATTACCGACAGTGGCGTGATGTATGGGGCCCTGGCGTTTTACAAGCAATGCCGCAAAAATGGGATCAAACCCATTTTGGGCTGTGAAATGTATGTCGCCCCCAAAGGGATCGAAGATCGCAGTGGCCGCCGCACAGGCGACAACAACCAGCGCCTGACTTTAATTGCCAAAAATGATACAGGCTACCGCAATTTGCTCAAGCTCGTGAGTGAGTCGCATATCAACGGTTTTTATTATAAACCCCGGGTGGATCATGCTCTGCTCGAAAAATACTCAGGGGGCCTGATTGCCATGAGTGCAGGCATGGGGGGCGAACTCCCGCAAAAGCTCATGAAAGAAGACTATGCCGGGGCCAAACAATTGGCCAATTGGTACAAAGAACGCTTTGACTTTTACCTCGAACTGCAAGACCACCGGATTGAATTGCAGCAAAAGATTAACCGGGGCATGATGCAGCTCTCCAAAGACCTGGATTTGCCTGTGGCAGCGACCAACGATGTGCATTACCTCAACCAGGCTGATTCACAATTACACGAAATGGTGCTCTGTATTCGCGATGGCAAAACCTTCAACGATACCAACCGCTTTCGCTATCCGGGTGGCCCTGAGTATTACCTTAAAAGCCCCGCAGAAATGGCGCAGCTCTTTCAAGAGGTGCCAGAGGCCCTCAGCAATACCCTGGCGATTGCCGAAAAATGCCATGTGATTATCGAAACCGGCAATTACAAATTGCCGATCTACGATGTGCCACCGGGCCATACCCCTGAAAGCTATTTGCGTGAGCTGACCTGGAAAGGCATTCGCGAGCGCTATGCCGAGATTACGCCTGAGATTCGCCAGCGGGTGGAGTTTGAATTGGGTGTCATCGAACATATGGGCTTCCCCAGCTATTTTCTCGTGGTCTGGGACTTTATCAATTACGCCCGTCTGCGGGGTATCTCGGTGGGTCCTGGCCGTGGCTCTGCGGCCGGTAGCATTGTCTCTTACGCCCTGCGCATCACAGGCATTGATCCGATTCCCTTCCAATTGCTGTTCGAACGCTTTCTCAATCCCGACCGCATCAGCATGCCGGATATCGACATCGACTTTTGTATCGACCGCCGCGAAGAGGTAATCCAATACGTCACCCGCAAATATGGCGCCGATAAAGTGGCTCAGATTCTGACGGTGGGCACCCTCGGAGCCAAAATGGTGGTGCGCGATATTGCCCGCACACGGGGCTTTGCGGCCACCGAAGCCGATCGTCTCGCCAAGATGATTCCCACCAAACCGGGGGTCAAACTCGCTGATTTTATCCAGGAGGGCATGGATCTGCGCCTGGAGATGAACAAAAATCCAGAGATCAAACAATTGATCGAAGACGCACTCAAGCTCGAAGGCAATGCCCGTCAGGTTGGGGTTCATGCCGCCGGGGTCGTGATTTCACGCGATTCTCTCGACACGGTGGTGCCGCTGCGGGCCGAAGATGGCAAGCTCATCACCCAGTTCACCAAAGACGAGGTTGAAGAAGTCGGCCTGCTCAAAATGGACTTTTTGGGCCTGCGCAACTTGACCATGATCTCCAAAACCCTGGAGATTCTCAAAGAGTCTCGGGGAATTGAACTCGATATGGAGACCCTGCCCTTCGACGATGAAAATGCCTACAAACTGCTCAGCTCGGGATTTACGATTGGGGTTTTCCAATTGGAGTCGACGGGCATGCAAAAGCTGGTGCGCCGCCTGATGCCCAGCAATATTGAAGACATCACCGCCTTGGTGGCGCTCTACCGCCCCGGCCCGCTGGGCAGCGGCATGGACGTGGACTTTGTCGAACGCAAATTTGGGCGGCAGCAAGTTACTTATTACGACCCTTCGCTCGAAGAGATGATCAAGCCCATGCTCAAAGACACCTTTGGCTTGATTCTCTACCAGGAGCAGATCATGCAGATCTCACGCACGGTGGCGGGTTTTACCCCCGGTGAAGCAGACAATTTGCGCAAGGCAATGGGCAAAAAACAGGCCGATGTGATGGCCAAAATGAAGGCCAAATTCATCGAGGGCTCGGAGAAAAACGGCATTCGCAAAGACGTGTCTGAGAATCTCTTCAATGTCATGGAAGAGTTTGCCAAATATGGTTTTAACAAGAGCCACAGTGCGGCTTATGCCTATGTTGCTTATCAGACTGCCTGGCTCAAAGCCAATTATCCTGTGGAGTATATGGCTGCGTTGATCTCCAGCGTGATGAGCACCCAAGACAAAGTTCCGCTCTATGTGGGTGAGGCCCGGCGCATGAAGATTCGCATTTTGCCGCCTGATATCAACGAGAGCATCCATAATTTCTCGGTCTTTGACAAAAATATCCGCTTTGGTTTGGGCGCAGTCAAAAACTTGGGGGCAGCTGCGATTGAGAATATTTTGGCCGATCGCAAGGCCAATGGGCCCTTTACCTCTTTTTATGACTTCTGTTCTCGGGTCGATTTGCGGGTCTGCAATAAACGCTCGCTCGAAAGTTTGATCAAAGCGGGGGCCTTTGATGGCATCCTCGACAACCGCAATATGCTCTTGCACAATTTGGATAACACCATGGGGGCGGCCAACGACGCTCAAAAACACAAAAATATGGGGCAGACCAGTTTCTTTGAACTCGATGGTGCTGCCGATCTCGATTTTGAGCGGGCACCCAGGTTGCTTGAAGTGCCTGAATCCGACCGCGAGACCTTGCTGATCCACGAAAAAGAAGTGATTGGAATCTACGTCTCAGGGCACCCCTTGGACATGGTCAAAGAACAGGTACAGGCCTTTGCCCAGCACTCGGTGATCGATCTGCCCGAACTCGAAGAGGGCCGCGAAACCACGCTGGCAGGTCTGGTGGTCGAGCGCAGAATCAAGGCCAATGACAAAAACGAGAATATGCTCTTTTTAAAGATTGAAGATCTCACGGGAGAGATTGAAATCTTTGTCGCGCCCAAAACCTTTGAAAAATTCAGAACTTTGCTCGAAGGTGAAGACAAGCTCTTGCTCAAAGCCAAAATTCGGCCCAAACGTGATGATACAGAGCCGCCCCGGCTGGCCCTGTTTGGGGTCTATTCGCTGATGCAGCTAGAGACCCTGCGCTTGCGCTTTCCGGAATATGATGTGCGCAGGTTGACGGCTTTGCGCTGTCTCTTGCAGGATTTTCCCGGAGAAACACCTGTGGTGATTCTCTCTGAGCAGGAACCCGAAAATGCCATTGCTGTGGGCTGTGATTTTTGGATTCAGCCCGAAGAAAAACTGATGAATCGCCTGGTTAAAAGTTTGGGTGAAAAAAATGTGACATTGGTCAAAGCGGCCACGGCCTGAGGCTGAAACTCAGTTTTGATCGCGTTTTGATTGAGTTTTGGCCCGGTTTTGAGACAAACTTTTACAAAGATTTTCACAAACGTATTATTCCTGTCAAGGTTTTTTAAGGCCAGTGTTGTTTAAATTTCTGCAAAATTTTATTTCTCTGCGACAGAGGCGCCATCTTTTCTTCATATCTTTCAGGTATTGTAGATAACAAGACCAGATCATCAAGGATTCATAAAACAGTCCACTGGTTAGCCCATCAAAACTCTAGCTTGTGCCCCTCCCAGGGGCATTTTTTTTTCGGCTTTTTGGTGGTACGATAGGCCTATTCCCATCGCGATTTGGAGGCGTTTTTCATGAAAAAAGTGGCTGTGGTTTTATCGGGTTGTGGGGTCTTTGATGGCGCCGAAATTTATGAATCGACCCTGACCCTGTTAAATCTGGACCGTTTGGATGTGCCCTATCAATGTATGGCCCCCAATATTCCGCAAATGCATGTGGTCAACCACCTCACGGGCCAAGTGGCTGAAGGGGAAACGCGCAATGTGTTGGTCGAAGCCGCCCGTATTGCTCGGGGCGAGATCGTCGATTTGGCCGAAGTCAAAGCGGCTGATTACAGCGCTGTGATTTTTCCGGGCGGCTTTGGGGCCGCTAAAAATCTCTGTGATTTTGCGGTTAAAGGTCCTGATTGTGACGTCAATCCCGACGTTGAGCGCTTGATCAGTGAAGCTTTGGCGGCCAAGATTCCGCTCGGTTTTGTCTGCATTGCCCCTGCGATCATGGGCAAAGTGGCGCAAAAGGCCGGTATTCAGACCACCCTCACCCTCGGCACAGGGGCCGATTGGGCCGAAAAAATGCAAGCGATGGGCACGGAGCATCTCAGTTGCCCTGTCCGCGAAGTGGCGATTGATGAAGTCCATCAGATTATTTCAACCCCCGCTTATATGGAGGCCGGCCGCATTTCAGAAGCCGCAGATGGCATTGAAAAATTGGTTAAAACCCTGGTGGGCTGGCTGCGTTAATTTCGCGCAGGGATACTCCCATGCAAGTCACTCCCTCCGAAGTCACCGCTCTGATGCAGACCCTGCAGCCAGCTGTCCCGCTGATGAATATTTTGGACGGTTATAAAGATCTGCAGTCAGTGATGGCGGTTTTAGAGGCCCAACAGAGTTTTGACCTCAAAAACAACCTGGCCCAATTTAACGACCGGGAAGGGCCTTTGCCTTTCCCGGAAGAACACGACAGGATCAAATACATTGGCTATTTTTTAACGGCCCATCTCGATCCGCTGCGCAATATCACGATCAAATTTAATTTTGGCAGTGGATTGGCCTTTCAGCCCTTGGTGCTGATGCTCAAGGCCTTTTCCCTGCAGGGTACTCACCGCCCCCGCTTGGTGCAAGGGCTTTCGCTCTCTCAAATCGCCGAGACCAATGGCGTGGGGTTTGTGGGCTTTGAATTTGAGCCTTTGAGTCAGCTTTTAAAAGACCCGGCCCGGATCACGGGTTTTCAGGTTTATTTAATGCGTCCGAAAAAGTTGGAGATCCCTGATCTGCCTGTGGAAAGCGTGTACACTGAACCAGAGATGGGCCCAGGTGTGGTGCGTGCTGCCCCTGAGCTACATGTCTATAAACATATTGATACACGGGCGTGAGGTTTGTTTATGTGGAAAGGTTTGATTCATCAATACCGGGAATTTTTGCCGGTTTCAGAAAATACCCCTGTGGTATCACTGCACGAAGGCAATACGCCTTTGATTTATGCCTGCCATCTCAGTGAGTTAACCGGGGCTCAGGTTTGGCTCAAATATGAGGGCCTGAATCCCACGGGCTCGTTCAAAGATCGTGGCATGACCATGGCGATTTCCAAAGCCTTGGAAGCGGGCAGCAAGGCCGTGATGTGTGCCTCAACAGGCAATACCTCCGCTGCCATGGCGGCCTATTGCGCCCGTGCCGGAATGCTGGGCTATATTTTGGTGCCTGATGGCTATGTGGCTTTGGGCAAACTCTCTCAAGCCATTGCCCATGGTTCTCGGGTGGTGCCGATCAAAGGTAATTTTGACCAAGCGCTCGAACTTGTGCGGGCCCTCTGTGAGAAATACCCAGTCACTTTGGTCAATTCGATCAACCCCTTTCGGATCGAAGGCCAACAGACAGCGGCCTTTGAAGTCTGCGACCAATTGGGTTCGCCCCCGGATATTCTTTCGATTCCCGTGGGCAATGCCGGCAATATCACCGCCTATTGGAAAGGCTTTAAAGCCTATCACGCCAAAGGCCTGACCGAATTTTTGCCCCGCATGTGGGGCTTTCAAGCCGAAGGGGCTGCGCCGATTGTCTACAAACGCCGCTTTGAAAAACCCGAAACCATTGCCACCGCGATTCGGATTGGCAACCCCGCCAGTTGGGACTTGGCCACTCAGGCCCTGGAAGAGTCGCGTGGTCATATTGATGCGGTCACAGATGACGAAATTTTGGCAGCTTACGCACTGCTCTCCAAACGGGAGGGCGTCTTTTGTGAGCCCGCTTCAGCAGCGTCGGTGGCAGGTATTCTCAAAATGAAAGCCGCAGATAAAATTCAACCGGGCAGTCGCATTGTTTGCGTTTTAACCGGCCATGGCCTCAAAGACCCCGACCGGGCCATTGCCTATCACACCCAAGGCACCCAATTGCAGGCGGTGGAGCCTACCTTGGATGCCTTGACGGAGTTATTGGGTTTTTAAAGCCCGCTGGTTGGCTTAACGGCGGCGGCGACTGCTGCTGCCACTGCTGCTCCGGCTGCGGCTAGAGGAACTGCCAAAACTGCTTCTGCTCGAAGAACCTGAGGAACTGCCAAAACTGCTGCCACTGCGGCTGCGATTGGAGCTAGAGCCAAAAGTCGAGCCGGTCGAACTGCGGCTGCTGCTCGAACCAAAGCTTGAGCCTGTGCTGCTGCGATTGGAACTGGAGCCAAAGCTGGAACCGCTGGTGCTGCCTGCTGTGGTTCCCGTTGTCCGGCTGCGGCTGGACGAACTGCCAAAGCTGCTGGTGCTGGTGCCGCCAGAGCCAGCAGGCCGTTTATTGGTGGTGGTGCCAAAGCTGCTGCCTTTGACATTGGAGAGTGAATTGCGGGATTGGTTCATGCCGCTGCGGGTGGTGGTGGTTGTTTTGCCTGTGTTAAAGCTGGTTTTGGTGCCCAAACTGCCGCGGGTGCGGGTTGAGCCGCTGCCAAAACCGCTTGTGCGGTATTTGGTGCGGTAGGCACTGCTGCTCAGGCGACCGCGGTAAGAACTAAAAGGCACCACACGTCCGCCTCTGTAATAACTGGGGTAATATCCCCGATAATAAGGGGGATGATAAAAACGCGGGCGGGCCATGTCAAAGAGCCAGGCTGCCAGCAAAATCTCTCCCAGTGGGAAATGGTTGCGGTAGACCGTATTGGGTGGATAATAATTGGGGTTGCCCTGCACAGCCACTTCGGCCTGTTGGGCATTTTGGCTGATCATCACCTGGGCCACGTCGCTGCGCTCACCGTTTTCATTGGTAAAGAGCACAAATCCCCGTTGATCGCCCTCGCGAAACTCCTCGACGTTGAGATAGTCAATATTGCCGTCATTGTTTAAATCCAGGTTGTTCACCCCAGATTCATTCAGCGTTTTTTCCAGGGCTTCGCCATTTTTGGCTTCGCGCACCAGAGCGGGCAATTGGCTGAGATCCAATCCATCTCCGACATTATTGGCAACCACAGAGACATCTTGGTTTTGTTTGGGGCGATAGGTGTGTTTTTGTTCGTTGCCTTTGCATCCAGTCAGAACATTCAGGCTGAGAGAGAGTCCCAGGGCCAGTGTGGCAAGTGGTTTCAGCATCGGTTTCTCCTTGGCTTTCAACTTCGATAAGCAAGACTTATTTATTCAGACAGTTTAAGCGGGAATTCTGTTCATTCCGCCCCGCTTTTAACAAGCTCATCCTAACACAAAAGCCTTGCAAATTTCACCTGTCTGGGTTCTGCCGGGGCTTCACCTGACTCCTTTGGCAAATGACTTTCAAAGGCATCTTCACGAGAACTTTATAAATGTATTTTATGATAAAAGAAATGGGATAAATTTTAAATCCACGGAGGTTCATTTTTTGGATGTCCAGTTCTTCTCCTGCTCATTTGTGTGCGTCCATTTTAATCATCGAAGATGATCCTGAGTTTGCGATTCTGTTGCAAGAAATTCTGGAGAGCAATGGCTATGAGGTCCATTTGGCCGCTGATGCTGCTGCGGCTTTGGCTTTTTTAAAGATCATGTCTCCCCACCTGATTATTTCAGATCTTTATTTGCCAGATATGCATGGGCTTGAATTGCTCAAACAAATCAAAATTGCGTATGCCCAGATTCCCCTGATTTTTCTATCGGGTTATTCTGAGGAAGTAGATATTGTCTTGGGTCTTGAATTGGGGGCTGAAGATTATCTTTCCAAGCCACTCAGGTCAAAGGAATTGCTCGCACAGATCGGAA
>JBFWRL010000162.1:0-12973 GCA_050248915.1 Candidatus Sericytochromatia bacterium
GGCGCTTGTGCCACTGGGGCGGGAGCCACAGGAGCTTCAACGGCAGGTGCTTGTGCCACCGGGGCGGGAGCCACAGGAGCTTCAACGGCAGGTGCTTGTGCCACTGGGGCAGGAGCTGCAGGAGCTGCAGGAGCTTCAACGGCAGGCGCTTGTGCCACCGGGGTGGGGGCTACAGGAGCTTCAACCACAGGTACTTGAGCCACTGGGGTGGGAGCCACAGGAGCTTCAACGGCAGGCGCTTGTGCCACCGGGGTGGGAGCCACAGGAGCCTCCACCGCTGGAGCCTGAGCCACTTGAGAGTGGCTCAGTGCGGATGTTGGGGTGTCTGAATCACTTTCTGAATCAGCAGGTGTTTCCGTTTCGGTGTCTGCTTCGCCCGAAAAGGATTCAGAGAAAACGGAGGCTTGCACGACGTCTGTTTGTTGGCCAGCGGTGTCTGCGTTCACATTTTCGGTATTTAACAGTCCGTTTGCTGAGTCGACTTCGACAGCTGTTGTTTTGCGTGGCGCACGCAGGGCCACAAAGAAGAGCAGTTGGTAATTAAAAGTGACTTGAAGTTTCAGCGGCAGGGCACTGGAAAAGCCCAACGTATCAACGGTTTTGGCTGAATCAGCCCCAGGAATGGGGGTCGTATCTGCTATTTGATTGCCAAAGCCAAAGGCTGGGGCCTGGGGTGCTTCAGAGACGGATTGTCCAAATCCCAACGGTTGCCGCTGCTGAGACAGAGCTGCAAATGCAAGACTGGCCCAAAAGAGCGCTGTTTGTTCCGCGGACTCATCGGGCGCTTCAAGTTGGGGGGGCGCCGTTGGCTCTGTTTGCAAAGGGCCGTTGGCCACGGGTGCTTCTATCAAAAGCAAGCCTGTGACAGCTACTTCAAGCCGCGCGGACACGGGGGACTTTTCTACTGTTTGAGCTCTGTTGCTGGCTGTTTGGTTGGGTTCTTTGTGTACCAATACTTGAAAGGGTTTGACTTCGGGTTGAGTACGGGGAGGCTGAAAGACAGGGTTCGCACTTTGAACGGGGGTCCGAACTGGAATATGAAGTGGTTGTAAGGGGACTTTGACAGGAGAGCTTGGGCGCGATGGGGTGTTGTGCAATTGAGCCAGAAAATAATTGAATGAGGAAGGTGCCTCAGGCCTTATTGCTGCTGGAGGATGTACTTCCAGGGGCAGAGGCTGAGGTGAGATAAAAACTGTTAAATGCTCCATACTCATATATATATCCTTCAATCCTGTCTTACTAAACTCTGCGTTAGTGTTTCTTTTTCTTTGCTTTTAAAGCCTCTAAGAGCATGCGCTTTTCCATAAATTCCAAGCGACGCTCTTCTTCTTCCGCTGTGACGGCTTTTTTATTGAGATTTTTACGAAAAATAGTTCCGGCCATTTCATCGAGCTGTTTGGCCTCGATTTTGCCCATCTCTACTTTCCACTCTTCGTGTTTTTTCTCTTTGTGCTTTTCCATGATCTTTTTTTCTTTGGATGCAACCACGAGTTTCTTGCGAATTAACTCGACGTTTTCATTCATTTTAGAAACGATCCGGTTTTGCGACTCCAGCTTTTTGGCCAGGTTTTCCAAAAAGGTATTGGTCTGCTGCACTTCAGCCACCTCACCTTTGGAGAGGTAGCTTTCCAGGCTTTTTTGAGCCTTTGTGCGTTTTTCCGACAAAGCATTTAACATGGCCACTTCTGTATCGCGATCTCGGATCGCCAAAGCCAATTCAGCCTGAAGCTGTTCCACCTTTTTAGTGCGGAAATCCAGAACTTTTTCGAGACGATACTGAAACTTTTTGCTTGCCATAAATTAAATGAGCTTTTATTTAATACCTTGATTTTTTATTGCTTTCAGGGGATTCACTTGGGCTTTACTTTTGTTTTGAGCAAAACATGGCTATTCAAAGTAAACCCTAAAATCCGAGGTAACTGTTGATGAATATAGCATGTTGGCGACAGTGAAATCTATAGATAAATGGGGCGACTTAATAGTTCTTTAATAATAAAAAAATATAAATCGGCTTATTTAATATTTTTTTAATTTTACAAAGCTGGGTACAATCGCATATACTAAAATCTAATACCTTACATCTCGAGAAAGGTTTAAGTGTCTCAATTTATGGATTTTGCTATCAAATCGCTGCTTCCTGAAGCCAAGGGGAGTGCCAGTTCTACGAACGTTGTAGATCAGGACCCTGCCAAAATGGCTGAAGAATTTGCCAAGATGCTGGTAGCCCAGATACAGAACCAGGATCCTTCCAATCCCATGGATGCCTCTGAAATTATTTCGCAAAACGCGCAATTCACGGCATCTCTGGCGACGGTTCGTCTGGCCAACCAGATGGCTCACTATAATCAGATTGCCTCTTCCGTTGCTGTAATGGGCCGGGCTGCTGAGTATCTTGATCCAAATGATCCGACCCAAACCCCTGAAACGGGGATTATCACGGGGGCTGACTATACCACCACGCCACCGGGTCTGATCATCAACGGCAAGTTGATTCCCATGGATAATATTATCCGTGTGGATGCGCCCTCTGCTCCTGACTCTGCGACGGCCACAAGCCAGCTGCAGCAAACAACTCAACTTAAACAACTTCAACTTGTTGGCAAAACCGTTGAGTACTTTGACCAAGGTTCCAATAGCAATGTGGTTGGTGTGGTTGATGAGGCTGATCTTCAGTCGACTCAGGGTTACCTGACCATCAATGCAACTTCTGTTCCGCTTGCGAATATTATTCGTGTCATTAACTAAAACAATAAAAGTATAAATTTTTGGAGGATAACTAGATAAATGGGTGACGTAAGAATTTCGGCCAAATCGTCTCTGATTGCGCTGAACCGTTCAATCGAGGTTATTTCAGGTAACTTGACCGGTGCCAGTATTTACGGTTTTAAAGGGGTTCGCCTCTCTTTCGCAGATACACTGGTTAACGTACTGAGATCAGGTACTGGTTCTACCGGTGGTTCAGGCGGTTTGAACCCGATTCAGGTAGGTACCGGTGGTATCAGCGTTGGTGCTACCACCACCGACTTCTCTCAAGGTTCTATCGTACAGACCAAAAACGCCGGTGACATCGCTTTGCAAGGTAATGCCTTCTTCTCTGCGGTGGATGCAGGTGGTCGTATTACCTATACCCGTAACGGTGAGTTCCACTTTGATGACCAGGGCAACCTGACCACCAATGACGGTCTTTTCGTTCTCGGTGTTATGGATGACCTTCGCGAAGTAACACAAAGTGGCCGTCTGGTTGACTATGACGCCACGATCAACTTTGATGAAGCCACTGACCCAATCGGTGATGCATTTGCCAACAACCGCAAAGGGATCACGATGGTCTTCAGCGCTATGGGCAATATCCCCATGATCGACATCAACCAGAGAACCATTCGCAGTACCAGTACTGCCAACAACAATATCGGTGTTCTGTCCTTTACCTTGGGTAAAAACGAAAACATCGCTTCAATTGCCGCTGGTACCTCTGATGCGCACGTAACTCTGTACTCATTCTTGGACTTGGATCGTGTTGACGGCTTGCAGGATCGTGTTATTCCTCAGACCTTCATCTCTCCCGGTGCAATTGGTACCCTGTCACTGGCCGGTGGTAACACCGTTGCCTTTACCAACGCAACTGGTATCGTTCTGGGAACCATTATTGGTCCGACTTCAACAGCAAACTCCACTGGTGAATACCCAGTTACACTGCGCTTGACCAGTACCAATAACAGTTTCGCCAATACCTCTCTGGACAACGCCAAATTGATCGCCCAGGCCATCAATGACTTGGCTGACCGTACTGGTATCGGTGCTTCTATCATCATCAACCAGAACAAACTGGACCAAGCAGCCATCGTACTGACTCACGTTCAACGCGCTCTGTCTACCACCATTACCCGTTTGACCACCAAGGTTGAAACACCTCCCGGTCAGACCAACACCAACCTCTTCTTGAGCTTGGCAAACACAGGTTCTGGTGTTCTTGAGAACGTTAAAGACAGCCGTGGAAACCTCTTCCACCGCATCAACCTCAAGAGCTTGATTGGTCGTAGCCCCCGTTTCGTACCTCAGTCTGGTGACCGTTTCCAGTTTGACAGTACCGGTCAGTTGATCAACACCTCTCGTGGTCAGGATGAAAACTCTGCACCTCCGTTTGCCACTGGCGTTCACGTTGCAATCTCCAAGTTTGCAAACAACGACGGTCTGTTGAAACTCCGCGGTTCTTCTCAGTTCCAATACTCAGAAGCATCCGGTGACATCATCGTTGGTTACGCTGGTCAGAACAAAGGTAAAGTTATTGACACCAAGCGCGGTGTGGAAGGTACCGGTACTTCAATTGTAGGTACTGAAAATACCATCATCCCGTCCGCATTGGAAGCCTCTAACACCTCCATTACGGAAGCCTTGCCTGACTTGACCATCGCTCAGAAGTCTTTCACTTCTAACACGAAAGTGGTTAACGTCGGTAACTCCATCGTGGATGACTTGAACGGCTTGATCCGTTAATTTGAATTGATATTGAGAGCAGCGTGGGGATTTATCCTCACGCTGTTTTCATTTGAAACAAACCATGATTCAAACCATTCCGTTTTCAGATATTTCTAAAGATGTTTTTCCTGAGCCCTATCACGATGTGATTGCGCTCAGCTATTTGCAGCGGCAACCAGCGCAGGCACAATTATTAGCCGGGCCGGAGCAGACATATGCGGTTTACCACCCCAATACCGGTTTTTGTTTATCAACGGCCACCTCTTCACCTCTTGAGCACTGGGCCACTTGGTTGTATGAGAACCGCATCCCGCTGATGGCGGGGGAATTAGATCTGCATTTTAAGCTTTTGCAAACCATTGGGCAGGTCGTGCCAGACACTGCACCGACCCAAGTATTGTGCCGGTATGAAGCCCAGGATTTTTGCTTTCAGTCTTCTGCTTTGCCGGTTTTGAGCCATGGTCTGACCATTCGCCAGGCCGAGACTGCCGATCTGGACAAGCTCTTCTATTTTTATAAACGCTCTGAGGGCATGGAAGCCCGTTCGATTGAAAGTCTCAAACAGACGATCAAACAGGACAAACTCTTTTATATTCAAAAGATGGGCAAGGTCATTTCTGCCGCTTTGACCCATTGTGAAACCACAGATGCAGCTCTGATAGGCGGGGTCTATACCCCCCCCGCCTATCGCGGAAAAGGCTACGGAAAAGCCTGTGTTCATGGCCTTTTGGCTGCATTAAAGGCCGAGGGCAAAACGCCCTGTCTCTTTTATGAGAAACACAATGCGCCTGCCAAAGCGCTTTACAAAGGCTTGGGCTTTGTGCCTCATGGTGAGTGGCTGATTGCAGAACTGATCTACCAGGCCTAGGGATCCGGCTTGGCGGTAGGCTCAGATACCCAAAGTCCCAGGACTTGAAGTCGCAGCTGCCAGAGCAGCTTTAAAACCACGTCTTCGGCTTCTTGCTGATAGATCTTGTGCAGTCTCAGGGCCGTGGCCTCTGCTGTTTTTTTGAATTCTTGGTGTGTTTTTTGATGGAAAGTCAAGCATTGGGGATGCTCCCCAATGCTAAGCCATTGCTTGAATTGCCAGTATTCGGAACCTGGCCAAAGAGAGACTTCGGGCAGGGTCGATAAATAGAGTGGAATTCCCAGCCAAAGGGCCCATGCAGCATAAAAGAGGCCTTCTGCTTGTGGGGTCACGATCAAGCCTGTCACACGCTTGAAAAGTGCCGCCCATTCAGCCAGATTGAGGCTTTCATCGATAATGCTAACATTGCTTTTCTCAATCTGGTTTTCGCAGAGCAGGCAGAGAGAGCCCGATGATTGCGGGGCGTAGAGCAAGAGTCCTGTCCGAGGAGCCTCTCCGAAGTCACTTTCAAAATTTTTGAGCAAGCTGATTTTTTCAGGCTCTGAGAGGGTTTCTGTCAATGCCAAAAAGAGGGTATCACAACCATTGAGCCATTCTTCGAGTTCGGGTGCAAGTGGGACTGCCTCGGGAGTGGGGAAATGTAGCGGCCACTGATCTACACCGATCTGCCGCTGTGAGAGATCCGTTTTTTGACTGAGTGTGCGGTGATAAATCTCTGAAGAGTTGGCGCTGAAACTGAAAAGAAACTGGGCCTGCTCCGGTGTTTTGCTCCAGATAAATGAGGCACTTAGTTTCAATGGCGGTGCTTCTTCAAGGGGGTTTTCCCAGGCCAGGGCGCTGATTTTGCGCAGAGGATTTAAGATCTCAAACGGTTGTGCCCAGCCGAACTCCAGAATTTGTTTGAATTTTTCGAGGGTTTCAGGCCTGGTTTTGGCGAGCAGACTTAAACGTGTTTTGACCTCGCTGATTTTGGCAGCTGGGTTTTCGAGTAAGTCGAGCAATTGGCACAGGGCCAAGCTGGCCTTGACTTCATTAAAGACATCGGCATAACGCTGGCTGCGTTGTTGAATCTCATCACGGTGGTGTAAAAACAAAGAGGGGGAGAACAGGCTCCCGATCTGGCTGATTAGAAAGGGTTCTTGAGCCAGTCCTGTTTTAAAATATTGCCAAGCCTCGGCCTCTTGATTGTTGAAGTTACACAGCCGTGCCAGGTGAAGATAGAGTTTTGGATCGGCAAAATTGCTCAGGGCATTTTGATAGGCCGTTTGGGCTTTTTCCAAGTTACCTGCTTTTTCCAGCAGGGCTCCCAGCCGTTGCCAAATCTGGCACATCAAGAGTCGCATATAGCGGATTTGCAATTGGGGCAGATCGGCTTGTGTTTCAAAGCTGGCCCGCTCCCATTCAATGGCCAACAGCTCCCTTCCCCGGCTGCGAAAAAAGGGCAGAATAAATTCGCGGTACTCCCAAAGTACCTCTCGCTCACTTTCTGCCAGCAATTCGACACAGCGCGAATAGTGTTGTAAGGCAAGGTAAGTTTCCTGCCCACTTTCCAAACACAGGGCCAAGTGGTAATGAAAAACCGGGTTGTGGGGGGCCAGTTTGAGGCCTTGTTCAAAACAGCGTTTGACCAATTGTAAGGTGGGGTCGTGGGGGGGGGCCGGTCCAAGCGGGAATAAAAGGCAGGCCAAAG
Organism: Candidatus Sericytochromatia bacterium; assembly: GCA_050248915.1. GTDB lineage: Bacteria > Cyanobacteriota > Sericytochromatia > UBA7694 > UBA7694. The sequence goes on from JBFWRL010000162.1 coordinate 7,035, forward strand.
CATTGAGTTGCCAGAGCAGGGCTGGTTCATGGGGCTGTGTTTGTAGCTTTTCCAGTGCTTGGGTGACCAATTTTAAGGCGCTGGGCTGCGCTTCGGGTTGGCTGCAAAAAAATTGACTTAGCCCCTTGAGTTTGTTTTGAACACTTTGGCTGGGGCCTGCGTTTAAGCGCCCTGTTAAACGCTCAGTGCGCCGCTTTTGGGCGATGTTTAGCCATTTGGGCAATTGCTTGAGCAAGAGCGCAAATTGTTTCTGGTAGCTGAAGGCCTGGATTTTTTGATAACCCGCTTTGGCGATCCGGGCGCGTTTGTCTTCATTTTCGAGATAATAGCAGAGCAATTCAGTTAAATTATCTGCCCGGTAATAGACACATTCTTCGCGATCCTTGAGAAAATGGGCAATTTCCAAATTCTCTGCTTCAATAAAGAGCAAAGCACCACATGCGGGGGCTTCATAGCCGCGCAGATTCATGACCTGGGCAATGGTGTAGTTGAGAACAATTTTGCTTTGGTTCAAGATCTGCCGGTATTCAGCACCCCAGATTCCCTGTCTCACCAGGACCTGGTAGCGATCTGACAGGCTTAAGGCCTGATCCAAAATTTGGCTGCGGCGGGGATGAATGGCCTCGTTGAGATTACCAATAAAGCTGATATCGTAGATCTGTGTTTGCTCAGGCTCTAGATAGAGTTCTTCAGGATCAAAGGAAAAGCCGGGCCAATGCACAATGTGCTGTAAACCTTCGGCTTCAAGACAGTGTTTGAGATGAATATCTGCCAAGACCAGATCAAAGACTTCGGCAAAATGGCGGGTGGTTAAATAGCCCAAATTCCAATCCCCTGGAATCAAGGCAATCGGATAAGGACAGTTTTCAATTCCGGGGGGAATGCCCTGATAGAGGACATCCCACCAAATGATCAAATCGGGTTCCCAGTTCGCTGGCAACTTCTCTAAAATTTGACCGAAGTCAGTCAGATCTTGCCATGAATAAACCAGATCATACCCATAATTTTGGGTATATGCCGACTCCGGCATGAATAATTTGATCTGCGGATGACGGTGGTAATCCCCCAAAAAACGGGGATTAAACAGCGGCCCGATCAGGAGTTTAGGGGCCACCGCTGTCTCTTCTGGGGAAGGGAGCAAAGCTGCTTTTTAGCCTACGGGCTGCTCGGTTTGAGCGGCTTGAATCAATTCAATTAATTGTTTGACTTCGGCCTGCTCCGGCGACAGTTCCAGGGCTTTTTGCAATTCTTTATCGGCTTCACTTAAGCGGCCTTGACCCGAGAGCGCAACGGCCAGGGCGTAGGGCAAATACCAATTTTTGGCATCTTTTTCTTGGCCCTGTTGGAAAATATTTTCGGCTTCTGCAAAACGTTGGCTGGCCAAATAGAGATTGCCCAATTGCAACAAGCTTTCTGGCCGTTCGGGTTGGCTTTCTAGCAATTGTTGCAGCAGTTTTTCTGCCTCTTCGGGTTTTTCTTGCAATTGCGCAAGCAGGGCCTGGTGCAATTGCGCCTGATAATGGCTAGGGTCTTGTTTGAGTACATTTTTAATGGCATTTTCAGCCCGTTCCAGTGCACCCACTTGCAGGCAAAATTCACCCAAAAGCAACCAATCATCCGCTGTTTGGCAGGCTTGGCTGAGTTGCTCAAAATGGGCATCATCGAAGTTTTCAAGCTGTTGCTCAATCCATTCCAGAATGGTTTTTTGCAAGCGGGCTTTGAAGTTTTCGGGCTGCAGATTCAAAATGCCTTCATAGGTTTTTAAAGCCAATTCGCGGCGACCGCTCATTTCATAGATCCGGCCCAGGTCAAAGGCACTTTCGATGGTTTTTTCCGGTCCGTGGACCCGGGTTTGTAACATCAGCGCTTCAAAGGGTTTTTCTTGGCGCAGGTAGAGATTGGACAGGTTTTTTAAATCGTATTGGTTGACGTCTTTTTCCTGCTGCATGCGTTTTTCCAAATAGGCTTCAACCAATGCCGTTTCGCCCAGGGCGTTGTAGACCTCTTGCAGCAATTTTTCTTTGTCTTGGCCCGGATAACTTTCGAGAGCCAGATTCAAATACTCTTCGGTTTTGGCTTCGTTTTGTTTGGCTGAATAGGCCATTGCCAAATTGAGGTAGGTGCCCCAACCCCCAATTTTGCTGTTGCGAGCAGCATAAAAAACGCTCTGATCTTTTTCGCCCTGGCTAAAACGCAGGGCCTCTTCGAAACAGCGGATGGCTTCATCAGGGCGGCGCAGGGACAATTCAAGGACGCCGTAAAAATCCCAGAAATCCGGGTATTTTCGCATCTCGGGGGATTTTTCAATGGCCTCTTTGGCGGCGGCAATGCCCCCTTCGAGATCGTGCATATAATAGAAGGTGCGCAGATAGTCTACATAAGCCACGGGAATATGGGCGGCTTCTTCGGGATTTGGGAAACTATCTATGGCGATTTTAAGCCATTTATTGGCCTCTTTGGCATCTGTCAGTGAGGAGCCCAGATAAAACGCGTAGAAGCTGTAGAGATCCATATTGTTGATCTTTTCGGCATTTTCCAGGGCCTTGCGAATCAAAGGAATATTGCGTTCATTGATTTTCTTGGATTTTGCTTCCAAATTTTCGTAACCCAAATGCCAGAGGAAGAGGGATTCTGGGGGAATGGTAATGATCCCGGTATTGGGGAAAATCTGCTCGTGAATCACGCCAAAGAAAGTTGTGTCGGGAGTTTTGCGGAAAAGGCGCACCATGTAATGGCCCAAAAGACTGCTCGCATCACCTTGGCTCATATAGTTGCGAATAAAGACCTGGTAGCGAATGGCGCGATCGCTGGGAACCAAAAATACGCGCAAATTTTCTTTCAAATTTTCGTCGAGGCGCTCATCTGCATCCATTTGCAAAATCCAATCACCCGTGGCATGTTTGAGTGATTCGTTGCGGGCGGCCGAGAAATCGTCGTTCCATTCGTAAAAATAGACTTTGGCGCCATACTCGCGGGCAATTTCAACGGTGCGATCGGTTGAGCCAGTATCAACCACAATCATTTCGTCGACCACACCCTGAACGCTTTTTAAGGCGTCGGCCAGATATTTTTCTTCATTGCGTACAATCATACACAGGCTGAGACGTTGATCGGGATTGATTTTGACGCGTGAACGTTCGCTTGCACGTTTCAGATCTTTAAGCAGATGGTTGTAATTTTTCACGGGGATATCCTTTTTGACGCATCGCTTGATGCTTGTTCTCTTGATGCTTGAGCTCTTGATGCTTGAGAATGAATGCGGGAAATAGGCCTGCTGGCTAGACCAAACTCAATCATTCTAACACAGGAGGGCTGCGGCTTGTGGCTAATTCCTCCGCGCTTTTTAAAGCCCTTTTTTGAACATTTTTTTTGTGGGGCTTGGCTGCGATTTTTTTGAGGCTTGGGTCTGATTCTGATCTGGCGTAAACTGGAAGTATCACCGGGCGAAGTGTGTCAGTCTCGTCGTCCAGAGTGAGGCCCTAACAAAAAAGAATGGCCCGCAGATGTCTCATTCCCAGATCCCCGGCAGGCAACGTGTTTTATTGATTGCCGATACCTTGTATTTAAACCAAACAGCGATTTTTGCCGAATTGGCGCTCTACCTCAGTCTGCTCAATCAGGGCTTTCAAGTGCTCTGTCTCTTGCCCGAAGATCTTTTCTCACGGGGCTATGAGCTTCAACCTGAGCCCCCTGAACTTTCTTACCATTGGATTTTATTAAAATTAAAACTGCCCTTTTTCTGGGGACAAAAATTCATTTCAGGCATGCCTGAAACCGTCTCCCCCTCTGTCTCAGAATTGTCTGAACTTTTGTCTCCTTTGCAGCCCCCACTTTCTGGCGAGATCTTGACCCGTCAGGCCAATGACCTTCGGCGTTTTTATCACTGTCTGGACCGCCTTAACCGGGATTTTGAGCCTGAACAGGTGATTGTCTACGGGGGGAACAGCCCCATTTCGGGCTTGGCTTTGGCCTTTTTTCGCCAAGGGCAGATCCCCATTTGGTCTTATGCTTTGCCCCGGCCTCAGCAGATCTGTTTTTTTGAAAATCAAAGCCAAGCCACGTGGCGTTCTCGGTCCGTTGAGCTGGCGCTCGCTCGCTGGGATGCTGTGCCGCTGCGTGCCCATCAATTGGAAAGCCTCAAGCAGGCTTGGTTGGCTGATTTCTCTGCTCTGAAACCCTTGTTCCAGCGCACTGCTGCAGACAAGGGCGCACCAGGTCTGATCTTTTGGCAGTGCCAAGCAGATGCGGAAAAGCAATTGCAGTGGCTGCGGGGTTGTTTGAGTGAAAAGGCTCACACCTTGCCCCAAGCCTGGCCTCAGACCTGGTGGGTGATTGTGCCTGAGGGTGAATCAAGCCCTGATTTCTCGGCACAACTTCTGTTGGCTGAACTTCAAGACCTGCCTTTTCAATTTCTGGAATTGGGTTTGCAGCAATGGTTAAACGAGACACCCGACTTTGCCTCCATTGCCCTGATTTACCACAGTGAAATGGCGTTGGCCTGTGTGGCCTTGGGGTTGCAAGTCTTTCAGGGTCCAGCCTCACCCTGGGTTTTGGAGCCGGATTTGAGTGCTGAGGACTTGAACCGGCTGGCTTGGCGGCGCGGATTTTGTCTGCGTTTGAGAATGCCCATTCCGATTGAGCCCCTGGAAATTTTAGAGCCCGAAGACTGTCAATTGAGTGCCAAATCTTGGTATGCCCTCAAACCCGGCTTGCACCCAGGATTTGCCCAAATTGCAAAGGCCTTGCGGGGTCGCTTTTTTCCCTTTCCTCAGCCCGAGCGCTACGATTTACTTAGGTCTGATGCTGAGGAGCAATCCTGGCATGATCCGGGAACTGAATTGTGTTTTCCTGCTCCGGGGCCAGCTTGGTGCCTGACTGAAAGCTCGGTCGCTGTCCCCCATACCCCTTTGCCAGCACGCTTGACCTGTTCTACCCAGACGGCCGCCCAGCAAGGGCAAAAGCCCAAAATTTCGGTGGTGGTACCCTGTTATAATTTTGCGGCTTTTGTCGAAGAGGCCGCTCAGAGTATTCTCAACCAAACTTTTTTGAATTGGGAAATGATTTTGGTGAACGATGGCAGCACCGACCAGACGGCCCAGATTTGTCGCGAGCTAATTGCGGGTTTCCCCGATCGGGCGATTTGGCTTTTGGATCAGCCCAATGCGGGACAACCTGCGATTACGATTAATAATGGGATTGAGCGGGCCTGTGGTGAGTATATTCAGGTTTTGAGTGGCGACGATTGGCTCTCACCTAACTTTTTGGCCAGCTCAGCCCAGATACTCGACAATTACCCCAATCTTTCCATTGCCTATGGCTACCAACAAAATTTTGGCAAAGACACGGAGTTTCATCCTGCAAGCAGCGAATACAGGCTGAGTAACTTGACCTTTTATAATTTTATTGGCTCGGCATCCCTTTTTCGCAAAACAGCTTGGGCAGCGGTAAAGGGTATTCAAACCGATGTGATTGGCTACGAAGATTGGGATTTTTGGATCGCCTGTGGAAAAAATGTGCATTTTGGCAAAAGCAATCCGGAGGCGATTTTTTATTACCGCACCCATTTTACCGAAAGTTTGTTGGCCCGGCAGTCCAAAAAAGATCGCCAACTCAAAAGCCAGATTATTCTTCATCATCCCTCTCTGTACACCGAATCTCAACGCCAATGGGCACTTGCGGCCCAGGCTGATCCCGAAGGGCAAAACGATCCTGCCAATAAATTTGCTGTCATGCCACATTTTAAGGAGCCTTTGCCGCTCTATTTGCAGATTTTGGACAGGCATTACCAGACCTTTGCCCTCAGCCCTCAGAGACATGATATCTGGGAGAGTATTGTGGCCATGTTTATAAATACCCGTCAGCGCGAGTATGTTTTGGCTTACCGACTCTCCCCCCACGCGGAAGAAGCACTTCAGCCGATTCAGCAGGGACAGGACCTC
>JBFWRL010000163.1:0-12947 GCA_050248915.1 Candidatus Sericytochromatia bacterium
GCCTTCGGCAAAAACCCGCGCCATCACTTGCCCTCCCAGAATGGCACAATCACAACTGGCTTGCATCCAACTCTGTTTTTTTTCGGCAAAAAAGACCCCATTCAGCAATTCAGCTAAAAATTGCACCCCTTGTCCGCCGCGGCCACAGATCCAGATGCGGTTGGCTGCTTCACTCATCGGATCATTGTCACCCCTTTAAAGATGCCTGCGGGATTGTGACGCACCAGACTTTGTTTGAGACTTTGCTGAGCCTCTTCGGGGCTTTGGTGCCAATAGGGTGGGCAGATACCCAATACCTCGACAAAGCTCAGCCCCTGGCCATTTTCTTGATAATCAAAGGCGTCTTTGAGCGCCAGCCGCGCCCGTTTGACAAAATCGCTTTCGTGCAGCGAGACCCGCTGCGAGAAGGCCACAGGCAGGCGGGCCACCATTTCTGCCAATTTAAGTGGGCTGCCCGCGCGGGCTGTGGAACGCCCAAGACGGGTCGAGGTAGTAACCTGACCTGTGCGGGTGGTAATACTCATTTGCCCCCCAGAGCCTGCCATTACCTGGTTGTTGAGGCAGAGCACCGTGATTGAGTCGCCGCGCAAGGCGGCGTGAATCAAGGCATCCAGTCCCCGGCTGCCCAGATCGCCATCCCCTTGATAGGTAAAGACCAGCCGATCAGGGGTGGTGCGTTTGATGCCCGCTGCCACGGCAGGGGCCAAACCCGGTGGGGCTTTGATCACCGGAAAGTCAAAATGCTGGCCCAGATCCTGGCTACAGCCAGCCCCCACCACCCCCATCAGCCGCTCTGAGAGTCCACGCTCCTGAAAGAGTTCCCGCAAGAGCCCCTGTAAATGGCTGTGGGAGCAGCCGGCACAATATTCAGACATCACATTCCCCTGCGCTGCTTGAATGCAGCTTTGCCAATTTTTTTGCCAGCCCCACAGGCTCGGGGGGCGCATCCAGCAGCAGTGATCGCCAGTTGAATTCGGGCAAGAGGCTTTGCACCTGTTGAAACAAAAACGGCCCCTGGTATTCGACAATCTGGATCACTGTTTTTTCCAAGTCGGGGGTCTCTGCCAAGGCCTGTTGGATGGCCCGTTTCGGGAAGGGCGACAGGCTTTGCGGGCAGAACACATTCCATTCGGGTTGGTTCAATTGACTCAGCCATTCCCCCAACACCCCCATTGCCAGACAAAAAGGCTGACTGGGTTCTGCCAGACTCACACACAATTTTTCGTATTCGGCCAAGCTCTGGGACGGGCTGCGCGGAGCGCGTTCCCGCATTTTAACCGACGGCAGGGGGCTCAATTGAACCGGGCCCTGTTGCATCAGCAAAAGTGGGTCGAGCAAAAGCAAAACCGGCTCTGAGCGCTGAAAGCTGGCATCAAAGGCCAACCCCATTTGTTGCCAGAGCTGCTGGAGCGATGAAGGCAGATAGGTCAAAAGTGGCTGACCGGTGCCCAACAGGGGTTGAAAAAAATACGCCAGGGACTGAAAATGAAGCCAATTGCGCTCATGACCTGGGGGGCCATTGGCCACCACCACCAGCACCAAAGGCCAAGACTGCAGGCAGCAATAACTGAGCACTTCTTGGAGTTGTAAAAAATCCTGCTCATTGACCGTGACCAACGGCACGGTGCCCACAGCAGAAGCCCCCATTGCCATAGCCAATGCTGCAGCAGGGCTCTCGGCCTGAATAAAGCTGCCATGTTGCTCTTCAAAACGCATTGCGCCTTCGTTTAAAAGCAGAGATTGAAAGGGCGAAGGGGAGGCAAAATAACTCTGAGAACCGGCTTTGAGCGCAGCTTCTATCACGACCTGAAAACCACTCAGAGACTTGAGCTGGGTGCTGATAATCATGGCTTGCCCTGTTTGTTTTGGCGCTGATGCCATTTTAAACTGCCCCAAAAGACCACGCCTTGCCAATTCCAGCGGGCTGAAGCGGGGGCCAGCAGGGCCTGATCGGGGCAAATATCTACACAGCGCATACAATTCAGGCAATATTGGGCGTTTTCCATCAGCACAGGATAATGCCCCACCTGGTTGGGATTGCTGTCGATGACAAACAATTCATTGGGGCAGGCCTTGATACACAAATAACACCCTTTACAGCGTTCCCGCTCCAATGCGACAGTGCTGCGCTCCGACAGATGGTCCACGTCTCTGATCCTGTCTTGTTTTCAGAAGAATTGTATGTGGCTTGTATTATAACAGGTGGCGGGGATCCCGTTTGAAATTTTGACGAGGATCACATTCTCGCTGTGAGCAGGGATCTTGGGTGGGTATCTCTGCTCCGCTTAGAATAGTATTCAGGAACCCCGCTAGGTTCCGCGCCATTCAAGGCTGCACGCTAGAGTCAAGCTAGAGTTTTGAGGGTTTATGCAGCTCACAAAGGCTGTCCTTTTCACCAAGGACAGCTTTTTTTCTGGACAAAATGAGCTATAATAAAAAACAGTGCTTCGTATACGTTTTAATCGTTTTAATATTTCATACTTTCAAAAGTAACAGTTTCATAAAGGAGCAAGCATGGGCGTTGTAGACATCGGCTTTAGCGCAGTTAAGTCACTGATCACCATTGATACCTGGATCGGCACCATCAATGCCAATATGGGGGGCGCAGGCCGCGTTGGCTTTAAACAAACCCGCACCAAATTTGAAGGCATTGGCGTGATTGAATCCGCCAATACCGCCGCCCCAATGATGGGGACCAGCATTGGGGAGCAAACCCTGGGGATTGTTCAGACTTCGATCGACTTTAGCGCTGGGACGGTGGTGGCCTCGAACGAAATCACCCATTTTGCTGTCTCCAAAAGCCGTGACAATTTCTTTTTGGTCGACCGCCGTCTGACGGGGGCCTTGACCATTAATAACAATGCCCAAGACTATTCCACCCTGCTCGCCACCCGCGACGGTGAGTTTCACTGGGGCCCCCAGGAAGCAGATGGCTTCCATTACCTGCTTGATACCTATGGCAATTATGTCGTCAATGCTTCAGCTGGCAATTTCAAAGATGGTGCTCAAAATACCGAATTGGTGCGTGCCACTCCCGCCCAGATGACCGACCCCACCTATTTGATGTCGGTAGGCGCTGCAACCCCAGGGCTGATCCAGGTCACCACACTGCAGTTTTTGCAATACTCTGAATTTGGGGCCACCCACTTTGAATTTCCCCAGGATCCCAATAATGTGGTTGGGGCAACGGCGACCACCCCCATTGATGGGCGCCTCACGGGTGTCTTGCAGCAATATGCCATTGAAGGCTCCAATGCCTCGCTGACCCTGGCAGTGCCTGAGTTGTCTTTGGCACAAAAGCTGTACAGCGCGATCGGCAAAGTCATGTCTGTTTTTAACAGCACCCTCGACGACTGTCTTCAGCTCATTCGCTAAATTAAGTTTTTAAAGAGAACCCCGCTGTACGGGGTTCTCTTATTTTTTGCGCCCGCAGACAAACAGGACTTGGGGCTGGCAGGATTTTGGGCTGGCTGGCGCAGTGGCTTTATTGGACTTCTGGGTCGGCTTCTGGCAAGGCCTGAAGCAATGCAAACGCCCGGCTGTTTTCTTGCAGATTTACACCCAAAAAGGCCTGCCGAATTTTCCAGGCTTTGGGCCAGGCATTGTTGAGATGGGTGGCGGTGGCTTTGGCCCAGCCCAGGGGCAAACCGGCATAGAACATCAGTTCCCAGCCCGTTTTGTGCAGGGCAATGCCTGTCAGGGCCTCTCCCCGCAGATAGTCCAGGGCGGTCGCCAAATCCAGGTTGCGCGCTTCAAAGGCCCCGCGATTGAGGGCTGAAGCCAGGGCGAGAACCGGAGCGGGTCTGAGATCTTGGCCTTTGAGTTCGGCCAGGCAAAGCCCGTGATTCAACAGATTTAAGTGACTTTGAGCGGCCTCCAGCTCTGCTAAAGCGGAAGCTGGCCAAAACCAAAATTGGCCGTCTTTGAAGATAATATCTTCGCTTTGGGCCTGTCTCAGCCAAGTGACCAACTGACGGGTTTGGGCTTTGAGGGCAGCAGGCTGATCCGCATTGGCCTTGGGTTGCCGCTTGTGCCCGCGTATTTTTTTTGGATTGCTCGGCGCAGTATCGGGCTCAAAACCTGAACCGGAGTCTGTTTCCGCATTTTTTTGCAACAGCGCCAAGCCAAAGCCCTCACCGGGAATAAAATGAGGCCAAGCGCGGTAAAATGGCATTTCGTTTGAAACCTGAACCCCCCAGGTCTTTGGCATTGCCAAGGGCTTAAATTGCAGGGGGTGATGCGCTTCAAAATCGAGCAAAACGGCTTCATTTTCACTGCGATTCCAGGTACAGGTGCTGTAAATGAGTTGGCCACCAGCTTTGAGGCAGGGCCAGATCTGTTCCAGGATTGCTTGTTGGCGTATTTGGCAGAGATGTACTTGGTTTTCTGACCACTCTTGGATCGCTTCAGGCTGTTTGCGAAAAAGACCTTCCCCTGAGCAGGGGGCATCCACCAGAATCAGATCAAATTGAAAGGGCAAGGACTGAAAGTCGCGGGGTTGATTCTGGCTGACCAGAACCCGGTCACGGCCCCATTTGCTGAGATTTTCAGCCAAAATCCGGGCCCGGGCAGGCACCACCTCGTTGCTAAACAAAAGTGCATCTGCAGGCAAAAGCTGTGCCAAATGGGTGCTTTTGCCACCGGGTGCGGCACAGAGATCCAGCACCTTGAGAGGGGCCGAGCTGGGAGGAAGATTGTCCAAAGCGGCATTTAAAGCCACTGACAACAACATACAACTGGCATCTTGTACATAATAGCCACCCCCATGTAAAAAGGGATCGAGGGTAAAAATCGGGCGCTCGGGCAGGTACATTCCCTCTGGGCACCAGGGTATCTGGGCGCTTTCCGACAGGGGTTGGGTCCAAGCCAATTTGTGCGGATTGATCCGCAATGAGACCGGGGGGGTGGCGGCAAGGGCCTTTAAAAAAGTCGGCAATTCATGGCCCAAGAGGGCTGAGCAATTTTGTTCAAAGGCGAGTGGCCAATCGCTCATTTGCGGGCCTTAAAAAACAAAAACAGCGGCACCCGCATGCGGCGTTCGTAGAGTTTATGGTTATTAAACAGGGCCTTTTGGGGCCGAGATTCGCGCAGATCGCAAATGTCAAAACGTGCTTGGCGCAGAGCCTGAAAAAAGTCTTCAACTGTGCGGTGGTATTTGAGCACCGGGGCACCGAGCCAATTAAATTCGCGTTTGCCGGTAAAAAAATAGCGATCCACCAACCAGTCTTGGCGGGCCCCTCCTTCTTTCATGCTGAGCTGGTGAGAGGTAATCACCGGGTGCTCCACCGAAAAAACCAATTCTCCCCCTGGGCGCAGGGTCTGATAAATCTGGGCAAAGAGCGGGTTCAGATCTTCGATATAGTGAAAGGCCAAACGGGAGATCACACAGTCAAAAGCCTCAGGGGGGTATTCCCAATTTTCGAGAAAGGCCTGTTCGACCTGAGCGGGGGTCCCCTGCAGGGCTTTTTGGGCCAATTCAACCATATTTGCTGAGCCATCCAGACCCAGATAGCTCTGGGCACCTTGGGCCAGCAATTCTGCTGCCAGGGTGGCTTCTCCACAGCCCAGGTCCAAAACCGCAAGGCCCTTCATTGGCGGCAATAAGGCTTGCAAAACCGGCTTTTCCAGGGTTTCGTTGGCACTGGTTTCACTGTGGCGACGGTTGAGATAGGCCGAAAAAACGGCGGGGTCATCATAAAAAAATGGGCCGCTGAGTACCATTGATTGCTTCCTTTGGGGATCAGATCTGCATCAGAACTCCGCCCATTGTACTCCAAGCCTTTGGGTGAATAGGGAAAATGCCCACAAAAACCAAGAATGCCCATTTTCACAAACCTTTTATTGGTCTGAAAAAATGGGCATCGGCAGGAAGTGTTGCTTTGGGTACGCATCGTTTTGCCACTTAGCGGGCAATCTGCTTAGGTGTTTTAGCCCTAATTGATGACGCGATCCTAATCAAGAAAAAGCGAACAAACCAGAGATCCATCAGAATTGCTTAATAGAGTTTAAAAAAACTCTCAATATGCGGTCTTTGTCTTTGTTTGCTTTACTTCCTACTCATGATTATAGGTCTTTTAAAAAAAAAATACAACACCCCCAAGCAAAAAAAAGAGAAAGATTTTGGTGTAAACTGACAGTGGAGTCGTTAAGCCAAATAAATTGGCATTTTAGACCTGATCAGCCAGGCATTTTCAGACTCCCCCAGAATTGTACAAATCGAGGATATATCATGACATTAGGTACCCCTGAACGCCCCCTGAGAGTTGCTATTATTGGCGCTGGCCCCAGCGGTTTTTATGCGGCAGAAGCGCTGTTTAAATCCGAAAAATCCCTGACAGTGGATATGTTTGAAAAATTGCCCGTGCCTTTTGGGCTGGTGCGCAGCGGCGTGGCACCGGATCACCCCAAAATCAAAAACGTGACCAAGGTCTATGAAAAAATTGCCTCAAATCCCGCCTTTCAATTCTTTGGCAATGTCACCATTGGCAAAGACCTCAGTGTGGAAGAACTCAAGCAGTTTTATGATGCCCTGATTTTCACTTCGGGGGCCGCCTCTGACCGGCGCTTGGGTATTCCCGGCGAAGACCTGGCAGGCAGCCACACTGCCACCGAATTTGTGGCTTGGTACAATGGCCATCCCGAATACCGCGATCGCCAGTTTGATCTCTCCCAAGAAACAGCTGTGATCATTGGCCAAGGCAATGTGGCCATCGACGTTTGCCGCATTTTGTCGAAATCGGTGGATGAACTCAAACAGACAGATATTGCCAAACACGCCCTCGACGCGTTGGCCGAGAGCAAAATTAAAGACATTTATATGATTGGCCGTCGGGGACCCGCCCAGGCAGCTTTTACCCCCCAAGAAGCCAAAGAGCTTGGGGAACTCGAAATTGCCGATGCCCTGGTCAGCTCCCGTGATATGCAATTGGGTGCGATCTGTGAAGCCGAATTATTATTGGCTGACAAAGGCCACAACCGCAAGAATATGGAGATCCTCAGGGGGCTCGCAGAAAAAGGAGCCACAGGCAAAGCCCGCCGCCTGCATGTGGAGTTTTTCTACAGCCCAGTTGAGCTGCGCGGCGAAGGCCGTCTGCAAGAAGTGGTGCTGGAGCGCAACGCCCTGTCAGGTGAAGCTGGCAAACAAAAAGCCAGTGGCACTGGTGAAATGCGGATTTTGCCTTGTGGTCTGCTCTTCCGCAGCGTGGGTTATAAAGGCACCGCCATGCCCGGTGTGCCTTTTCATGAGAGCTGGGGCGTTTTCCCCAACGAAAAAGGCAAAATTGAAAAGGGTCTTTATGTGGCGGGTTGGATCAAACGCGGTCCTTCGGGGGTAATTGGCACCAACAAACCCTGCAGTTACGAAACCGTTGAGTCGCTCTTGGCCGATCTGGACCATTTGCCTGGCTGTGAACAGCCCTTTACCCAAGCCCTGCTAGAACTGCTCAAATCCCGCCAAGCCCGTGTCGTTAGCTTCGACGATTGGCGCAAAATTGATGCTGCTGAGGTGGCCCGTGGCCAAGAGGTGGGCAAGCCCCGTGAAAAATTCACACGGGTCGAAGACATGTTGGCGGTCCTCGAAGGCGCACCTGCTGCGGTCAGTGTCTAAATCCCTTTTAAGCTGGCCCAAATTTGGGCCAGCTTTTATTCTTTGGAGGTCTCCGTGATTGAACGTCTTTGCGTTTTTTGTGGCTCACAATCTGGCAATAATCCCCGTTTTTCTGAAGATGCCCGCGCCTTGGGGACACTTTTGGCCCAGGCCCAGATCCAACTGGTCTTTGGCGGCGGAAAAATTGGTTTGATGGGCGAGGTGGCTGATGCGGTTTTGGCTGCTGGGGGGGAAGTGATCGGTGTCATGCCTCGCCTGCTGGTCGAGCGCGAGCGTGCCCATCTGGGTTTGACTGAATTAATCACGGTTGAGAGTATGGCTGAGCGCAAACAACTCATGGCCGACCGTTCAGACGCCTTTCTGGCTTTGCCTGGGGGGCTGGGCACCTTGGACGAACTCTTCGAAATGATGACCTGGAACCAAATTGGCATTCATCAGAAGCCCTGTTTTGTGCTCAATACCGATGGCTATTACAACGAACTCTTGGCCTTTATTCAAAAGGGCCAACACGCGGGTTTGGTCTATCCGCTGGGGGCTGAATTTCAGAGCTGTGAAACCCCGCAGGCAATCATGGCCTTGCTGCAAAGACCGCGAGGTGAAAGATGAGTTTATTGCCTTCGGCCCTGCTGCTTTCACTTTGGCTTTTGTTCGATTTCACAGGCATTTTGCTCTCGGTGATTTCAACCTATTTTTATTTTGGCTGGGCAGGACTGCCCCTTCTGGTGGTGCGCATCTTTTTGATTGCGCTCTTTGCCTTTAGTGGCCCTCTGGCGTATCGGCTCTTGCTCTTTCGTCTGCCTCAGGGACCGGTCTTAAAAGGGCTTTTGGGTTTACAAGCGGGGCTGTATTTATTGATCAGCCTCAATCGTCAATCAGATCTCTTTGCCTGGGGAGCCGTGGCCGGTGTTTGGGTGAGTGGTTTGACCTTGGCTGCCGTCTTTCGCCATTTGAGTGTCTTTCGCAGTGGGTCGTTGCCCTTTTTTATGAGCGTTTTGGCGGCTTTCCTCTATCTCGGTGTGCGGGTCAGCAACCAAGGCTTGGCCCTGTTTTTTGCCCCACCGCAGCAGCAAAGTGGGGGCTATATGGCTTGGCTCTTGCTCTTGCTGGGGGTTTTTGCCACTTTTGTTTTGCCACTCCCAGCTCCTGACCGTCTGAGCACAGCCCCTGTTACATCCGCTTATCCCCGTCTGCTCCCCCAGCTCTTTGGCCTGATCTTGGGGCCTTTGATTGGGTTGAGTGTGGGGCTGATCTACAATTTGCACATCTGGAGCGCAAAAACCCCTGAGTACCAAGCTGCGGTCTATTTTCTGAGCCTGAGTCTGGGCCTGGGGTTGGCCTGGGGCCTGTTTCACCGCCTGAAGGCCAAATCTCTGATGCTTTTGCCCCTGGCAGGTCTGAGCTTGGCTTTTTCACTGGTGTCTATACTCTACCTTTCTTTTCAGCTGCCGCTGGCCCTGTTGGCCCATGGCGCGGGGTGTTTGGGTCTGGGTCTCTTTTGGCTGTATTTTTTCAGTCGTTTTCAGGCCTTTCAGCGCACCCAGCCCGACTATTTCCCCGTCTGGGGATTACAATTGGGGTTTGTTCTCTTATTGGTGGTGCTGGCCATTTTTCTACTCAATGCCAATCCCAATGGCTTTTGGCTGGTTTTGCTGATTTCTTTGGGGCTCTTGCTTTGGGCTGAAAGCTGGGCCGCAAACACCCGTCAACCACTACCGCTAGAAAATCTGCAGCAGCAGCGGCTTTGGCTCTTTTCCTTGGGCTGTTTTATGCTGCCGGGGCTGATGGCCTTTGCGCTCACCGATCGCAGTCCCGATCGGCCCGTCAAAGATGGCCAATGGCTGCGGATCATGAGCACCAATATCCGCTACGGCTGGACCGATGATTACCGCTTTGATCCCTTCCCACACTTACAATGGCTCAAACACCACCCTGTTGACCTCTTGGGTCTTCAAGAGGTCAACAAAGGCCATACTTCGGGGGCCTACAGCGATCTGTACCGCTTTTACCAACAGGCTTTGCCTGGGCATTGGCGTTATGCCGATGCCAATTATGGCTTTGGCAATGCCCTGATGACGTCACTGCCCATTCTCAGCTCTGAGACCCGGCTCTACCAAGCCAAAGATATTTTGCGGCGCTCCTGTCTCAAAGCCACCGTGATGGTTGGTCGCCGCCAAGTGGATGTGTATATTACCCATCTCAGCCATTTGCCCCACCCCAATTTGGTTCGCCAAGCGCAAATGCAAGAACTCTTGGGCTGGATTCGCGAGAGCAAAAACCCCTGGTTGGTGATTGGCGATTTTAATGCCCATCCCGACTCTCCCGAGGTGCAAGCCCTGCTCAAATTGGCCCATCCGGCTTTTCAGACCCAACCCGAATTGCTCAGTTCCCCCTCTTTTCCCTCACTCAACCCCAATGAGCGGATTGACTATATCTTTTTCAGTCCCCAATTTAAACTGCGCATGCAGCAGATTCTGGAAACAGCAGGCAGTACCGACCATCGGCCAATTTTAACCGAATTGGCTTTGCCCTGAGAGCAGGCTATGTCATTTTCTCAACACAACCGAGTGCGCTATAGTAACAACAGAAACAGGTAGTTTAAGGTAAACAGCGATGAACGATATGGCTCCCGAGACAGAGAACCCCAGCCCCAAGAAAAAATCCAAGGGCCGTGAAACCACTGAAACAATTGTGATTGCATTGGGCTTGGCCCTGATCACCCGGGCCGCCGTGGCTGAGCCGCGTTATATTCCCTCAGAATCGATGTTGCCGACCTTAAAGGTACAAGACCGGCTGATTGTCGAAAAAATTTCGAATTATACTCAGCGCTACCAGCGGGGGGATATTTTGGTTTTTTATCCGCCTTCGGAATCGCGTGAATCGGGTTCGGTCGTGGCAAACACCCTCAAATGGCTGGGCTTTTCCACTGCACCTGCGTACATCAAACGGGTGGTGGGGCTGCCAGGAGAAACCCTGGAAGTCAAAGAGGGCAAAGTTTGGATCAATGGCAAGGTTTTAAGTGAAGACTACATCAAAGAACCCCCGGTTTACGATTTGCCCGCGAGCAAAATTCCCGCGAATCACTTTTTCATGATGGGGGACAACCGCAATAACAGCATGGATAGCCATGTTTGGGGCCCCTTGCCGATCAAAAATGTGATTGGCCATGCCGCTTTTCGCTTTTGGCCCTTGCAGCGGATTGGCACCCTCGATTAGCTGAGTTAGAGTGTAACCTTGCGAATTTTGCGATCTTCTTCGAGCAATTTATTGCAGCGGTCGATACATTCTGAGCAGATATAAACTGGGTTGCGGGCACTGCCTTTGCCCACCACCAGCAATTCCACTTCTTGCTCGTTTTTGCTGCAAAAAGAGCAGGAGGGCTTGGTGATCAGCATAATTGCGGGCGCACTGCTCTGTTGGTCGGGAGAGATATCAAAGAGCTGTTCAATCGACACTTCCAGGGCATCACAGAGCTTGCCCAGGGTACTGAAGGAGACACCTTTGGACTTGCCCGTTTCCAATTCACTGAGGGCCTTTTGGGAGATGCCCGTGAGTCGGGAAAGGTCCGTTTGACGCAGGTTTTTTTGTTTTCTTAACGCTGAGAGATTGCAATTGATACGGCTCATAGATCGTTGTTGCCCGCTTTGGTCTTTAAATATACCCATAGGTAATAGTTATGAAGTAGATCATTATTATATAATCGATACTCCAAAAAAAAAATCCCCCTCTGAGAAAAATCCCCGTCTGACGCTGGACAGCAAATAAGCTAAAATGAAAGATATGCAAGAAAACATCTCCCGCAACGACTCCACTTCGCTGATCGAAGAAATTAATATCATGATTCGGGCCCGTTATCCCTTGATCTATGTGGTCACCTGGGAAGAAAAAAGAGTTGAAAATCTGCTGCTGGAAGTGGCGCGCAGTCGCAACAAAGCTATTTTTAACTGGACCATCACCCAAGGCATCCAAAACCTCGAAGCGGGCAGCGCGGCCAAAAAACTCTTTGAAAATACCCAAGACCCCGTGGCCGCCCTCGACTATATCGAAAAATACCAAAAGGGTGCGCTCTTTTTACTCAAAGATTTTCATCCCTATATGCACGATGCCCGGGTGATTCGCCGCCTGCGCGATTTAACGGTGGCACTCAAAACCAGTTTTAAGACCATTATCTTGGTTTCGCCCATTCCCCGTGTGCCCGAAGAACTCGAAAAAGACATGGCTTTGGTGGATTTTCCTTTGCCCATTTTGTCTGAACTTGGCAAAAAGCTCGACGATATCGTCAACTCGGTTAAAAACAATCCCAATGTGCAAATCAATTTGCAAGATGGGGATCGCGAGAAGATCTTACAGGCTGCTCAGGGCCTGACACTGGTCGAAGCTGAAAATGTCTTTGCCAAGGCCATTGTCGCCAAAGGCCGGCTCGATGCCCACGATATCCCGATTATCTTACAAGAGAAAAAGCAGATCATTCGCAAAAGTGGCATTCTGGAATATTTTTCCCCCGATCAGGATATTAACTCGGTGGGGGGCTTGGATCATCTCAAATCTTGGATGCGCAAACGCAGCACTGCATTTTCTGAGTCTGCCCGCAATTATGGCTTGCCCCACCCCAAAGGGGTGCTCTTGATTGGGGTTTCGGGTTCAGGCAAAAGTCTCGTGGCCAAAGCCGTCTCTGCCCTCTGGAATCTACCACTCCTGCGCCTGGACATTGGCAGTGTCTTTTCGGGGTTGGTGGGCTCCTCTGAGGCCAATATCCGAACCGTGATCAAAACCGCTGAATCCATTGCCCCCTGTTTGCTCTGGCTGGATGAACTCGACAAAGGCATGAGTGGGGTGCACAGCTCCAATTTTTCTGATGGGGGCACCACAGCCCGCGTCTTGTCGAGCTTTTTGACCTGGATGCAAGAGAAAACCGCCCCGGTCTTTTTGATTGCCACCGCCAACGATATCTCAGCCCTGCCCCCCGAGTTGCTTCGCAAAGGCCGTTTTGACGAGATTTTCTTTTTGGATCTGCCCAGCCAACGCGAACGCATGGATATTTTCCGGATTCACCTCACCAAACGGGGACGGGTGCCCGATCAGTTTGACCTCAAGCTGATGGCTGATCTCTCCAAAGGCTTTTCGGGGGCCGAAATTGAACAGGTGGTGATCTCTGCGCTCTATGACAGCTTTGACAGTGGCCGCGAATTGCAAAATCAGGACATGATCAGCACCATTCGCCAGTCTGTGCCGCTCTCTCATACCATGCGGGAAGCGATTGATGCGTTGCGACAATGGGCCCAAACCCGTGCCCGCCCCTGCCTCTGGGGATGCCCAAGACATGGTTTTGGGAGAGTAATTCAGA
>JBFWRL010000164.1:0-12374 GCA_050248915.1 Candidatus Sericytochromatia bacterium
GATTCAATATCTAAACGTAATTTTTCCATTTCATCACGGTATGCCTTTTCTTGTTTTTCGGCATCCTTCATAGCTTTTTCAAGCTCTTTTTGTGCCCGAGCTTCTTCAACCATTTGCTCGCGAATCATTCGCTGTTCTTCTTTTTCAGCTTGGATTTTTTCCTGAAGTTCGTGGGTTAGTTTTAGTTCTTCAAGTTTTAATTGAAGATATTCTTGTGTAATCTCACATTGGTTGTTTTGGGCGAGTTTGTTAATCGCCTCAAACGCCTTTTCAATTCTGGCTTCTTGAACAAGAATATTATTGTATTTGACCTTTGCAATAGAGGCATCACACTCGCCATTAAATGCTCGGAGTATTAATTTCAGGAAGTTTTTAGTCATTTTTTTGCCTTCGCGCTGACTTCCATCAACTGTCCATTTCGTATGACAGATGGCAGCATTATTTCTTTTAATGGCGTCTTTTTGTTTGTCCCTAACTCTTTCAAGTACGACTTTGTATTCTTCAGAAGTATCAAAACTATATCTGGCTTTATAAAATCCAAATTCTTGCAGCTCTTTTGCTTCTTCAAGAGATTGAACATCGCTGCGAAGCGTTTGCAGAGTTGACTTAAGCTCGGAAGCTGCCTTGTAAAGACCGTGAACTTCGATGATCTCCTTCACATCTTTACTCATGCGAGCATAGTCGTTTTCGAGTTTTGATAATGCTTCTCTTTTTTTTACGGTCTCAGATTCAAGTCTTTTGTTCTCGGATAGACGACGCTCAGCCTCTTTGTCGATATCATTTATTTGACCGTATTCTGCAAGTTTTCCTTTCGCTTTTTTTCAGCCCCATCAAAAGATAAACAATTGCACCAGCAAGAGTCAGAGAAACAAGTATTAAAAGCAACTCCATATCACCACCCCCAATTTTTTCAGGGAATGATACCACGGGCCAGAAAAAAAGCAATTTATGACAAATTAGCTACACTTAAACTTGTGAGTAGCCCCAGGTTATGCCCACTCAAGGTGAGCGAAACGAAGAGAAGCGCTTGAACCAATCAGCAAGATGCTCTTCATCCATTTCTCCTTGAGCCACAGCCAGAGCCATACTCACCACCTCAGCATTGGAGGCCGAGAATGTACCCTGGTTTAAACGAATATAGGTGATGCCAAGAGCGGGGCCAATACGCTTGTTTCCATCGATAAAGCAGTGGTTTTGAATGAAGCGATGGGCATACTTTGCTGCAATCTGGTAAGTGCTCAAAGTCTGATAATGACAGGCCATTTCAAGGGCTCCCATCGTGGATTCCAGCATATGTTCAGAAAGAACACCGTGAGATCCGCCAAAACGCTCAATCAGGCGTTTGTGAATTTGCAATATTTGTTCTTTAGAGAAGTGCTTAGCGTGCAAGCTCATGAAAGGCTTCTGAGTAATCGTCCATGACTGCTTCAGCCGTTCTGAGCAAAAGATCGGTATCAAAGTAAGTTGCTGTGGGTTCTTCTTGCAATAAGTGTCTAAAATGAGTTTCAATCAGCTTGGCAGCTTGGGCCAAGAGGACTTCTTTGGATTGCCCCGTTTTTTTTGTCAGGGCATTTAACAATTGTTCATCGATGGGTACGTTCATGAAATGCTCCTGTACGAGTTGATACAAGAATCATAGCTTATTTTTCACATTTTTCTCAATCGAAATCCCAAAGTGCTTCTCGGCGCTACTCTTTCCTATTTCTTCCCATTTTTGCCAGCCTGTTTTAGACCCGGCGGCGGTAGATCATGCGGATGCCGAGCCAAGCGCTGATCGGCAAAGAGAGGGCCAGGCCCATCAACATAAAAAACAGACCCACCATTTCGGCCAATATTGGCTCCATTTGCATCAGACCAGGGGCCTCGTTTTGACCAAACGTGGCAGTGAGCACCTGGGACAAAAAGATGAGCAAATAGAGGCTGGCTACCACTTCGACCGATCCCCGGCCCGAAAAAACAGACTTTTGCAGCAGGGCTTGGGCTGTCAGCGTGGGATCGTTGCGGTAATGTAAATAGACCCCTGAGACGGTGGTGTTGGCGATATACGCCAGCCCCGCTGACAATTGTAAAATCAGGCTGCCACCGAGCAAGGTATTAAAGTCTGCCAACGAAAACCAACTGCCCAACCAGATCAAGAGCAGTGTGGCAAGCAAACTGGCTCCTGAGGCTGCCAGGCTGACACTCATGCGCCGGGTCAGGCCAAAATTGAGCAAGGCCGAGGCGCTGACTGTGGCTGCCAGTGTCAGCAGACTGATCAAAAACCAGGGCAAATGCAAAAAGTGGCAGATATAAAAGGTGGCCCCCATGGCGGTGCTGATCAGCAGCGGTTTTAAGCCATACCAGCGGGCAATGCCGATCAGCATCAGCGCCATCAGCAGGGCTGTCCAACCCAAATGACCGGAGCGCTGGACGTCCACCAAGGTATAGCTGCGTGAGCCATCGATGCCCTGATCTTGAAAGAAGATATATTTTTTGCCTTTGGTTGGCAAGAGTTCTTTGGCTGTCTGGGGGGTATAGGCCTGTTCAACCGTGACAGTTTCTTCGGGTTGCCCAGATTTGCCGGGAAAACGCACTTTAAATTTAAACTTTTTTTCTTGATGTCCAAAGGCCTCATCGACGATCGTTTTCTCGGAGAGAATTTCGATCACTTGGCCGGTGACATAGTCGGGCCCGGCTTCGGGATTGACAGCACTGGTTTGGGCCCCAACAGGCAGGGCAATAAACAGCACAGACCAGAGCAAAAACGGGAGCCAAAGGTGTGTGAAAGTGCGACGAGCGGCGTTCAAGAGCGTTCCTTTCTGGGGCAGATCTGCTGGAGGAATAGCGGTTCAAGTGGGGTGAATGTATTGTACTCCAAACTGCTTTCAAATGCCTTGTTTGCGCTGACGGGCAGGGCCCATGGTTTAGACAAAGGTTAACCACAGCATAAGAAAGGATGGGGAGAGAGAGCCAGATAAGTAGAGCAGAATCAACCTGATTCGCTTCGCTCACAGGTTATTCTGCTTGCATGGGAACGAGTGGTTCTGCCTGATGGGAACGCTGGTTCCTCTAATTGAAGCGGATGAATCTTGGGGCTGGGAGCGGTTTGGGAAGGGCCTTGTAAAGGGGCTTGCATTTTTCACAGGTAAATCGATGAGAGCGGTAAAAAGTTGAACAGAGGTAAAGATGGCACAGCCAATTCGACCCGCTCCGGTTTTAATGGATCCCCGGCTTTTAATTCAACGTGCTCAGCAAAATAAGCCCGTTCTTGCGCCCGTTTTGTCACCTTTGCCAAAGCCTTCGGGTTTGAGTCAGGTCTCTCAGATTTTGGCGCGCAGTGGCGATCAGCTTCAGCTCTCTCAACCCAGGCTGTCTAAGCCGACTTCTCCATTGACTGTTTTAAGGCCGTTGTTTGCAACGGCTGTGACGGGCTCTTCTCCAGTGCTTTCAAGCCGTTTGGCCCAAGCTGTGCAGGTGGGGTTGGCTGAATGGCGCAAGGGGGTCAAAGAAACCAGTACCAATAGCAGCCCCCGCATAGATACCTACGCCCGCAATTCATATTTTGGCAAAGGCTACGAATGGTGCGGCTTTTTTACCGCTTTTGCCCATACCCAGGCGGGCTTTAAATATCCCGAACACTATGCCTCTTACCAAAAGGCCCGCGAATTTTTTATGTACCGCAGCTATACCGATCACAGTGCAGCTAAGAACCAGCAATTGGATGGGCTGCGCCTGCAGCACCAGTCTCAGGGCAGTACCCGCCAGTATTACATGCTGCAGGAATCAGACAACCACGCTTATCTCAAAAACAACCCCCGCCTGTTTGCCCATTATTCTCCTGCGTCCAATACCTTTCAATGGCAAAATCTGCCGATTCAGGCCGGAGATGTGGCGCTGTTCAACCATGGCCATGTTGGTATGGTGGTTTCTTACAATGCCCAGACCGGCCATTTGGTCACGGTCGAAGGCAATACCGCTGGCAAAGGGCCCGATGGCAAACACTGGACCCAGGCGGTCGTCATGAAAGAGTACAATCTCTCACAAAGCACTGATCGCAAGCGTTTTGACGGTTTTGGCCGCCCAGCTTTGGGGGATTTTGCCTGAATTATTAGTTGTTCGGTTCTGGGCTTAGGTTTTAGGAGAGGGGGGCAGATCACTTGTGCTGGTGGTACTGGTGGTTTGGTTTTCACGGGCTTGGCCAATCAGTTTGTCCAAATCAAGGCTCTCTTCGAGCCAGATGCTGATTTTTTCGCCCCCTTGGGTCAGGAGTTGCCAAGAGGGGTTCCATCTGACCTGATGCAGCCAAAAACCGAAGGGCTCACCCCCGGCTTGGATGGTTTGAATTTCATTCAGAGGCAAGATTCGCTCCCGCAGCTGGTGGCGGGGAAAACGTGAAAAAAGCCAATCCAGATTGTTTTTGTATGCCAGGGTCAGGCCACTTGATGCCAATGTGATTTTGAGTGGAAAGGTGCGATGCAAACGGTGCAGGGCGTAGACTCCCAGACCATAAAAAGCCAGACCCGCTCCCACACCCGCAGAGACAATCACCTGCTGTTGGGAGGCATCGTTGACAAAAAACAGATATTGCACACAGAGCATAATCGCCAGACCAATAAACATGCGATTGATGGCCCCGTGTAATTCACGGGCCAGGGACTCATACGCAATTTCAATTTCCAGCGGGAGTTTGTGCGATTTTTTGTTCATGCCAGAGACCTCCAGCAGCCTAATGACGGCATTATACCTCATTTGACTGGGCTCGGAAGCCCTTTAAGGCGTTGGCGTTAGTGGCACTGGGGGCGAATCTTTGAGCATGGATTTTAATTGTGCTTCGTTCAGGAGCTGATCCTGAGCGATTTGCAACCAGGCTTGGCGACTTTCTGCTCTTTCGCGGTTGCGGCGGCGGCTCTGACCGGCGTGATCCAAGAGTTGGGTTTCAAGTTTTTTCTGGACCACTTTGGCTTGAGCGCGATCTGCTTCTAATTGATTAAATGCCATTTCAGCTTCTAAACCGGGTGTTCGCACCTCTACCACAACCTTTTCGGGGCTAGGTGCCAAGTTCTCTGACGAAGGGGCTTCGCTGTGCTGTTTTGCGCTTTCTGTCGCTTGTGGGGCTTCTCGGTCCAGACGGCCCAATTCATCCATCAGCTTTTGCAAAAGCTGTGGATCGAGATTGCCTTTGAGCAGGGCTTGAATGGCTTGGGCCAAAGCCTGACGGGTTTGTCTGCGCGCACTTTCATAAGCCGGTGCAAATAGGGCCTGCTCAGCGGGGCTCAGTCTTTGATAGCTGTTGTCGAGCGCCCGTTGGCTGGAGATCAAATCGGTTGCCGTCTGGGCAATGGCTTCGTCTGTTTTGCCAATGGCTTGGTTGATTGTTCCCAGTTCTTGGCGTTTTCTGGCGATTTCTTGGGTCAATTCAGTTTGTTTGGCCCGCAAAAACGCTTCAATATCTTTGCGTTTGATCAGATTGCCATTGGCGTCAAAAAATTTATTTTTGACAAAGTGACCATCGCGAATATCAATGCCGAGTTTGGCCAGAATCCGAATATCCCGATCGGTCAAACCATCTTTGTTAAAGCGCTTGAGCAGGCCTTCTAAATCTCCCAGGGTGGCTTCTATTTCACTTAAATCACTTTCGTCCTGGTTTAATTGTGCCAATAATTGATCTGCTTTGCTCTGAAGGTCGTTGCGTTTTTGGATCAGGGTTTCCAATAATTGGGTATTTTTGATGACTGTTTGAAAGGTTTCCAAAAAGGCCTGCACCTCTTTTGAGCGATGGGCAACAGGGGTTGCCAGGGCTGACGCGATTTGCTTGATTTGGCTGAGGTCTTCAACCGAGAGGGCTGTGGCGGATGCCGTTTTGCCATCAGTCACATAGAGTTTTCCCGCTTTTTCTTCGAGACCAAAGGCGATTAATTTGGCCCTGTCTTGGGTGCTGAGGGTTCCCTGCTCAAAACGCTGTAGCAATTGGGTCAAATTTTGGGCTTTGTTTGAGTCACTGGGCTCCAGCAAGAGATTGCCCAGTACCGTGTCCAAGGGGCTGAGCGTCAAGCGAGAGGTGGTCTTAGACAGCGCTGCGGCATCAAAGGTGCCCCGGGCTTGGGTTTCGACAATTTCTTTCGACAAGCGGCTCAAACCACTGCTGGCACTGTTTTTGGCCGATAGACCTGTCAGGCTGTTGGAAAAATCCATGACAGCCAGTGTATCTTCGTTCATTTGCTTGCTGGCCTGTAACGCTGGTAAGACCTTTAGCAAATCGTTGCTGACCTTCAGTTGAAAGAGAGCGGCATTGCGCTCGCTGGGATCCTGGCTTGAAATCAGGGTATGAATGGGTTTGAGTGAATAATAAAGTGCCCCAATCGTTTCAAATGAGAGCTGGGTATTGCCACTTTCAAGGGTTGCCAAAAGGTCTGTGCAGCCCACTTTTTCAAAACAGTCTGTGAGTTTTTCCTGTTGCTCGGGAGAGAGTGTGCAAAAATCCACCATCATGACAGGGGCTTGAACCGAGCTTAATGCTGTTTGCAAAGCCCCAATCACCGCATGTAAATCCTCGGGTTGTCGAATCAAATTTTGGGCATAATTTTGCAGGGCCTGCATATCTGCCCCCGCAAGTCCCGCCATTTCCATACTTTCTACCCGATCGCCCAGGGCGCTGCCATATTGATGTTCGATAAAAGGCAGACTGGGGGCGGCTTGGCCTTGGCTTGGGAGCGCAACGGAGGAGGGAGGGGGTTGTGCTGTAGACGGGGAGGACGGCTGGATTTCTGCAGGAGCAGTGGGTGCTTGCAAGACACGCGCAGGCATGACGCTTGGCGTATTTACCTGCGCTGAATTGACTTTAAGTGGCCCCATTTTTGTCTAATCCTCGGCTTGAACCCAATGAACACATGTGTCGGTATCTGCTTTTAAATATACCCACGAGTGGCATTTATCTTGCTTATTTGCAAGAATATTAAAACCCGTTTTGCGTGATATACATATCCGCTCTTTGCAGGCCTTGGCCCGGTCCCCTTTGCAAGAGAGAACCTGCCAGAATGAGCAATAAACTTGAAAAGACCCCAATCATAATCCCCCAATGAGGTTCTTCCCTTTTCAACTCAGGACGCATTTCAAGGGTGTTTTCACTCTCAATCTCGATGCTGTTTTGCCAGGTCTGGTAGCCCGTTTTTTTGATTTCCACTTGGTATTCTCCAGGTGAGAGGGACAGGCTCAGAGGAACCTTGCCCACCTGCTTTTGATTGAGCCAGACCTCGGCTCCCATAAATTCACCGGCAATATGCAGGGCACCTTTGGCTGGTTGAGACGAGAGCAAGTGGGTCTGCACGGGCATTTCTTGCCCCGCTTCTAAAAACAGCGATTGGGTTTGGGTTGTGTATCCGGGCAGACTGACTTCAACTTGATGAAAGCCCTCTGGCAGTGGCAATCGTATTAAGGGGCTTGGGCCTTGGGGTTGACCGTCAATTATTACCTGTGCCCCTGCCGGAGACGTGTTGAGACTGAGATAACCCACATCTTTGCCATGGGTCAAGACAAAACGGTGGGATTGAGGGGTGTTTGGCATCAGCTGGATTTTATGGCTGATGGGCAGATGATTCTCTTTGCGAATCAAGATTTCTTGTTCTCCCGCCAGGACTTTGGGCAGTTTTAGCGGCGTCACACCCAGCTTTTGTGCTTTGAGAATGACCTCCGCACCAGGGGGCTGACTGACAATCTCCAAACTGCTGGTGGGCATTTGATTATACAGGGCCGAGGCCAATTGGCGACTTAGCTCCAGACTGATACGGGTCAAAATTTCTTCCGGGCCACAGGCACATTGTACCAACGCGACCCCTGCCAGTTCAGCGGTTTGCACATCCACCAGACGCAGATGAATCGAATACAGACTGCCCACGCGGTTGACGGTGCCTATCACGAGCCGATTGACCCCAAGAATGCGACCCGCCTCTTTGAGACAGGTGTACGAGTCGCCACAATGGGGGCTGAGTTGAAAATTCTGCTCTTTTAAGACATCGGTCATGCGCACCCGTTCGATCATGCGAATGCCTGGCATGGCGTAGAGCTGGAGCCGCAGCAAATCTCCCAGAGCTGCCGTCAACGCGGGATCCGCTTGATTGGCTTCGAGATCGAGTACCGCCAATCCCAGGGGGCGGGAGAGGCCCACTGGGGCCTCATCGACAAAGCTGGGTGTGTGCTGGGCGGCCAGCAGAGGCAGTGCGTGAAGCCAGAACAGGCTAAAAATGAGATAGGGGATCATTTTCTTCATGCTGTACACCCCTTAAATAGATGCATATTTATGAATTATAGCATCAATTAAAACGCCACGGTTAGAAGCGCTTGCTTTTTGGGCCTGTTTTCCCCATAGTATAAAAGACAGCCCAGCAGCAAATTTCTCTGTGCCAAAGAAACGTTTTCGGAGGCCTTTCATGGACAAATCATATCTCTTTATCGAAAATCAAAACGGAAAACCCGTCAAAGCCTGGGTTCATGGGGTGCCTTTTGACCCTGGCACCGAACAGCAATTGCGTGAAGCGGCGAGTATGCCCTTTATTCACAAACATGTCGCGGCCATGCCCGATTGCCATGTGGGCAAAGGCAGTACCGTGGGCTGTGTTTTGCCCACCCTCGGCGCGATTATTCCCGCGGCGGTGGGGGTAGATATTGGCTGTGGCATGGTGGCTGTGCGCACCAGCCTCAAAGCCAGTGATTTGCCCGACGATCTCGCTCCGCTGCGGGCCGCCATTGAGGCGGTTGTACCCGTGGGCACTTGCGATTGGACGGCCCAAGCGTTTAAAAAAAACAATCTCTTGCGCTTTGCGCGCCGGGGAGAGCGCATGTGGAAAGAACTGGAGACAAAATACCAAACCATCTCAGACAAATACCCCCAGATTGAGGCCCGCCAGAAAAACCCCATGACCCAGATTGGCAGTTTGGGTGGGGGCAATCACTTTATTGAAATTTGTCTCGACGAAGCCCAACAGGTCTGGATCATGTTGCACAGTGGTTCGCGCGGGATTGGCAACCGCATTGGCAGCTATTTTATCGAAGCGGCTCGCAAAGAGATGGAGCGGATGTTTATTCATTTGCCCAACCGCGATTTGGCCTATTTGGCTGAAGGTGTGCCGCTCTTTGACGACTATATCCAGGCCGTGGAATGGGCCCAGGGTTATGCCTTTGCCAATCGTGAGGTCATGCTGGCCAATATTCTGGCTGTTTTGGGGGAGTCTCCCCTTTTGCCTGCCTTTCAAACGGAAACCGAAGTTGTCAATTGCCACCACAACTATATCGCCCGCGAACACCATTTTGGGGCCAATATCTGGGTTACCCGCAAAGGGGCGATTCGCGCCCGCGAAGGTGATCTGGGGATTATTCCCGGTAGCATGGGGGCCCGTTCGTTTATTGTGCGTGGTAAAGGCCAGCCAGAGAGCTTTCACAGTTGCAGTCACGGGGCGGGGCGCACCATGTCTCGCGCCAAAGCCCGTGAGCGCTTTAGCTTAGAAGATCACCTGCAGGCCACAGCCGGTGTGGAGTGTCGCAAAGACATGGGGGTGATCGACGAAACCCCCGCCGCTTACAAAGACATCGATGCGGTGATGTTGGCCCAAAGCGATTTGGTCGAGGTTGTGCATACCCTCAAACAGGTGGTTTGCGTCAAAGGTTAAGACCTGTGGCGCAACGGGTTACTTCTGTTTGGTAAACCAGCGGGTTTTGCCGTCTTCGTGAATGATGGCAACCCGTCTGTCCCGTTTGAGATGGTTTAAAAACGAGACAATGGTCGAAGACATCATATAAAAATTGGGAATGGTCTGTTCGATGCCAAAAGTGGCAAAGATCAAGGCCACCAACTCTTCCCGGGTGTGGGGCATTTGCAGGTGCAATAAAATCGCCTCTTCGATCATTTCGATCTGGCGTTTGTGAAAGAGCACCTCGGAATTGATACTGAATTCCAGTGGTTTGCCGTGGGTGGGCACAAAATTGGAATAGGGTGTGGCCAAGAGCACGTCGAGGCTTTTTTTGAATTGTTCGACGCTTTCGAGGTAGGGAATGGGTTTGTCGGAGAGCTCATCAAAGGTATAGAGTGAGTCTGCGATAAAAAAGACGTCATCAGGGGTGACCACGCCACACATGCCCATGACGTGCCCGGAGAGATCGACAATCTGGAGTTGTTTGCCTGAAGACATTAAAAAAGGTTTTTTGGGGTCGAGATTGCCATCCACCTGACAGGGTTTGGGCTTGATGACCGAGCGTTTGTGGTCATTTTCAATAAACTCCAAAACGGGCTCGGCGCTCAGATCTTGGGCTTCAGCTTCTGCAGGGGTTGGGTTTTCTCCTTCTGGAGGGCTGTCTTCGGCTTTTTCGGGAGTGGCTTCTGCACCCTCTGCTGGGGCAGCGTCTTTTTTCAGGTTCTCAGCTTTGAGCAGGGCCCGCTTGCGCTGGCTTTCACTCTCTTCTTTTTCTTTGTCCACCACAGCCTGGACCATGGCCAGATAATTGGAGCGAGAGGGGTTTTCAATAAAGGGCCGTTGAATCGATGTGGCAAAAATTTTACAGCCCATGCGTTTTTTCAGATAAGATGAGCCACCACTGTTGTCGGGGTGGGCATGGGTATTGATAATCGCTTCGAGCCGAATCGCTTCGCCTTCGAGCAATTCGGCAATCCAAAGCGCATCTTCTTCGGTATAACCGGAGTCGATCAAGACGCCGCGTTTTTTATAGACGTAGAGACCCAGATTGGAATGCTCCAGAGCCAGGTAAGAGGTGCTGCCTTTGATTCGGCGAAAGGTGGGTCGGTTTTCTGTGTTCATCATTTTCTTCTTATCCTTTATACCCTGTTTGGGGTTTGAATAACAACCTCTCTGATTCTGCTTGGCCAGATGTTTAGCGATTATCCCGATCGGGTATATACTTTTTTAATCAGCTATTTCCCGCATATTATCAAAATCAGGACAGGAATGATGCTCCATGCAAGTCAATCCCAGTGCACGTCAAGAATATTTGGGTAAATCAATACCGTTACCTCCGATCGCAAAATTACTCCCCAAGAAATGAATGAATTGCGCTCTGCACTGGATAGCAGTCCGCTCTCTGCCGAAGACAAAGCCGCGGTGGGACAAATTTTAAACAAATTAGAAGAATTTAAATCCACCGGAGAGAGCGAAAGACTGCTCAGCGATGATGAGCTGAAATCGATTCAAGATTTGGCGGCCAGTTTAAACTCTCCCCCCGCCACGCAATTGACCGAGCAAATTGCCCAAAACAACGAGGTCAAATCTGACCGCTCCTTTTTTCAGGTGATCAAAGATGCCTTTAAAAGCATCTTTAACGCCATTGCCAGTCTCTTTGGGGGCGGAGATAAAAACAATGCCCAAAGTCGGGCCCAAGCCGACTTTAACCCCAATGGCGTAAATATGCCCACGCCCGGCGCACAAACCCCGCCTCCACCTTTGCCTGATAATTATATGAACGACTATGCGCGCCCCGAAGTGAGCAGTGATACGGGTTCTTTTGACCGCTATTTTAGTCCCCCTGCTGCGGCACCTGCAGGTGCTGATGGCTTGCCTCCAGCCACGGCAGGTGCGCCGGGTGAAATGTATCAGCGCTCGCAATACCACGACGACAGCAAGTTTGTGCCGCGTTTTGCGATGGCCGCTTTTCATGAGTCGGGCGTTTACCGCAAGCCGAATGATCCCTATGCTGTAGGGGCCATTTCGCGCCCGCAAAAAAGTGACGATCTCGGTGGCAAGACCTATGGCACTTATCAATTTGAATCTTCGGTCTATCCCGATGGTTCCTCCCGTGAGAACAAAGGCGGGGCCGGTAGCACGCTCTCGCGTTTTATCAACGACCCCGCCAATCCCTTTGGGGCCCAACTCAAAGCCGTGGCCGAGCAACACGGCTTGGCCAGCAAAGAGTTTGATGCGCTTTGGGCCCACCTCTCAAACCAAAACAACAAAGAGTTTGGCATGGCCCAAGAGGCCTTTGCCCTCAAAGACAAAGGCCAGAATATTCAGCGCTTTATGGACAAAGCGGAATTGAGCCCCGAGGTGCGTGAAGATCCCCGCATTCAGGATCTGATCATGGGCACCACCAACCATGTCGGGGGGCTTGCCGATGGGGCCGCTGAACATATTGCCGCTTTGCAGCGCCAAGCTGGGCGTCCATTGACGGCCAACGAAGTGGGCAAAGCCATTGCGGAGTTCAAAGAATCCAAAATTTCGTCTTGGTTCCGCTCGTCTCCGGGAGCCCATGCGGGTTTAGAGAATCGCTTTGAGGCCGAAGCCCGCGCCTTTGCTTAAGCCGATTTAAGAGCCTGAAAAGCAGCCAAACTTGGCTGCTTTTTCTTTTTATGTATAAAAAATTATCATTGACTCTATAAGCAATAGATACTTTTGTTTATT
>JBFWRL010000165.1:0-12288 GCA_050248915.1 Candidatus Sericytochromatia bacterium
CACGAAACCTATCAAGTCAAGGAAGGGACTTACGAAAACATTTACAATAACATGCCTCCTCATGGACTTGGTAAGATTGAAAAATTGATGCCAATATCCGGTAAAAACGCGTCTATGGCCGGTAGAAAAAAGAAACAAACTAATTTAACGGTTCAGCTACGGCATCAGGGACAGCCAGATCCCATGGGCCAGCGTAGGTTTGACGATTTGAGATTTTGGAGCACTGGCATTTGATGGGTTGGTCAGCATACGGAATCCGGCTCCAATAATCTTTCGCCCCGGAAGCAGTTGATGCTGGTTGTTTAAAGCTATCACCCGGCCATTCTGCAGATAAAAAATCTGGGCGGGCGAGCGGGTTGGCGCCATGACCGTTTCGTTGCGTTCAACTGCGCCCAGAGCCAAAAGTAATTTTCTCAGGCTACCTAAGGCCGCTGTGTCCAAGTCCAGCCAGATTTCTGTCATCTGGCCAGGCATCTTTCGGTTAATTTTGTTAAAGCAAGTACCCTGAGATAACTCTCATTAGAGAGGCCTGTGTATTGGGTGAAAGGTCATCAAACAAGCTGTTTGAGCCTCCCCATAACTTGAAAGAAAGTTTCTTTGCTTCTGTCGATCTGGCTAACCAGCGCCCTAATTTTGCCAGACCAGGCTTTATTTGTCGGATTTTTTATTCCGATTTAACTCAAAGGCTTTGGTCAGCTTGAGGGTAAACTGTCCCGCCACGGCATCATGGCTTCCGGTGCCGCCACCGACGACGGAATACTTGCTGTAGTCCAGATAAGAAACGGCATAAGCGGCTTCTATCCCGACTCGACCCAATTTGGGCCCCAATTCGTATCTCAAACCATTTTCAACGGTGGCCCCCCAACCTGCGACCGCAAAGGAAGAGGTGGTATGATCAAATTGATCTCCATTTAAAACCGTCGTGCGGGTCGTGGTCATAATCACGCTGGGACCGGCTTTGACGACGTAAGACAAACGGTGGTTTTGAGGGGCCGGCAGATCAAATTGACGGGTAGCGAGCAATGAAACCTGCTCATTGGCATAGGTTTGCTCGTGCTGCTGCATGAAGGTGTTTAAAGGCGCATCATGGTCGACATGAACGCCATTGATCATGCCATTAAAATGAACGGTCTGATTGTAATCGCCGACGATCACCTTATTGTGCTTGGCATCCAGTTCGAGACCAAATTTATTGGCAAATTCAATATTTACGCCCACGACATTTTGAGGTTCATCGGGTGCAAAACGCCCACCCGATGCGGGGTTGATATATGACCAATTATAGCGGGGGATCTGCTTGATACCCGTAATCTCAACATCTGTATTGAATTTGTCATTTTTGATCTGCATTGGGCCGGTGTGCATGATGCTGTGATGCGCAATATATCCGGCATTGACATGTACGCGCTTAATTTTCCAGGGACCGTCTTTTTCTTGGCTGTCAGGTTTTGGCGGTTCCGCGAAGGTGATTGGCGCCATGGCTTTGGGGGCACGGGGAGCGGAGCTGACATGAACTGCATCTGGAAGAATATGAACAGAGGTCTGTTGCGCAGGAGCAGCCGGAGTAGACTGGGAAGTTCCAGCCGATGAGGATGCCTTTTGCGGCAGTGCGACGGGTGCAGAAGCTTGAATGGATGGGTTTAATTTAATCATGCTCATTCAGAGCTTATCGCAGAATTAACTAAATTTCATGCTTATTTTAACCAAATCTTAAACCCTATTTGCGAAGACTGTAGTCGAATTCGTGACGGGTACTGTAATCGGGGGTAAAAGCCATCATTTTATAACGAGGATCATCCACTTTGGTTTGAAAACCGTGTTGAAAAGTGCCAATCACATTTCGCAAAGGCAAAAGCGGATGTTCGAGAATGTCAAAACAATATTCAGAGCCCCAGGTGGTGGCATCGCGGCTCTGACTTTGTTGCAGCCAGGGATCATACACAGAAGCTGTGGATAAGGTCGTGGCGGTCAAATTGGCCACTGTGTCTGGCGGATCGACAAAGCCCAAAGCGGCGTGATTGACATTGGCCCCGCCAACGCCTTGCACCCCAATAATAAAGAGACTGTCTTTCATAGTTTGCTCAAAACCCAGTTGTTTGGCCCCCTCCATGGCAAACTTATAATGCAGATCGGCCAAATCTCCACAGCGTCCTGTACCTGTTTGAAAGACAACACTGCTAGAGTTTTCTGAACCAAAAATTGTAAGTGGGGAGCCCGCGATCTTGAATTTCCCAGCCAATTCAGCGGTACTTGCGTAAGGCAGATGTTTGGCATTGTCAATCAGAGTCGCCAGCAACTCACGGGGATTGGGATCCCGGCCCCCATTTTGAGAGCGAAACTGTTGAATGGACATAGACGTATACAATTTAATCGCCCGCTCTTCTTGAGCGGGGGTCACATCGCTGCCAACAGGCCAATTCACCTTGTCCCATTGGGGGTGTCTGGTTTTGTCGATCACCAAATGATCGCCCGACAAGCGGTTTTGATGAACAGAAGGAGCCACAAATTCATAATTGTCTTCTGTGACCATCGAAACCATGTCAAAATTCATCTGTTTGGGATCGCTCACAATATTGCTGACAGGATAATCTTTGACCTGTTCAATATTGCCTTTGGTAAAGGCGTAAGCGGATCCATCATCGATGGCATAGACATGGTACTTGCCTGCTTTGTCTTTAACAATGGCTTCAGCACCTTGATTGGCTTGGGCTGCAGCAACGGCTTCGTCCCGGCTTTCAAACCCTTTGCCAACTTCATCTTTGGCTTTGATGGTGCTATCAAAAACCATGCCTTTCCAAGTTCCGAGCGTTTGGCCTTTAAGACTGTCCATCTGAGTTCTCCTCTACGAATCTGACAAAAATAATGACAAGAAGACCTTGATCAGCAACGCACCCAGCATTTTTAAGGCACCCCACACAACACAGGTTGACCCCAGAATAAACAAAAGATAGGGTATTGGGCTGGGTGAATCACCAGGTTTTACCCAACCGGGCAAAAAAAACAAAGCCGTTCCCCACAGGCCAAGTCCCAAAATTAAAAGCTGAAAACCCCATTTTGCTTGAAAAAACGTTTGCGCTGACATAAAATGGCTGAACCGTCCCTACTCTTAATTCATACCAAAAAAGCCCGTTTAAAGCAATTTCAAGCGTGATTTATGACCGGAGGCACCCCAAATAAACGGAAAAAATCTATTTTTTAAATTCTACAGGGTCATCCACGCCCGTTGTCTGGGAGCTGTGATTCTCGTTCAGATTGAAGCTGGCCAATGCCAGTTGCTCTACGGAAACATCGCTCCGTCAAAATTGAAGTTGATCGCAGAGACTTGTCAATTAAATGCGGTCCAAGCGGGCTGGATTTTGGTGCTACCCAAACAGAACCATGTCAAACTGCGCACCTTTGGGCAGGTGCAGCGGATTCAACAGGCCTTGATGAATGTGATTTATTTGGGTTAATTCAATCCATTTAAAACAATTAAATTCAGACTTAACTATTCTTAAGCTTAAGATAAGAATAGTTGGCCAAAATTTGATGATATATATATCAAAGCCTTAGCGAAAAAAAAGAAGAGAGAATCATTTCCATGGGAAACCTGAGCGTCCAATCACCTTCCGTATTCACACCTGTCAGCAAAGCCCCCCCTGCCCCTGCTGTGAAAAAAACAACACCAGCTCCCTTAGAAGGGCTCTCTCTGCAACCAGATTCCGCTTCGATTGGTTCTAGCACAAAAGCGCAACCCACAGGCAAAGTTCCTGTGCAGCCCCTTGAATATGCCAAAAAAGGCGCTATCGGCGGAGCCATTGCTGGCGGCCTGGCTTTGCCTGTTGCCGCTTATTTAATTGCCAATTACACCCCTGCCAATCTGGCCTTTACGGCCGGCTTCGCTTTGCAAACCTTGGCTGTTGGGGCTGCCGGTGGTGCCGCACTCGGTGGCGTCGGTGGGCTGACCGTGGGTGGCATTCACGCTGGCATTCAAAGTTTACTCAAAAAATAAAGCAATTTTTTGAGGAGAGAGTGGCGTGGACTTTAAAACGCTCGAAGAATACTGGTTTGTGCTGTGTGAATCCAGAGATGTAAAACAAAAACCCCGCAGTTTCAAACTCTTAGACAAACCCGTGGTTGTTTATCGCAATGGGCAAGGCGAGGCATTGGCTTTTATCGATAAATGCCCCCACCGCAACATTCCTGTTTCTGGGGGCCAGATTGTCAATGGCCATTTGCAATGCCCTTTTCATGGCTGGGAATTTAATCACGCAGGAACCTGTGTCAAAGTGCCGGGTTTGATGGCAGATAAACAGGTCAAAGCCGCCAAGCTCAAAAAGTTTCTAGTGCGCGAAGAAGCTGGATATATTTGGATTTGTTTAAAGGCCAGCACAGACAAAAATCCCCATTTGCCCGCCCATTTAAACGATGACTCGCTGGTGACGACCTCTTATCGCACTCATCTGAAATGTGGCAGTCTGGATATTGCTGAAAATTTCTTGGACCCTTTTCACACACCGTTTGTTCATGCGGGCATTATTCGCACAGAATCCAAACGATTTAGAAACCAAATTAAGCCCTTTCACATCGACTCGGGCTTGGAAGTTCAATACACAAAAGATAAACCTCAATCTGGGTTTATTTCTCACTTTGGCCGAGAAGTCGACCGCGATTTGGGGCGTTTTTTGATGCCGGGGATCATTGAATTGGAATACTATTCAAAAGATAAAATTGAATTTGTGAATACCATGTATATCACCCCCCGAACGCAAACCGAATCCAGCATCTATTTTAAAGCCTCGCTCCGCCCCACGCTGATTCCACCCGCGTTGATCTATGCTATCGCGGGATTTGCTATCAAGGTCGCCTTAAAACAAGATCGCGTGATCTTGGAAAAACAAACCGAAGTGGTCAGTTCAAACGGCGGAGCTGCCTTTTGCCACACCGAACTGGACATTGTCAGAAAACAACTCGAAAATTTGTATGCTGGAAACGGTCTGCAAGTTGAATTTAAGCCCTTAGAGGCGATGATTTAAAACAATTCAGCAGGTGTCTTTTGCACAGGCTTGATGGCATTTTTAGACCAGATCTGGATATCGTGTTTGGCCATGGGATTAATGCCCGGCCACGACATTTTTAATTTTAAAGTGGGATCTAATTGAAATTGAATCGGCTCGCCTTCACTGGCCTGGGGGGCATAAGCCTGGTACGTGCCCAAGCGGAGATAATTGTAACCATGGGTGGTGAAATTTTCAAAATACAAAACGCCATCGCGGCCAAAACGCACATGGCCCATGGCAAAATCGTTGGAATTTTCATAGCGCAAGCTGTAGCGCAAGGTGCTTCTTTGGCTTAAGCGATAAACAGAATTGAAGAAAAAAGATTTCACTTCCATCATCAATTCTGCGTGGGGAACAGTTTGGCCATATTTGGTGTGATAGCCCAAAAATCCTTTAAAGGTTTCCATTAAACGGGTGGGCTGAGTGGTTGCCTCTGGGCTTGAAGCGCGCAAGGCGTTGACCTGGGGAGCTGATTGCGTGGTTTGCAAAGGCGTTGTGCCACAGGCACTCAAACCATGCATCACCAGCAAAGATACAGAAAGCAAAAGTAATTTTTTCATTTGGGGGATTCTCTTTTACGCTATTTTTATTGGGAACTCTTGTTTAAGTATCCCCAATTGGGCGAAAAAAATTCTTATATCTCGGTTAACTGTTATTTAAAGAGTGTTAAATTTAAGGATTTGACCAAGAGGTTTAAGATAGGCTGAAATGGGGAAGAATAATAAAACTTGCCGGTATTTAGATGGGGGATTCAATAAAAAACATGCTCGAAGATCCTGGGTTTAAACGCTATGTTTTAAATGAGTTTTTTTGGGAGTTGGCGCAACACCCACCGCTGCCGCCAGAGTTTGTGAATGTAGATCGTGAGACCATCGAAGTTTTACATTTTAAACCTAATCGCGATCTGAGTCTTCGTTTGGGCAATTGCATTTATGATATCCGGCTCTCTTGGCAGGGGGCAGTGCCTGCTGAGATTCAAAAGCGGGAGCATATTCAGGATTAGAAAAACGAATACTCAGGGTGTGTTTAGCATAACATGGCCGTTTGGAATGGCATGGAGAATGGAGAATGGAAATGGGCCGGGGGTGACTTTTATTTCTAAAAAAGCTAAAATAAGTAATCAAATTTCGGTGGGATAATTATGTATGTCTGTGCCGCGTATAAGACCCCGTTTTCAAACGTTGGTGCCCTGTCATCCTCAAAAGGCCTTTGAAAAGTTTCGTTTGCGCCTGCAACAGCCCCAGTGTCCGTTTGAGGGAACTGTTTTAGATACGTTTATCCATGTGACGGTCAAACCAGAGGCCCGCCATTATTGGTCACCAGTTTTGATGGTTCAAGCCAGGGATGTTGAAGCAGGCACTCTTTTACACGGCCATTTTGGTCCCCATCCTTATGTTTGGACACTGCTTTTGGCGATTGGAGCGAGTATGGGGCTGCTCGGGCTGTTTGTGACGATGTACGGATGTGCCCAACTCATGCTTGGAGATGCGCCTTGGGCCTTATTGGCCATACCCGCGTCAGCACTGGGCATGGCACTTGTTTACGGTGTTTCTCTCTTTGGCCAATGGCGGGCCCATGCCCAAATGCAAGATTTAAAATCTTTCTTTGATATCTCGATCTGTGCCCAGGAAATGGCTGCGATCGAACGGGCAAGGTCACAGGCCCAAGATTTGCTCCAGATTGAAAATGATAAAAGTTGTGTGCAATGTCGCCAACTTTGCAAAAGCTAGGCTCATCCCTTTGAGAAGGTAACAAAAAAGCGTTACAATCTCCTTCAGGCCCGTGGAACTTCGGAGGGACTTCCGCAACTCGCTTTTGAACGATCATTGTCTGTCTCTCTGTGCTTTTGTCCCGGGCCTATTCATTTTTATTTAAGTTAGAGGTGCCATGGCGGAGTACACAGCCCAGGTTGAAACCGGGGATATTCTGCTCTTTCTCAGCAGCTGTATCAGCGGAACCAGCCAGAGCACCTATTACAGCAGTGCTTCCGAGCAGCGCGCGGCGTTGGATTTTTTGCATCTGTATATCTGTGCCAATTACCGAGATCTCTACGCAGCCACTCTGGCCCAGGAGATCAACCAACACAACCAGGTGCGCATCCTGTACCATCTCTTAAAAATGCCTGCACAAACTCAGGATGAGCGGGAGTGGGAGCGCAATTTAATCCACAGGGCTTTACATGATTTGCCGGTTCACCGGGTATACAAGCTCTTTGCCGCTTTGGCTGAGGCCCATGTCAACAATCGCCGGACCCGTGCCATCTTTCAAGCATACCTCTCCTGGCGGAATAATCTGCTTTTTGATGTGGTCAAATACCGCCGGTTATTGCGATTAATTAGCCGTCACTTCCATTTACGTCTCGAACCAGAAATTCACTGTTTTTTGCATCGCAAAGACTGGAAAAAAAAACTATTTCAAACCCCTTTATTGGAGCAGTTTCGCCAGGCCCATTACAGTGCCCAGGCTTTAAAAAATCTGCCTTTTACCGTGGCAGAGGGTTTGGCTCCCAGATTTAATCTCAATCGCAAAGCCTTTTTAGCGTTGATGCAAGACCAGATGACAGACCAAGAAAAACTGAGAATGCAATCATCGGCTCAAGCGCATAAATTTAAATTGGATTTTAACCCTGAAAAGGTTGGCTTGACACGTTTATTGGCCTATATCTTTTCGCTTCCCATTACAGAACGCGAAAGTGAATTGGGGCGTCTAGAGGGCTTGATTGACAAGGCCCTTAAACGCTTTCAGATTCCCTGGATGCAACTTGAAAAAGTCGCTTTGGTGATAGATAATAGTCAATCCAGTCGGGGCAGTCGAGAAAGCTATTTGCGGCCCTTGATCACGGCATTGGCGGCCCATTACCGTCTGCCCGCTTTGAGCAAAGAATACCGGGTCTTTTGGCTGCATCCACCAGAACATCCCCTATTGGCACAGGCCCAAGGCCAAACTGGTTTGGCTGAGCCCTTTTTAGATGCTCTGGCCTGGGGACCCACAGACCTGCTGATGATTTCAGATGGGGCCGAAAATGATCCCGCAGGTGGGGTTCACTGGGTTTTAGAACAGGCTCTAAAAGCCAAATGGGCACAGCCTTTGCCGCGTTTATTGCATCTTAATCCCATGCTTTCTCCTGAGCAGTATGGCCCCTCCGAGCTGAGTCCTCTTTTGCCCATGTTGGGCATTTTTGAAGGGGAAAAAATTGGCTTGCTTTGGATTTTGGCCCGTTTTGCCCGCCATGAACTGGGAGTCAATGGCCTTAAAGACTATTTCAGGAGGGCGGCAAATGCCTGAGTGGCAAACACAGGTTTTGGCAGATATTTTTTTAAAGCAGGGTTTAAAAGCTGCTCCAAGTCAGGTCTGGCAAGCGATTCGCCTCGTTCCTTTGATTGACCCCCATCCCGTTACCGACCTGCGCCTCTTTCGTGAAAAAAACAATGCAGACCTGGGGATGGTCAATGTCGAAGACGATTTGGCCTATTATGCCTATTTGCCCCACAGCTATATTCTCAATTGGAGTCCCGAAGGAGAGCCCCAAGCTTTAAGTGGCACTCAAATGCAAAAAACACACAAAAGCCTTAAAACGGATGGAAAACTCTGGAAAGCGGCGCCGGTGGTTGAGTTTCAACGTATGGCCAAAAAACTGGATGCCCAGCATTTGCGTTTTTTGCCCCAGCACCTCGGAATTGAAGGCTATTTACACCAGTTTTTTAATGCGCCGGGTATCGATTGGCGCGACACCTATCGCCGCAGTGCAATCTCAGAGGGGATTTTGCCGCGCGAAGCCTGTGTCTTGAGCGGCTATGCCTTGGAAGGACTGGAAACGGCTCTGCGGATCTTTGAGCTGCATCCGGGGCAGGTCGGTCTGTTGGTCTTTGTCGCAGATGCGCTAGCAATGATCTGTCTCTATCCGCACCCCAGTGATTATGCTTTTTTACACCGCAGTTTAATTGGCGATCTCTTTGCCGAGCTGTTTTGGTATTACAGCCGTCTGGACTACGCTGTGCAGCCGCTCAAAACAGAAGGGAAGAGCCAAGCCCAAAATTGGCAAGAACTCAAAGCCGAATTGCAGGCCCTGCGGGGAGAGATCTCCCAGTTCCAAACCTGGATGGCCGCTGGCTTGCTCGAAATGCCAATTGAAACCCAAGCGGTGCAAGACTTGGGCTCTTACCAATTGCTGCGCTTTGTCTCTCAATTGGCCCCGAGCCAGACCCAAGAGGCCCACATGGGTGAGCTGATTCTGAGCCAGAGCGGGAAATGTGTCTACTTTAAAAGCTGCCGACTTTCCGAAGGCCAAATACAAACAGCCTGGCTCTTGCAAAACCTCGAAAAACAGCTCTGGCATTTGGGCAATACAGCCCAATCACTCAATTTGAGCTATGATCAACTGGTCTTAAAGCTGCTCAAATGCGATCTTGGCAGGTTGCTCAAGCCCCAGATCATTGATCAGGTCTTAAAAAGGGAGCGGGAAAAGCTGAAATAAATGAACAGAGATAAGCTTGCATAAAAACGAACGTTCGTTCTATAATTTGAATATGAAAACAATCATCAAAAAAGGCAAACTCACCAAGCAACTGATTTTGGAAAAAGCGACCGAAATGGCCAGCAAAATTGGTCTGCAGGGCCTGAGCATTGGCCAATTGGCCAATGCTTTGGAGATGTCAAAGAGCGGTCTTTTCGCCCATTTTGGCTCCAAAGAAGAGCTGCAGATTCAGGTTTTGCAGACCGCCGCTGCGCTCTTTGCACAAAAAGTCAGTCGTCCAGCATTAAAAATGCCGCGGGGGGTGGCCCGTTTTCAGGCCCTGTTTGAATTTTGGCTGGAATGGGGTCTCTCCGAAGCCCAGGCGACTCGAGGGGGCTGTCTATTTGTGGCTTCGGCCATCGAACTCGATGATCAACCCGGCCCGGTGCGCGATGAGCTGGTTCGCATTCAGTCAGAATGGATCCATGTTTTGGAAAAGAGCTTTGTCTTTGGCCAAGAAGTGGGGCAGTTTAGACCCGAATTGGATCCTGCCACGGTGGTACAAGAAGTCTATGGGCTTTTGCTCTCCAGTCATTTTTATGTGCGTTTGCTGGGGCAAAAACAGGCCCTGCAACGTGTTCGCAACTTATTTTCAGATCTGTTGATCCGCATTCAGAAATAATCAAGGAGAATCAAGCAGATGTTTAATTGGCAAAAAAAGGCACGAACGTTCGCTTTAAAAATCAACTTGAAGGCCCACCGTCTTGGCTTTAAAGTGGCGGGATTGCTGGCCCCAGAAGCGACTGCCGCCAGAGCAGAAGCCCTGTTTTCGACACCCCGTCAGTTTCGCCGCCATCAACGCGAAATACGGGTACTCGGAGAAGCTCAGACCTTTGAGGTGCAAACTCCGCAAGGGCCCATCAAAGCTTGGCGTTGGGGCCAAAGTGAAGCCGTCGTGGGATTGGCCCACGGCTGGTCGGGTCGGGGTAGCCAGTATTATGCCTGGATTCAACCCCTACTCGAAGCCGGTTTGTCGGTGGTGACATACGATGCCCATGCCCATGGCGACACCCCAGGCAACCGTTCTTCTCTGCCCGAATTGGCACAGGGTCTTTTGGCTGTGCAAGCGGCGACAGGACCCTGGGTCGGTGTGGTCGGGCATTCTTTGGGTGCTGCAGCCACTTTACTGGCTTTGGAGTTTGGCTTACAGGCAGAACGGGTGGTCATGTTGGCCTCTCCTGCAGAGGTTGAGCGCATGATTGCACTCTTTGCCAAAGGGGTGGGTTTGAGTGAAGCGGTGCGGGAACGTATGCAAAAACGCCTCGAAAACCGCTTGGGACTCGAAGTGGATACCCTCAATTTGCGCCAAATGGCCAGCCGCCGACACGAGAAAGCCCTGTTTGTTCATGATCTCGACGATCGTGAAGTCAATTGGGCCAGTGGTGAAAAACTCTGCCGCGCATGGCCGGGAGCCCAGCTGCTGACCACCAAAGGACTTGGGCATGTGCGGATTTTAAGCTCACCTGCGGTCATTCAACCTGCATTGCACTTTTTAACTGATACTCTCAGCGCAGGCCCTATCAGTCCAGATATGGATTTGATTCTGGCCCAATAAAAACCGTTAGAGGAAAATGCGACGGAACTCCATGGTCTTCTCAGAGCGCAGGGTACTTAAATCCGGGGAAAGCAATGCCGATTGACGGACCAGAGTGGGTTCGAGTCGATTGGCCTGTTGGAGATATTGCAAGGCCAAATTGAGGTCTTGGCTTCTATTTTGGCTCAAAAAACGAAGCGTAAAAAAACAAGCCTTGGCGTACAACACGCGCCAATTGACAGGTGTAACCGTGATTTCTAAGATATTGATCAGGGTTTCTGCCTGCTCATACTGGTTGAGTTTGCTAAAGACATGAACCAAAGACAAACTGGTTTCCAACAGTACTTCCCGCCCCAAGCTGTATTTTTGCTCGGCGTGCAAAACTTTTTGCAAGTGAACCAAACAGGCCTGCCACAATTGCTGAGACTTTGGCTGGCTCTGCTCGTCGCAGATTTGGGCCAAATTAAAACTGACCCGCGCAAATTCATCTAAGAGATAAATATCTTCGGAATGGCTTTCTAACAAGTCAGCAAAGATTTCGTAGGCACTGGTCAAATGGCTCTCTGCAGCTGTTTTGGCTTTCTCACTGAGATCTGTTTTCTTTTGAATCCAGGCTTTGCGCCCTTGCTGTTCGTGGTGCAGACCATAAAAAAAATGCATAATGCCCAAATTGATCTGCAACCGCTTTAAGGTCTCAGGCTCCCGTTCATTGAAAGCGAGATATTGTTGAATCACAAAGGATTGTAAACTGAGGGCCTGGGAATAATTTTGTTTGGCCAGTTCCAAACTTGCAAGTAGGGCCTGGAGTTGTAAAGACTGTTCAAAATGTCCCAGCCCCTGATGGATCATCTCTTGTGCGCTTTGGGTTTCGCCCATTTTGATCAGGGCCATGATCAGGGCTGAAAAGCTGTTAAAATCGCTCGGATCTTTTTGGTATTGGGTCTGATAGACATTTAAGGTCTCTGCATGGCTGGTATAGTTGTGTTTATTAGAGGGATAATACCCTGCCGTAACCAAAAAATCGTCGGTTAAA
The DNA here is from genome assembly GCA_050248915.1 of Candidatus Sericytochromatia bacterium. Taxonomy (GTDB): domain Bacteria; phylum Cyanobacteriota; class Sericytochromatia; order UBA7694; family UBA7694. The sequence goes on from JBFWRL010000165.1 coordinate 12,120, forward strand.
CTGTTGTTGCTGCGGGCTCCCAAGGTATAGGCCAGTTTGAGAACCAATTCCCGCGAGGGCTGGTTGCGCACCCCTGATTCCAACAGGGAGATATACGACTCTGAGACATTGACAGCCTGCGCCAAAGCACTCAGGGTTAGACCCTGTGTCTTGCGCAAACGGGTCATGT
>JBFWRL010000166.1:0-11896 GCA_050248915.1 Candidatus Sericytochromatia bacterium
GGGGGTCGTGGCGTGGCACTGGGCTGGGTTGAGGCCGCAGCAGCGGGGGTGGCAGAACCCTGTTTGTGCTGCACACTCTGGATCAGGAACAGGGCCAAAACAAGTGCAAAGCCCAAATATAGCCAGGTCCAAAGGAAGCCTGACTCTTCACCATCTCTGCGATGGGGGGTGGTTAATTGCTCAAAGCGGCTGCGAGACATGCTTCAGTGTACCATTGCGCACAGCTCACCGATCTGAGTATGCAACGTCTTTAACGCGGCAGCCGGGGAGGCGGAGAAGCAGAACCCACCCGAGGAAAGAAAATGCCTGGGCGCAAAATCCCCGTACGGGCTTGATTGAGGCGTTCTTCGGGTTTGGGACAGGCCTTGATCTGCGTCGGGCGGCACTGTTTTAAGACCTGCAGACATTGTTCAGGATTGAGTGCACATTGTTTGAGCTGACGGGCATTGAGATCGTCCAACTTGGTCTGAATTTTGGGCAAGACCTTGTTTTTGAGATCAAATTCATTAACAATGGCATTAAAATTGCGCTGTTTGTTTTCTTTGCGTTTGATTTGGGTTTGAAGAAAATCCCGAAATACAAGCACTTCTGGCCGTTTGGCCAAATCCCGCAGCTCATCGGGAGTAATTTGATGCACCACAGAATCTGACTCGCGCTGAATCACTTCAATGGCAGCGGTGGAATCGAGGTCCACCCGCTGGCTGAGACGGGTACGGGCATTGGCTTTGATTTGGGGCAAAAGCCCTTTGAGGTTGAGTGTTTCTGAGGGTGAATAAAACTCCAAAACCTGATTGATCTCCAAGACGGGAACCTGTTTGAGATGATAAGCCACCACCCGATCCCCATTGGTATCGCGACTGATTTTATCTATCACCATCTCCACAGCTTGTTCATCGACCCGGGCTTTAAACTGGCGAATCTGCTCATCGCTGAGTTCATCTGCAGTTTGGGCAAAAGCGGGTGCTCCCAAAAGCAAATCCAGGTTTAAATGGGCCATTTGACCCTGTACCAGAAAAGAGCTGGTGCCAGAGGGCAAACTGAACTCGCCTTCCACTTCCCCCACTTCCAGACGCTGGCCTTTGCTGTTGGGGCGAATATCTGTCTGCGTGGGGGTGGTTTGAATCGTATTGTTGGTCAAAGTGGTTGCCGGAGAAGCCGAGGTGGTTGGCGCGGTGGCTGGGGCGCAGGCCGCAAGTAAGCTGACCAATAGAGTTAAACGGGATAAAAGCGGGAACGGTTTCATTTCTTTTCCTCCAGCTTGAGCAACTTGGCAAATTCAGTCGCACGCAGCGTGCGCAAAGATTTTAAATCCGGATCAACAGGTGCCTCTGCCAGGGTGCGGTTATGTTCATCGTCGATTTCAATCGCCCGTTGCAGCGAGCGCAGAGCAAGCTCAAGCAGGTTTTCATCGGCTTGAAAGCGGTACTTCAAACTAAACAGACAGGCCTTTAAATAGTGTACCAGCCAATAGTTGGGAAGACAGCATTCTATTAAATTAATATTGTGTTCTGCAGAGTCAAATTCCTGGTTTTTGGCATGGGCATGTACCAAAAACAGTGCGCTTTCAACCAAGTCGTGGTAGCTGAGTTTTTCTTTTTCTTGGGAGTGCACCACCTGTTTAAAACCTTCAATGGTGCCAAGATAATCGCTTTTTTGACCCGCAAGGTCGTTGAGATAGGCCTGATTAAACTGCACCCGCGCATATTCATCGAGGATATAGATATCGTTGGGGGCCAGGGCCAAAGCGGCTTCAAAATAATCGCGGGCCTGAGCGAGGTATTCTTGGGCGTTTTGCTGGGCTTCTTTTTTGGCTTTGGCCTTTTTTTGGTCATGGGCCACAATAAAGCGATCGAGAAACTCATAGCCCTGTAAAAAATACACCACGCCGAGATTGAGCAGGAGATCTTGGCGTTCAATGGCCAGCCGGTGGGAGTCGGGGTTGAGGTCAAAATAGCGCAGAGCCTCTAATTGGAATTCAATCGCCTTGAGATAGCGGCCATGGGCCAATTCCAGGGCCGAAGATAGGGTTTGCAACTGAATCTGGTCATCAAAGAGTCGAAAGCCTTCGTCAATTTTGGTTTGGGCCACTGCCAACTTGCCCTGGCGAATCAGGGAAATAATCAGTGAGATATAGGCCCTGAAATTGTGGGGATTGTGTACCAGGGCCTCTTGAAAAATCGCAATCACATCCTGGCGGCCTGTAAAGCTATCGATATGCAGGGGAGTGTAATCAGCCGCAATGAGTAAATCGTCGAGGGCCGCGTGATTGCCTTCGGGAAAAAAGACCGGGCCCAACTGCAGGATAAACTCCTTAGAGGGTTGCCGTTCTCCCGCCTCCAGCCTTGAAATAAAGGATTCTGAGACCCCCACCCGATCAGCCAGTTTTTTCATGGTCAATTTGCGCTGTTTGCGTAAACGGCGCAAAGCAACATGAAAAGGTTCATATTTTTTATGATCTGACACAGTGATTCTCTGGACTTTCGTTGAAAAGATCCGTCACCAGCTCAGGCAGAGCAAAACTCTGCCAAGTCTGAACAGAAAAGAGATTTGGAGATCTCCATGTGTAATTTATAACAAATAACTTGACATTTTGTCAAGAAAGAATAATAAGATATAAAACTTGTGGGAATGAAAGATTATTGTATTAATAGTATTATACCCATCTCTCAGAAAGAATAAAACCACAGGTGCAGCCCGAGTCCCTTAAATACGAATCTTTGTTTGTTTCACTCCCCTCTGGACAGCGCTTACATCTGCGCCAAATTATCAGGTCCGACCAAGAGAGCACAACAGGTCCGGTGATTTGGTGTTTACACGGAGCCATCGAAAATGGCAAAATTTTTTATTCCGACTCGGGCAAAGGTCTGGCCTGTTTTCTGGCGCAGGCGGGTTACCAAGTCTATGTTTGCGATTTGGGCGGACGGGGGCAGAGCACGCCAGTAATCAGCCGCCAGACCCGTTACAGCCAAACAGAAACCATCTTAAACGAGCTGCCCGCCATTCACACCTATTTACAGGCCAAACATCCCCAAGCGCCGCTGTTCTGGTTGGCGCACTCGTGGGGAGGAGTCTTGTTTTTTGCCCATCTGGCGCGCTTGGGAAAAATCCCCCCCCATTTGGCCGGTGTGCTTTGTTTGGGCACCAAGCGCCAAGTCAAGGTCCTGAATTGGGATCGCCTGATACAGATCGAAGGGGTCTGGAAACGTTTTGCCTATTTGCTTACAGCCATTTATGGCTATTTGCCGGCCCGCAAGTGGAAACTCGGCTCCGACAGCGAAAGTCGCCACTCACACCATCAAAGTGTCTGCTGGGTCAAACCAGGCCCCTGGCGAGATCCCGAAGATCAATTTGATTACGAAAAAGCCCTGAAAGAGCTGGATTTGCCCCCAGCCCTGTTTTTAACTGGCGTGGCGGATACCTGTCTGGGCCATGCCCAAGACGTGATGACCTTTATGGCTGAATTGCATCACCCGACAGCTGAGTTTAAGCTGGTTGGCAAAAACCAGGGATTTTTGCATGATTATGACCATATCAACCTCTTAACCCACCACGATGCCCCCCAAGATCACTTTATCCAGCTCTTAAACTGGTTAGAGCAACAGGAAAAACGTTGGCAGCAAATGCGTTCAAATGCAGTGATTTAGGTGCCGTGGTATACTAAAAGACGATTTCAGCTCCAGAGCAAACCAGGAAGGACATCTCCATGGCCCGTTGCCAGTCTCTCGCCCGAGCCCAAACTCAGACCCGCGCCGCAAGCAAAACCCGCTTTTCTCCCGTTACCTGGATCCTGCTGGGTCTGGTCTCAGGGGGTGTCTTGGCGGGGGTCATCTGGACCCTGTTCATGGCCAATAACAAGCCCCGCAAACCCGCACTTTGGTAAAACACTGAACATCGGCTTGCCTCTGGGTGTCTGAAAGATCAACCAGATAAAAGGAGGCCGACGATGGTTTATTTTTTGCGCCCGAGATATTGGCTGTGGGGACTGATTCTGCTCAGTATCAGCTTGCCCGCCTATGCCGACGGATTTTTGTTGCCCCATTTGCCCAATCACAGCATTGCGCCCCTGCCCGAAATCCCCAATTTTGCGATCAAATACCACAAGGTGGATGTCGAAATTAACCACCCCCTGGCCCGCACCCGTGTGGATCAGGTCTTTCACAACCCGTCAACCCGCCAGCTGGAAGGGACCTATCTCTTCCCAATTCCAAGTGGGGCCAGTCTCTCACAATTTGCGATGGATGTCGATGGCAAAATGACCCAAGCCGAGCTGCTGCAAGCCAATCAGGCCCGCCAGATCTACGAAGAAATTGTGCGCCAACGCATTGACCCCGGTCTGCTCGAATATGCTGGCAGCAATCTCTACCGGGCACGGGTCTTTCCCATTCCCGCGCGGGGCGATAAACGCATTCAACTGAGTTATGATCAGCTTTTGCCCACCCAAAGCAATTTACACACCTATCGCTATACCCTCAGCACCGAAAAATTTTCAGCCAAACCCCTGGAAAAGGTCAGTGTGAGGATCCAGCTCAAAACCAAAACCCCGCTCAAGTCGGTTTACTCACCCAGCCACGAACTCAAAATCACCCGCCAGGGCGAATACAGCGCGTTGATCAGCTATGAAGCCAGCCAGGTCAAACCCGACAGCGATTTTGAAATTTATTACACCACCGCAGAAGACCCGATTGGCCTCTCCCTGCTCTCTTACCGAGAAGGGCCACAAGATGGCTATTTTATGCTGCTCGGCGCCCCCAAAGTGGAGTGGAAACAGAATCAGAACCAAGCCAAACACCTGACCTTTATTCTCGACACCAGCGGCAGCATGGCCGGCGACAAGATCAAACAGGCCAAAGCGGCGCTGGAATACAACCTCAACCAATTGGCTCCCCAGGACAGCTTTCACTTGATCAGCTTCAGTGATACCGTTGAACCCTTTTCCAAAGGTGCTTTACCCGCCAGTGCTGCCAATATTCGCAAGGCCATTGCCCATATCCAAAAACTGGAAGCAACCGGGGGTACAGATATTGACTCGGCCCTGCAAACGGCCCTCAAACAACAGGGCCCACGCCAAATGAACCTGATTGTGTTCTTGACCGATGGCGACCCCACCGTGGGTGAAACCGACTTTAATACCATTTTGAACAAAGCCCGCAAGGGCAATCAAACCAAGGCCCGGCTCTTTGTCTTTGGTGTGGGCTTTGACGTGAATATTCCTTTTTTAGACAAACTCGCGCAGGAAAACCGCGGCAGCAGCGAATTTGTGCGGCCCGAAGAGAATATTGAAATCAAGGTCTCCAGCCTGTTTGGCCGCATCAGCCATCCCATTTTGGCCGATCTCAAGCTGGATTTTGGCCAAACCCAGGTCTATGATCTCTACCCACGCGAATTGCCTGATTTATTCAAAGGCAGTCAGCTGGTGCTGGTCGGCCGTTACCGCCAAGCCGGGCCTGTTCAGCTAACACTGAGCGGGGTCTTGCAGGGCAAAGCCCAGAAATTTGTCTACGCCGGGCAAAGTCTCAGCCCCGAAAAAACGGCCCAGGGCTTTTTGCCGCGGCTTTGGGCCACACGCAAAATTGGCTTTTTGCTGGATCAAATTCGCCTCAAAGGCAAAAACCAAGAGCTGGTCGAGGAAGTCATTCGCCTGAGCAAGGCCTACGGGATTATCACCGAATACACCTCATTTTTGGTGCGCGAAGATGTGGATGTGCGCCGCCCTGCTGAAAGCGCGCCAATGCGAAAAGAAGCAGATGGCTATCTCTCGCGCAGCCTGGAAGAAGCCAAAGGATCTTGGGCCATCAGCCAGAGCCGCAATGCCCAGAAAATGCAAGACAACGCAGCCCCTGCAGCTGCGAATCGCTTTTATGACTCAGCGGGCCAAGAACAGCAGATCACCCAGGTGCGTTATGTCGGTCAGCGGGCCTTTTACCAGAAAAAGAACCTCTGGCAAGATGCCGCTGAGGCAGATAAATTGCCGCGTTTGGCAATTGCCCGCTACAGTGAACTCTATTTTGCCCTGAGCCAAAATGCCGAATTGCGCCAAATTCTGGCCCTGGGCCCCGAGCTGGAGTTTGTGCACGGCGGCTACCTGATTCAGATCGGGGAAAAAGGCCAGACAAAGACCACGGCAGAGCTGAAGCAAAAACTCGCACTGCCCTGATTCGGCCTGAGAAACACACCCTTGAGCCCCTGACGAATTTTCTGTCAGGGGCTCAGTGCTGAAAGAGAACACAAGATGATACAGTAAAGAACCGTTTATATAACAGTTAAAATTTGTTTAATATTTTTAATTATTGCTTCAGACTTTGTGTCTTTTGCCCATATATCTTTTATAGTACCGAGCCGCCCGGTCAAAGTGCGGAATATAAACAAGTGTGTATTTAAAGAGGAGTATTATTACAATGAGTCTGTTAAAAAAATCTTTCTTGACCCTGTCTTCTGTCAGCCTGCTCTTGAGCACTGTGGCCTGTAGCGCCACCCCGCCGATGCTCAACCAAGCCATGTTAAACCCCAGCATGATGCGCGCCAATAGCGCTGTGCAAGGTGCCACCACCCCCCGTGCCAAAGCCGAAACCCCCTTGATTCAGAACCGCAATGTCAAAGTCCCTGCTTCGCGTTTTGACGCCATCGCCGATCAAAACAAAGCCCTCAAATTGCCTGCTGATGCCGCATTCAAAAAAGCCCCCACCCTGAATGCCCGCAGCCCCTTTGACACCCCCTTTGGTGAATTGCCTTTCCGCACCTTCAATGATCTGAGTGACTATATCCGCTATGGCTATAGCTCCACCCACGAAGACTACAAATACATGAACGACAGCTACGCCCGCAATCACTTCAACCGCTATATCAACGGCGCATACCGTGATGTGCAAAACCTCTACAAGGCCTCTCGCGACGATATGAAGCGTTTCATTATGCTCGACACCTTGGTCAACAGCCTGGAAGTAGATGGCCGTCCTCTGCCTTACGAAGACATCCACAATCCTCCCGCTCAGCAGGAATACAAAATGTTCCCCACCGACGCCGCCAAGCTGATGCCCTCTTTTGGTGAGATCGTCTCTTATAACCGCAATTCTTATGACGTGAACTACCAACGTTGGGATGCTTACAGAGCCGCCCGTTATTATCAAGCCAATTACAACCGCATCTTTGGCCTGATCATGCAGCACGGCCCCAGCAAGCAAGAAGCCTGGCGCATGGTTCACCGTGAAATTTCCTCTTACGCCGGTTATTAAACCCCCGCCGCTTAAATAAAACGCTTAAGGCCCCCGAAAATTCGGGGGCCTTACTCTTTTTAAATCAAAAGCCCTATCGGGCAGGCGGTGGAACCGGCGGCAAATTGCGCGGATTGAGGGGATTGGTGGGCTGGTTTGAGGTGCGCGGGGGTTTGCGCACAGCTGGGGGCTCTTGAAGTTGACCTGTTCCTTGGGCCTGCTGAGCGCGCAATAATTGACTGACAGTGCCCTTTTCAATCGCTTTTTCATCACTGACCCCGTAGAGTTGGCGCTCGATAAAGGCATCCATGGCATTGACAGGGTGATAAGTGCTCTGGCGGGCCTTGAGCAGGGCATATTCAAACATGCGCAGGCCGGCTTCTTGCCGGGGCTCACTCAGGGCAGACAATTGTTTGACCCAATGGTCGATCAGGGCTTGGGGTTCTTCATTGCTCCGCAACTGAGAGACAAAATCCTGAATCATTTCAAAGACATAGTCGGGATGGGCCTGGCTGAGCTGATAGACATCTTGAATGACATTTTTCAATTGCTCAGGGTAACCAGAATCAGGCATGGAGCAAACCTTTCTAAGCTGTTTTTCGGCAAAGAAACAAACACAAAGAACCAAAAAAAAGGCAGTGCTGAAAGTTTAGCACAAAGAAAGTGTTTAAAGAAAGCGTGGGCGCTTGTTTAAGTTGATCCGGGCAGGGCTTTTCTGCTAAGATGCCGCAGAGATTCCCCTCCAAGCATCCCAGAGATTCCCAGAGATCTGCAAAGCAGGAAAAGCGCATGAAATGGACCCTTGAAAACCTTTCCGATCAAAATGGCAAAACCGCTGTCGTCACAGGTGCCAATGCTGGCATTGGTTTTGAGACGGCTCAAGCCTTGGCCGCCAAAGGTGCCCGTGTGGTTTTGGCCTGCCGCAGCCGCGAGCGTGGAGAAGCCGCCCTGGCCAAAATTCGCAAAGCCCATCCCCAGGCCCAAGTTGAACTGCAATTATTGGATTTGACCCGTTTGGCGTCTGTGCGTGAGGCTGCAGAACAACTCAAGCAATCGCTCCCTCAATTGGATCTCCTGATCAACAATGCCGGTGTGATGATGCCACCGGAAACAAAGACCGAAGAGGGCTTTGAATTGCAAATCGGCGTCAATTTTTTGGGCCATTTTTTGCTCACTGGCCTCTTGCTGGAATTACTTGAGCAGACCCCCGGTTCACGGGTAATTACCCTCAGCAGCATTGCCCACCGCCGGGGTAAAATCGACTTATTCAATTTTAAAGGTGAAAAAGCCTATCTCAGCTTTCGTGAATATGCCCAGAGCAAGCTTGCCTGCCTGATTTTTACGCTTGAATTGCAGCGCCGTTTAAACGCAACAGGTTCTCAAGTACTCTCGCTGGCGTCACACCCCGGTTGGACCAAAACCGAATTAACCCGTCACAGTGGTTTGACCGACCAATTGAGCCGTCTGCTGGCCATGCCCACCCTGCAAGGAGCGTTGCCCACCCTGTATGCAGCCACCGAGGCTCTGCCCGGCGGTACTTATATTGGCCCCGATGGCCTGATCGAGGCCTGGGGTTTTCCGGCACGGGCAAAAATCAGTGCCCAGGCCCAGGACGAAGCAGTCGCCCGTGCGCTCTGGGAAAAAGCCCAAACCCTGACTGGTCTGAGTTACTTAAACGGATGAGCCCCCCTTCTGAGCCCGATTTACAGTTTCGACTCCTGGGTTTGAGCAAACAGACCCTGATCGCTCAGGCCTGTCAATTTCACAATCGGCGCGAAAAAGCCAAAGCCGCTTTATTGGAAGATCTCTATGCAGAGGTCAAATTGGTTCAAGCCAATGCCCATCCCCGTGTCTTGGAGCGCCTCTGTGTGAGTTATTTGCAGCAGGTCTGCGAAAAACAACATCCCCGGATCAGCGAACTCCGGGGAGATCCCGAACAGTTTGAGGCCTATAGCCAAGTCAAAAGCCAGATGTTACAGGCAATTGCCGAACGACACCCCTGGTTGGCCCACGAATGTGAGCGGCAGTCGTTTATCTAAAGTGGCTTTTCTGACCCACTTCAATTCTGGCTATTTTCAAGTCTTAGATTGAACTTATTTCCTTTTTAAACTTTCGTTAAACTTGAGCACTCAAGTTTTCATGGCCTATGGGGGATAAACATAGTTAAGCGAATACCAAGATCTGGTAATCAACGTAATTGGTAAGTAATCAAAAGCTTAAGGAGACCCCGGCCTTGCAAACCTCAATGAGCTCCAGTATGACGGTGACAACCACCAGCTATCGGATGCAGACGCCAGCCCTGCTGCCTCTGCCCCACCTGATTCAGGTTTCTCAACCGCAACTGCCCTGTTACCCTATGCCTGGCGTACAGCCACAGCCTCCGGCACCAGGAGACGCCTTTGAACCGGAGCAAATTCGGATTGGCCCTGTAGGAGATCTGCTGATTGGCGGCTTTGTGGGCAATAAATTTGAAGGCCAATTTGCCGAAGCAATTAAAAATCTCAAAACCAATGGCGTTACAATGCCCGGCCTCAAAGGCTTGGGCCAAGCCAGCCTCAAAGCAGGTGGACTCAGTGCCGCTCTGAGTGGCGCAGTTTCGACCTTTCAAAATATTGGCGCGGTGGCCAGTGGCAAAATCAGTGCCCGCAACGCCGTCAGCAATGTCGCCAGCGACAGCATTGGTGGCCTGATGGCGGGCACCACAGCAGGAATTGGCGCGGGTGCCGCCAGTTTGGCGCTGAGTTCACTCGGCGTGGCGGGATTGCCGCTCACAATTGGCGCAGCCGCAGCAGGCGCCCTGGGCGGCTTGGGCGGTGCACAGCTTTACGAAGCCACCGGTTTGCGCGACCGGGTATTCAGAGCTGCTCGGGCTTTCTTTGGCTAAGCCCTTTTCTTAACCTAAGACTGTTTTAATGCTCAGAATCTGACAATGAGCTTAATCTGAGAATTTCTCCCAATATACCAAATAAGCATAATGACGCCTATTTGGTATATTTATTTTTTTGTTTATTATAAAAAACTTATATCTCCTGATAACTCCCGTTTTTACTCACTTATCTTGCTTATATTTCCATTCCTGAAATGGGAACAGCAAAGTAAACTGTTTAATATAGCCTGAAAATAAGCGGACTCAGGTCATTTAAACAGAATTGGAAATAAATACCCTTGATGGCAGCCAAAGCAACCCCTTTTTTAGATGCCGGCCAATACCTTAAACGGGTGCGCAAAGCCCTGGGCCTGTCGCAAATCGAATTGTCTGAAACCATGGCCCAGTTGATCAAGCGCGAATTGCCGGGTGAAGAGTTCAGTCAAAGCACAGTCTCACAATTGGAGCGGGGTTATATTCGGCTGAATAAAGTGAAGATTCGGCTGCTCTTTCAGGTTCTCGGGCTGAGCCCCGAAGAAAAGGCCCAACTCAGCCGCCTTTACCATTACGAAAGCTCTCCCCAGCGCAACACGGTGAGCTTTCATCAACAAACCTATTTACAAGAATTGGGTGAACAGGCCCAGGAAAACCCCTCTGATTTTTTTATTCGGGCCAACCAGATCTCCTGTTATATGCAATTGGGTGAAACCCAAATGGCCATTATGCATATCCAAGATGCTCTGGAAAAAGTCCGACAGCCCGGAGCCCAAGAAATCATCGTCCAGATCTTAAACAGCAAACTTTTATCTGCACAGTATGCGTTGGAAACCAGCCGTTCCAAGCAATTGGATTTGCTCAAACAGGCCCTTGAAGAAGCCGATCGCGCCAAGGGACTCTGGCAGACCCAAACCAGCAAACTTAAAAATCGCCTTTCAAGTGAACGCTATCAGCACATTTACCTGCATCTTTTGCTCGCCCGTTTTACGCCTCTGTTTCAGCTCTTTAATCACCAATATGGCCGCCATTATTCAGGTCCAGAGAAAACAAATGGGGCCACCCCCCTGTTTCAATCGTATTATCATCAATACAGCCGGGCCCCCCTTTCCTCTTCGATGGAAGAAATCCAATTGGATTTCGAAAATCTCAGCGAAGCGCTTTCCGCCTTTAAAAAAGCCCTGAGTCAGATGCCCTCTTCGGATTGGTTTATTGATCTGAAATTTTTAGAACGGGAAGAAATTCGCCTCAAATATCTCTACCAAGAAGTCTGGCAGGCCCGCTATCTTTTTCGCTATTTCCGCACGGCGCGCTTGGCCGCCTCTGCTCGACGTATTCGGGAAGTGCCTCAGGCGCTGTTAAAAAATCGCCAAAAAATTAAGGTGCTCAATACCCTGCGCAATTTATTTGGGGTCACAAGTGAAGGGCAGTTGACCTTGATGGGCTCAGATCCTGAGTTGCAGAAAGAAGCAGAGGCCCTGCAAAGATACACGGCAGAACTGGCCGCATCAACCCGCGCCCATTTCCAAAGTTATCAGCAACAGACCCAAACACTTGGTTTGTACTCCCCCGATGCCTTGTTTTCGAGCTCATTTACCTCCACCCTGTTCTTGCTGCCTCTGATGCTGGCCCGGCTGGGTTATTACAGCGACCTCAATCTGGAAACCCTGTATTTTTTAAGCCATTCCAGCAACCTCACTGAATATCAATTTCTCTCTGCACAATACTTTTCTCTGCGCTATATCTTCTTGTGCTTGCAAGGCAATCCCGAACAGCGGCTGGATTGCCTGGAAAAGAGTGCCGAACACTTTTTGGCGACAGGTCTGCC
>JBFWRL010000167.1:0-11860 GCA_050248915.1 Candidatus Sericytochromatia bacterium
CGGCCCACGCTCTGCTCAAACAGGCCCCCACCAGTGGCGACTCTTTCCTCGATTTACAGGTGCGCAGTGCCCATTTGGCAGGGTTGGCGGGCAATTTTGACTTTGCCATTCAGGGCTTTGCCCTGGCCCTGGAAAACTGCCCCGAAGCATATATTCAGACCCGTGGTGAGTTGATGATGAATCTGGGCATCATGCATTTTGCCAAAAGCCTGGGACAGCAATACAAGGCCCCATTGGCCTGTCTCGAAGGCTATCTCACAGCCCATGGTTTTTTGGAGCAGAGCTTGGCCTTGGTGCCAGACAAGCTCTTTGCCCTGGATGAATTGGCCCGCTGTGTCTATCATATTGGCGAAAGCCTTGAAAACCTCCACCGCAATCCCCAAGAACTCAAAATAGCCGAAAACTCCCCGCTTTTGCCCATGTTTAAATCTGTGCTGCGCAAAGGCAAACTGCCAGCCGGGCATGCTTTGCTGCTGGAGTTGAGCCAAGATTTCTTTGCCAAAGCCCTGGCCGCTTACGCCCGGATTATCAAAGAGGCACCGGGCCGCGAGTTACCAGATAAGCCGCTCAAAGAGGCTGTTTATTTCTATGCCTACGCCCACGCAAAAATGAAACTTTTGGATCAGGCCTGCGTCTTGATGAACAGCATCACCCTGCTTGATCGCAACTGGTTGACCTGTTTTATGCAAGCCGGTGTTGCCGTGATGCGCTTTGAACAGCTTCAAGACGCAGAACAACTCGACAACGCCTTACACTGGTTGGGTCTGGCTCTCGATTATGACGCAGACTCAGCGAAATGGCTGATTCAACAGGAAAAAAACCGTGAACTTAAAACACTTTGGGAGCACAAGGCCAATGAACTTGAAAACCAACTCAACCAAGTCGCCAAGAGCTAAATCCACCCCGCTTATCTTTGCTTTTGGTGCCTTGGCCCTGTTCACGGCCTGTCCCCGTCAGCCTGAGCCCAGCCCCATTTCCCCCGGCGTATCGCCAACACCCATGGTGAGCGTTACCCCCGTTGCTGCTCCCACCCCCGAAATGAGCCCAACAGCTACCCCCACGCCTCAGCGCACCCCTTTTCCCTTAACATCAGTGGCCCCTGAAGATCGCATCAGCGGTGAATTTTTTCTGCTGGAATTTGGCCCCGGTTCCAAAGGTTTAGAAACGACGCCTTTTGGCCCCGGCTCTAAAGGATTGGAGCAGACCTTTGGTCCTGGCTCCAAAGGCCTGGAAAATTTAAAATTCGACGTCAACTTCCAAGAGACCCTGGTACGCAGTGGCATTTCTGGCTTTAACACCAAACAGACCGCCGGAGGACCGCTGATTCAACGCCTGCGGATCGAATTGGTCCGCAATAACCAACTCTACGCCGTGGCCAATATTTTGCCAGCCCTGCCAATTGTGCGCTTTGGGGCGCGGGTCCATCCGGGGCGCTACAGCATGTTTACCCTGGCCGAAAACGGCAATGGACCGCCTGTGCAAATGTCCTGGAGCCAGGTTGAAATCACCGAAACCCAGGGAGCACAGGTGCGCATCGCGGTCTATTCAGCGGGCAAAAACCCGAAGATTTGGACATCGAATTGCTGACCCGCAAAATCCCGATTGCCGAACCCAGTGCCCTTCCTAGTACCTTGCCCAGTGCAACGGCCAGCCCAACGCCCAATGTTTCAGCCGCCCCGACAGCCAGTCCCAGCCCCTAAGCGGGGTTGAGCCAAGCCCGCAATTCGGTTTGAATCTGGTCCAAGACAGATTGCCAATCCCCGCGCTGGCTTTGCCGGAACAGGCGCAAATGGGGGTACCAGGGCGTCTTTTCGCCTGTTGTTCCCCAGCGCCAGTCAGGCGCAAAGGGCAGCAACACCCATGCGGGAAAACCCAAGGCCCCAGCCAGATGAGCGGCAGCAGTATCAATCGTGATCAACAGATCCAATTGGGCCAAAATTTGGGCTGAAATCCCAAAATGGCTCAAAGCGGGCGCACAATTGACCACCTGTTGCCGTAAAGGGCTCAGGAGCAACTCTTGCTCAGCTTTGCCCAATTGCAGACAGAAAAAATCAACCGTGGCAAAGGTTTCGATCAAAGGCGCCAACTGTTCAAACCGCAGCGAACGTTTGGGCTGGGTATCGTGTTTTTCGGCTGCTGACCAAACCAACCCCACCCGGGGCTTGGGGCCAGACAAGGCGCTGCTGAGCCAAGCGGGCAGCGGGTCTAAAGCAGAGCCTTGGGGCAAGTGTAAATACGGGGGCAAAGGCAGTTTTTCGGGGGTGATCTGCAGATGGTAAGGCAAACTCAGCAAACGGATGGCCAGATCAAAGCCCTTCAAATGTTCACTTTCTGCAGAGGTAATGCCCTGAATCCCCGCCACCCCTGCCAGCAAGGGCAAGAGCTGGGGCTGACACTGTAAAAACAGCTCAGGCCGACCCGCTTGCTGGGAAAACAGGTCTAAAAAACGAACAAACTGAAGGGTATCTCCAAAGCCCTGCTCGGCCAAAACAATCACCTTCTTGCCAGCTAAATCCAGCCCCTGCCAGACCGGGGCTGGCCAACTGCCCGGCAGCAATTGGTGACGCCATTCGTATTCTTCCCAGCCCTCGACATGCCTGTTTAGCAAAAACAAAAGATGGGCCCGATTGATGTGGGCCCGTGCATAAGCAGGCTCAAGCGCAATGGCTTGCTCTTCGTATTGCAGGGCCTGCTCAAATTGCCCCCATTCGGTATACACCAGGCCCAGATTGGCACAGGTCCGCGCATAATGGGGGTCGAGTTTCAAAGCGGTGAGAAAGGCCTGTTCAGCCTCTGGCAAACGGTCTTGTTTGACATAGAGATTGCCCAGATGATGCCAAAGCCGGGGAGATGCCGGGCTTTTTTCTGCTAAGGCGCGCAAGGACGCCAGGGCTTTTTGCGGATGTCCCAAATGTGCGGGCAAATAAGCCAAGGTGATCTGAATTTCTTCAGCGTTGGGTGCCAGGTCCAGGGCCTGTCTGAGCAAGACCTGGGCTTGGGCATAGTCTTCTTGGGCCATCAAGACCTGGGCCCAGATGTGCAAAAGCTCGGCATGGTTGGGATATTGTCTCAAAAGCGGCTCAAACACACGGTGGGCCTGTTCAAAGGCCTGGGCCTGACGGTAAAACTCAGCCAAATAACCCGCTCCGGCCAAATAGCCCCCCACAACACTGCGGCGCAGCCAGAGCTCAGCATCGTTCCATTGGCCGAGATCAGCATGGATTTTTCCCAACCAAAAACCCGCTTCCGGAGGCGCTTTGAGGGCAATGGCCTGCAATAGAAGTTGCATGGCCTGCGGCAATTGCCGGGCCTGGTAAAGGGCTTTGCCCGCATCTAGCCAGTTTTCAGGCACACGTGGCTCCAATTGAATCACCCGTTGGTACAGTTCCAGTGCCCCCGCATATTGGTTTTGAGCGAGCAGACAATGGGCCAAATTGACCAAAATACGCGGATTATCCGGCTGCCGTTGGTCTGCCGCTTGAAAGGCCACAAAAGCCTCCGTGTGTTTGGCCTGGGTGGCCAAAACAATGCCCAAGGCATTCCACAGTTCGGGCCGCTGCGGGGCCAAGTCCAACGCTTTTTGAAAAAAATCATGGGCCCGCGCAAGTTGTCCCAATTCAAAACAAATCTGGCCCGCCAAATGCCAAAAGTCGGCAGAAACGTGGGCACTTTGAATTAAGCCCGGCAAAACCGCCATGGCTTCCTGCAATGCCCCGCTGCGATACAGCTCCAAAAGCGTCTTAAAAGCACTGTCCACAGGCTCAGAAGGCATCGTCACTCACGGCAAAAAATTGAGATTTTTGAGCAGTTCACGCCACTGTTCTTGGCGCATCGGTGCACCTTCAAAATTGCTCAGCACTTGAAAACGCAAAGGCCCCGGCCCAAACGGGCGGGTTAAATAAAACTTTTCGCGGATCTGGAGTGGGGCATGGGGATCATAAAACAGGTATTCCAGACTGCCCAAACGCAGAGTTGTCTGCCGCTCGGGGCGTTTGGCCTGTTTCACCGCCAAGGGTACACCGCCCCCCAAAATAGCAAAGCCATAATTCATGCCCCCACAAAAACAGCGGTAATTGAGCTGGTAAGCGGCTTTCTGTACTTTGGTGGGCAATTGAACCTCCACAGACTTCAAGCGAAAGCCTTGGGGCAACCAACCGGGGACCAGCACTTTTTGTTTGAGCTGTTTGAGCTTTTGCACTTCAGCGGGCCCCAGACCATGGGCAGGCGGAGCAGCCCAAGTCGAAAACGCGGGCAATCCCCCCAGCAAAATCAGCCAAACAGCAAGGAAAAACCCAGGTCGAAGCCAAAAGGGGGAAAGGCACTCTCGGAGGCTGTTTTCCACAGGTTTAGCCACAACTTTTAATAGTGATCGAGATGAGCAGCCACATATTGCCAATAGGCCTGATCGACAGCCGCGTTGATCTCGCCGTAGCCCTCAGAGATCACCTGCCCATTGACCTGCCAGACAGGCATGGCCCCTTTGAGGGTGCTGGAGACAAAGGCTTCATCGGCACTTAAGACATCATCCAGGGTGAAGCGTTTTTCATAAACGGGCAGGCCCAGACCTTTGGCCACCTGAATCAGGTAGCGGCGGGTAATACCATCGAGAATCCCCACCTCCAGTGGCGCAGTCCAGATCTCCCCATTTTTGACCATAAAAAAGTTCGAGGTCGTCAATTCGGTCACATCGCCCGCCAAATCCAGAATCAGGGCATCGTCGGCACCTTGGGCCTTGGCCTCGCGCAGGCAGAGAATATTGTTGAGATAATTGCCCGTTTTAAAGGCCGGGTTGAGGCTGCGTGGGCTGTTACGCCGGGTTTCGGGCACAGCCAAGACAAAACCCTTTTCGCGGTAGCGCGGATTCATGGGCAGCGAGGGCTTAAAAATGCTCACACAAAAAGGGGGCGTCTCCACGCTGTCGATGTCGATATTAAAATCGCCTGCGCCGCGTGAGACCACAATTCGCACATACGCTTCGTGACCCGGTTCCAAATGCAATTGGTCAAGACCTGTGCGAATTTGGCGCTCAAACCAGGCATCGTCCCAAGGCAGTTCAAAATAGATGCCTGCGGCTGTGGCGCGCAGACGCTGTAAATGCTCAGCGGTAAAAAAGGGCTTGCCCTGATAGGTCGCCACCACCTCGTAAAGCGAGTCGCCAAAAAGAAAGCTGCGGTCGTTGACAGGTACCTGGGCCTGCGCCAAAGACATCACTTCGCCATTGATCACGGCAAAAGGGGGCGTTTGCGCCATTAGGGTTGCTCCTTTTTCTCAGTGGGGCTCAGCGCTTTGGCTGGCACAAAGGTCTCCGTAAAGCCAAATTTCCAATCGCCTTTTTCGTTTTTAACGACCAAAATCAGGCGCGCGGGAAGCGCTTTGACCCGGCTCTCATCACTGGAGAGGGTCTTCTCCAGTTCAAATTTTTGCTTGAGCCAGTCACTCACCCCCAAGTGGTAGCGAAAACTGGCCCAAAAGCCCATTTGCAGGGTTTTGTCGTTGCTCTCAAAGAGCTGGCGCACAATCACGGGCGTGAGCTTGGGGTCTTTTTCGGTGGCAATCACCGTTTCAACAAACTGGGCCTGGCTGTGGGCAGTCAGACTCTGCCAAGCCTCAGCAAAGTCCATGGCTTCCAGGGCCTGAAAAAAGCGCAAGGGCGCTTCACTCGGGGTCAGAGCCGGTTTGGCCCAAGCCGCTGTGCTAAACAGGCAGAAGGCCAGAAAGGTGAGAGGGAGAAACTTCAAGCGCACCATTTACTCCCGCACCAGCCGAAAGCCAATCTGCCCGGCCACGACAAAATCCGGGCGAATCAGGTGGCGGGCCGCCACACGGCAAGCCTCAGCAGGCTGGGCATAGTGGCAGTCACGGTAGACGCGGTGGGCCGAAGTGGCTGGGCCTTTGGGATCAACCTGTGCTTCAGCAGTGATCTCACCCGTATAATTGTCGGACACGTATTCACTCACATTGCCAATCACGTCATAGAGTCCAAACAGGTTGGGGCGTTTTTTGCCCACAGGCTGAGTTTGGGGTGGATTACCCGCCGTTTCGACAAACCAGGCAAAATCTTTGAGAAAGCGGGCATTGGGGCCAAAGAAATAGGGGTCTGCAGATCCTGCACGGGCCGCGTATTCCCACTCCGCTTCGGTGGGCAAGCGGTAACGCCCATCCCCGCGCTGATTTAAGCGGGCAATAAAATCCTGAACCTGATCCCAAGAGACCGACTCTACAGGGCGGTCAAGATTTTCAGGCGTGGCTTTCGAGGGATTGCTGCCCATCACCGCTTTCCACTGGCGCTGGGTCACTTCGGTGGTCTGAATCAAAAACGCACGGGTCAAACTGACACTGCGCTGGATTTCATCAGCTTTGTGGCCCACTTCGCTGCTGGGCGAGCCCATGATAAACGCACCGGCATCAATCCGCACAAAATTCATCCCCAAGGCATTGGTTGCGCTGGCACTGACTGGCAAAGGGGTGGGAGAAGAAATGGGAGCCGTGGGCTCGGCACTGGGCACAGGGGTGGCCGTGGGCAAAGCCGTTGCGCTGGCACTCGGCAGAGGCGTGGGGCTGGCTGTACCCAACCCTGTGGGCAGGGCCGTTGGCGTTGGCGTGGCCGTGGGCACCGGATTGGAAGGTGTATTATTGGCTGGGCAGGCACTCAGGCTCAGGGCCGAGCTGGCCAGAAAAGCCAAAAGCACCAGTCTGGGCAAAAAAGTGTCAGAAAAGGGGGGCGACATTTTCTTCATTGTCGGTTTAATTCCGTCCCATCGGAAATTGTTTGGCCATGGCTGAGCGCATGGAGTTCATTTGCTGTTTACGCAGCATATTCTTCTTGGACTTGCCCCCGCCCCCACCAAAGAGGCCGGTGCCAGAGAGCTTCTTGATCATCTTCTGCATTTCTTGGAATTGTTTGAGCAATTGCGCCACTTCTTGCACCGTATTGCCGCTGCCTTTGGCGATCCGGCGGCGGCGACTGGCATTGATCAGGTCTGGATTCGAGCGTTCATCGGGGGTCATCGACTGAATAATCGCCTCAATCACCTTGAGCTGTTTTTCTCCGGCATTGATCGCATCGCGGTCGAGTTTGCCGCCAATACCCGGAATCATGCCAATGATCTGCTCCAGCGAGCCAATCTTTTTGATTTGGCGCATCTGCTGTAAAAAGTCTTCGAGGGTAAAATTGGCTTTGCGCAGTTTTTCTTCGAGGCGTTTGGCTTCGTCTTCGTCGACCACCTCTTGGGCCTTTTCCACCAGTGAGACCACGTCACCCATGCCCAAAATGCGGCTGGCAATGCGCTCAGGGTAAAAATTTTCCAAGGCATCGAGTTTTTCACCCATGCCGATCAATTTGATCGGTTTGCCCGTGACCTCTTTGACCGAAAGAGCGGCCCCGCCACGGGTATCGCCGTCCATTTTGGTCATGATAATACCGGTCAATTCCAACACATCGTTAAAGGCCTTGGCCATGTTCACGGCGTCTTGGCCCACCATGGCATCCACCACCAGCAAAATTTCGTGGGGATTGACCTCTGCGCGAATCTCCCGCAGTTCTTCCATCAGCACTTCGTCGATATGCAAACGGCCAGCGGTATCGAGGATCAGGGTGTCGTAGCCTTTGGTTTTGGCCTCTTGTAGGGCGGCTTTGCAAATTTCCACAGGTTTGGCATCGGGCAGGTCGAAGACGGGGATATTGATCTGTTTGCCCAAAATAATCAGCTGCTGAATTGCAGCGGGGCGGTAAATATCTGCCGCCACCAGCAGCGGGCGGCGGCCCTGTTTGTGCAGGTATTTGGCCAATTTGCCGCAGGTCGTGGTTTTGCCTGTACCCTGCAAGCCAGCGAGCATGATGACGCCGGGAGAGCCGCTGTATTTAAGCGGTTCGTGTTCGCCCCCGAGCAAGGCCACCAATTCATCGTTGACGATTTTGATAAAGACCTGGCCGGGAGAGAGGCTTTTGAGAACCTCTTGGCCCAGGGCCTTTTCTTTGATGCGGGCCACCAGGCCCTTGATCACCTGCAGATTGACGTCCGCCTCCAGCATGGCACGGCGCACTTCGCGTAGGGCCTCTGAGATATTTTCTTCGGTGATTTTGCCATGCCCCCAGATTTTGTGAAAAACATCCTGGAAGCGGCCTGAGAGGCTTTCAAACATCTTGATTTATCCTGTTGATTGATCCTGATTATACGTGCCAGAAAAGCACCCTTCTACACAGTGTAGAATCAGCTACATCATAACACAGATCAGGGTTGGCCCCACATGCCAGAACCATGCAGCCTGGCCAGAATAACCAAGCCCAAAAGTGAAGGACAAAGAGCACAGCTCGGCGCTTATGCCCCATGCTAAAATACACACAATCTGAAAAAAACTAAAAAAACCCGAAAAAAGCCAATCAAAAGGGTCTTGATCCGTTTATGCCAACCCCGCAAATTTCCCGTTTTTTGCAAGATGCCTTTCGCCACCTGCTCAAATTAGACGGCTATACCAGCCACTATGCTCAAACCCCTTTGGGGCGGCTGCACTATTACCAAGCAGAAGGCAGCGGGCGCTTGCCACCCATGGTTTTTTTGCATGGGCTCAGTGCCCATGCCGCTGAGCTGGCCCCGGTCTTTCGTCGCCTGCGTCGCCACAGCCAGCGAATCATCGCCGTTGACTTGCCTGTTCATGGCTTCAGTGATGCGCCCAATACGGGTATCTTTGACGAGACCATGAGTGAGCTCTTTTACCATGGCATGAACCAGATTTTGGCGCCTTTGCCACCGGTGCTGATCTTTGGCAATTCTCTGGGTGGACTCGGAGCCATTCGCTATACCAACCGCCACCCCGAAAAGGTGCGTTTACTCGTACTCTCCTCTCCAGGCGGCGCAGGCATCACAGGCGAGCAATTACACCAATTGGGAGAAATTTTTTCTCACCACACCCAATTTAAACCCGGCAGTTTTGTCGAAAGGCTCTACAACAAACCACCCCTCTACCGCTGGATGATCGAACAGGAGGTGCGGGTGCGCTTTGCCCGGCCCGAATTGCGGGAATTGCTCAAACAATTCCACACCGATCACCTCTTACAACCAGAAGAATTGCAACAGATTCAGCAGCCCACACTTTTGATCTGGGGCAAACAGGATCGCCTGCTCGAAAACCACCTCGATTTTTTCAAGGCCCATATGCCCGGACATGTCAAATTACACGAACCGGCCCACTTTACCCATTGCCCCTATATGGAGACCCCCCAAGAGTTGGCCCAAAAAATCCTGCACTTCGCCCTCTTACACTGCCCCGAAGCCACCCGCACCGGTCCGCTCACCGCCCCGCACTAAATATTTGAGAAGTGCGGGTTAAGCCAAGTTTGGTTTTTTGCGATAAACAGGGTAAAATAGGCTTCAGATGTATCCCCTTGACAGATCCCCTCCCGCCTGCGGGACAGCAAATCAGGAAAGTTCAGAGAGTACTATGCAGAACACAAAAATACAGACGCTGTGGAACCTGTGTAACGAGCTAAAAGAAAAGCGCCAGTTTCTGGTCGAGCGCCTCAAACACACCCAGGACTACCTCGATGAGCAACAGTGGAATCTGAGCCGCGAAATGCACGGCCTGCGTCAGCAAACCAACAGTCTGGCTGAAGATGTTGGCACCTTATCTTATGCTGTTGAAAGCATTTACAGCCTCTGGTCAAATCAGTCCAGCCAGCCCAACACAGGCGGTGAGAGCGTTGATTTGCCTGATTTTCAGCCCCTTTTAGAAGCAGCTCAAACCCAGCAGGAGCTGGCCCAAGGGTTTGCCGATCAAGCCGCCAACCTGGCCCTTCTGGCCGGAGAGATCCATCTGCCCGACTCCCCAGAACTCTTTCAAGAGGGCTTTCAAGAACTGCAAAGCGAGTTTACCCAACACTATGGCGCGTTTAAAGCCGCTCAGCAGTATTTTGCCAGCCTGCAAAGTCAAGCCCTCAGTGCGTCTTCAAGCGAACAGCCTGATTTTTCTGAGCTCAATGCCTCGCTGAGTGCCTCAGCAGAATTTCTTGCCAGTTTTGGGGCTGATGCCGAGGGCTTTCAGACCCAGTGGCAGGCCAGCAAACCCTATCGCGAAGCTGCCCCAGCGGCTCCCAGCGATGGTTCTGCCCAAGCTGAATTGACAGCCCTGCAGGCCCAACTCGAAGCCCGTGAAAAACTCTTGAGTGAAACCTATACCCAGGCTTATGCCAGCGCTGTGGCCCTGGCTGAATTACAAGGCCAACACGACGATCTCGCGGGTGAAATGGAACACCTGATGGGGGTTCTGGCCAATTTTCAAGACATTCTCAACCAACGCCCCCAGACCGAGGCCGGGGCTGTGGCTGTCGCAATCGCGGCCTCCAGCAGCGATGACGAAGACGAAGAGAGCGAAGAGAGCACTGACAGCCCCGAATCAGATCGCCAAGTCATTCGCGAGGCTGTGCAAGAAAGCGCACGCAAACGCATTGCCCAGGTGCTCAAAAAGCGCTTTACCAAAGTGCCTCGCCGGGTGAGCAATCTGCTCAAAAAAATTGAAGTGAGCAGCCGCCTCGACAAGCTCTTCGAGCTGGCACTGGAATGTGATTCAATGGACGCCTTCAGCAGCCAATTGGAAGAAAGCGCAAGCTAACCCTTCCCTCCCCCCAAGCCGGGTCAGAGTTTAAAACACTGACCCGGCTTTTGTTTGAGAGCCCGACCCTCAATGGGGGTCCCACAAAAAACCACAAAGAAAAAGCGAGAGAAACGAACCTTTCGCTTCTCTCGCTCCCGAAAAAACAGCCGTGGGTCTGAGCTTAACGCGTCTGACGCACCACCACGTGGTGATTCGGCACCTGCACCTGGGCTTGGCCGACCACGGTTTCAACCCGTGTTGTTGGCATCAAGGAATGTTTGGCACCGTGGCCCGCATGGCCTTTAACAGAAATATGCGGGGCAATGATCAAAGCGACAATGCTCATCAACTTGATCAAAATATTCATCGAGGGGCCCGAGGTATCTTTAAAGGGATCCCCGACGGTATCGCCGGTGACAGACGCTTTGTGGGCATCACTGCCTTTGTACTCCATCTTGCCGTTGATTTCAACACCGGCTTCGAAGGACTTCTTGGCATTGTCCCAGGCGCCACCCGCGTTATTTTGGAACATGCCCATCAACACGCCAGAAACGGTCACCCCTGCAAGCAGGCCCCCCAATACTTCGGGGCCAAAGGCAAAACCAACCACCACGGGAGTGGTCAGCGCAATCGCACCAGGCAGCATCATCTCTTTCAGAGAAGCCTGGGTCGAAATGGCGACACATTTATCATATTCGGGTTTGGCCTTGTATTCCATAATGCCCGGAATTTCGCGAAATTGGCGGCGCACTTCTTTGACCATCTCCATAGCTGCACGGCCCACAGCCGCAATCGCCAGCGAGGAGAAAATAAAGGGAATCATGCCTCCGACAAACAGACCCGCCAGCACATTGGCTTTGTAGATATCGATCGAATCGATTCCGGCCAAGCCGACAAAAGCGGCAAAGAGCGCCAAGGCAGTCAAGGCAGCAGAGGCAATCGCAAAGCCTTTACCTGTTGCCGCTGTGGTATTGCCGACAGCATCGAGAATATCAGTGCGGGCACGTACCTCTTTGGGCAAGCCGCTCATTTCAGCAATCCCGCCTGCATTATCCGCAATCGGGCCAAAGGCATCAATCGCAAGCTGCATGGCGGTGGTGGCCATCATACCCGAGGCGGCAATGGCCACCCCGTAGAGACCCGCAAAATGGTGGGAGAGATAAATCCCAGAGGCCAATATCAGGGTGGGGAAGAGGGTCGACTCCATTCCCAAAGAAAGACCGCCAATGATATTGGTGGCAGCCCCTGTATCAGACTGTTGCACAATTGTATT
>JBFWRL010000168.1:0-11612 GCA_050248915.1 Candidatus Sericytochromatia bacterium
GCAACCACCGTTGAGGCCTACCGCCATTTTCTGGAGTATAACCACTTGTCAGTAAAAATTCAACTCTTAATTGCAGAGTTCAAATCTGGCAGTCGCTCCTTAGAGAGCACAGGAAAATCCATCCGCAATCTTTTTCTCAATACCCAATTTTCAGAAGCCTTTGTCAATGCCCTTGATGGTGCTTACACAGAGTTAAGTCAACTCTATGGCCAAGAGACCGTCGATGTGGCTGTCCGCTCATCGGCCACCGCTGAAGATTTGCCCGATGCCAGCTTTGCCGGACAGCAGGAAACCTTTTTGAATATCACAGGTATTGGCGGAATTCTGGAAGCCTGTCGCAAATGTTTTGCCTCCCTATTTACCGACCGGGCCATTCACTACCGCGAGGAAAAGGGCTATGACCACCTGGATGTGTCTCTCAGCATTGGCGTGCAAAAGATGGTGCGCTCAGACATTGCCTGTTCAGGTGTTTTATTTACCCTCGATACTGAAACGGGATTCCCCAATATTATTACCATTACAGGGGCGTGGGGCCTGGGGGAATGTGTGGTGCAAGGCATGGTCACCCCCGATGAATTTATCGTGTTTAAACCGCTCTTGGACCAAGCGGACAAGACCCCCATTTTGAGCAAAAAACTGGGCCGCAAAGACAAAAAAATGATTTATTCCGTCGGCGGTGTGGGCACCACAAAAATTGTGGATACCTCTTACGAAGAGAAGACCCATTTTTGCTTGTCCGACGAAGAAATCCTAAAACTGGCGCGCTGGGCCAGTATTATCGAAAAACATTATCAAAAGCCCATGGACATTGAATGGGCCCAAGATGGAGAAAGTGGTGAGCTGTTTATTGTTCAGGCCCGACCTGAAACCGTTCAATCGCGTAAAACGGTTGAAATGCTCAAATCATATACCTTGACCGACGAGGGCAAACCCTTGGTTACCGGCCTGAGCATTGGCGACTCAATTGTGACGGGCCGGGTGTGCCTGATCAAAAATGTCGAAGACATTGCCCAATTTACACCCGGCTCAATTCTTGTGACCGAAATGACCGACCCCGATTGGGTGCCTGTGATGACGCAGGCAGCCGGGATTGTCACCGATCAAGGCGGCCGCACTTGCCACGCAGCAATTGTCAGTCGGGAACTCGGTGTACCCGCGATTGTCGGCACAGGGAACGCAACCCGTATTCTCAAACACGATCAGGTCATCACCCTGTCTTGTGCCCAGGGGGAACAGGCCTTTGTCTACGACGGGGTACTCAATTTTGAAGAGAGTGAAGTTGCATTGACCAATGTGCCACAAACCCGGACCCAAATCATGTTAAACATCGCCAATCCGGATGTGGCCTTCCGCTGGTGGCGCTTGCCGAGCAAGGGCATCGGCTTGGCACGCATGGAGTTTATCATCAACAACGCCATCAAGATTCACCCCATGGCCCTGGTCGATTATGAGACCCTGCCCGATGATGACACCAAAAAAGTGATTCAACAAATGACACGGGGTTACGCAGACAAAAAAGCGTTCTTTGTCGATCAATTGGCTTATGGTGTAGGCAAAATTGCAGCCTCGCAATACCCCCACCCCGTGATTGTGCGGATGAGCGACTTTAAAACCAATGAATACGCCAATTTAATCGGCGGCAAGGCCTATGAGCCCCACGAAGAGAACCCCATGCTGGGCTTTCGCGGCGCATCCCGGTATTACAGCCCTGAATACCGACGGGGCTTTGAATTGGAATGCCTTGCGATTCGCAAAGTCCGCGAAACCATGGGTCTCAACAATGTCTATATCATGATTCCCTTTTGCCGGACCCTGGAAGAAGCCGATAAAGTGAAGTCGGTATTGGCTGAAAATGGCCTGGTACAGGGCCAAGAGGATCTCAAGATCTACATGATGTGTGAAATCCCCAGCAATGTGATTTTGGCAGAACAATTTGCGCAAAAATTTGACGGCTTTTCAATTGGGTCCAATGATCTCACGCAATTGGCTCTGGGAGTGGACCGTGACTCCGGGAAGCTGGCACATCTCTTTGATGAGCGCAATGAAGCCGTGCAGGCCATGATCCAAATGGTGATCGAAAAGGCCCACAAAGTCGGCATAAAAGTTGGCATCTGCGGCCAAGGCCCCAGCGATTACCCAGATTTTGCCCTATTTTTGGTCAAGGCCGGCATCGACAGCATGTCTCTCAACCCCGACAGCTTCGTCGACGTTGTACAACGGGTGGCTGAGTTGGAAGACCAACTTAGCGCCCCAGTGGCTTCAACTGCTCCAGGCTCTTGATTTTCTTGGCCAGAGAGTCGATCACATCGCTGGAAACCCCGTGAATTTGAGCATCACGCAGGGCCACGCGGGCTTTGCGCAATTGGCCTTTGACCAGGAAAAAATCTATTTTTTTGGCTGAAGTACGGTTCAAGAGGTCTTGGGCCTCCGTATAGAGATGGCCGTATTGGGGGCCGCCTTTGACCAATTGACTCAGCAAGAGCAAACTCGAAGTATAATATTGCTTTTGGCTGTAAGTCCGGGCTTTGGCCAATTGGTTTTCATAGCCTTCAACCATTTTGGCATATTTGCTGATTTTTTCTTGTAACTCTTTTTGCATCTCAGGGGAGGGGATTTTCTGTTGTTTTAACAGGGTCTGATAAGCCTGTAATTTGAGTGGCAAACTGGGCTGTCGCTGGGCCAAATTGAGCGCTTGAAGAAATTGACGGTTGGCAATGTCAGCTTGGAGCTGTACCACGCGGTCTTTGTAGATGCCTTGTGGATATTTTTGTAAAAAATCTTGGGCCTGCGTTTGAAATTTTTCAGGATTGAGACTCAGGGATTCGACCGTTTGGGTAAAGAGCTTGGCCTCTTTGGGGCCTGATCCTTGAAAAAGGGTAGACAACAGCAATACAAAGAGCAAAAATCCGAGCAAGAGACCATAAAACATAACCCGATAATAGGGGTAAAGGTCAGGAGAATTGAGTTTCCAGCCAGTGGGGGAATGAAAAAAATCCGCTTTCAGATAACTCCAAACGGGATCAGTGGCTTGGGGGGGCGGGGCTTGAACAGGCAAAAGACTGCTCAGGCGGGTCCGCAATGTATTGATTGAATCACTGTTTTTCAGTGATTCGAGCGAGGATTTGAGGGAAGAATAAAGATTGTTCATCATTCAAAATCTTTTGAGCCATATTTTCATAATTTTTTAGATACTCCTGATCATAAAGCAGTTTTTCAAGGATGGGATCTGTACTGAGATCATCAAAGGTATCGATCAAATGGTACATATAGCCCTGAAAATGCAAACCCGGTTCGGGAAAACCAATTTCACTGTAAGCGGCTGGGTAGTTCACAAATTGAAAAATGGGCAAAAAAGCCGTCCATTGATTGAGGTCTAACATCAAATGGACAAAGTCATACAACACAGGAGCGGGCTGAAAATAAGAACGCACCGTGCGGGTTTGATCCTCATTTAACTCCTGAATGATGCTATTGGCCATGACCACAGAGGGCACACCCGCTACCATTGTATCCAGCAAAACCAGAGAATGGTCAGAATTGGTCAGCACCAAATCGCTGCCCGCCAATAAAGTGAGGTAATTGTCTTCAGTTAGATGACTGAAAAAGGTCACATCCAAATTGACATCAGGAATTTCATTGGTCTCTTCGCGCGGGGGAAAGAGTCCCACCAAAAGCAAATGAAAGCGGGTTTGCGGAAATCCACGCAGATAATAAATCACGACCTCGATCAAGACCATGAAAAAACCCAGCAAGGAGACCTCAATCGATTTCATAAACAAAAGGGGATCAACCACCACTGTGACAATTTTGTCTGCTTCATTGAGCTGGAAAGATTTGCGCAACTGCTCGCGGTGGCTCTCTTGACTGACTTTAAAATGTGAATTGACAGGATTCCACAAAAAGACCTTTGACTGTTCTGCTTGCAAATCTTGCGGAAAGATCGGGGGACAGGGCTTTAGGAGATAAGG
Organism: Candidatus Sericytochromatia bacterium; assembly: GCA_050248915.1. GTDB lineage: Bacteria > Cyanobacteriota > Sericytochromatia > UBA7694 > UBA7694. Next base: position 3,969 of record JBFWRL010000168.1, read on the forward strand.
TTGGAAAGGCAGTGGTTCTGGTTTTGCCAGATCCTTTAAAGCGGGAACGTCAACCCCTGCTTTGAGCGTTACTGTTCCATCGTGATATTCCAATAAATTAAAATAATCAATCGCAAATATGGGCACCTCGGGGTCGTCTAACCAAATCGGCAAAAAATTAATGTCTGCGGGCGTGACAAAATATTTATGTAAATCCAAGAGAATAATGGCATCTGGTTTTTTATGCCTGAAAATCACCTGAAAATCATGCAAATTATTGTCTTGGTTCTCTGTCAATAAAGACACAGAGAGGCCAGAAATACTGGCAGCAAACGACGAAGAGATCGAGTTAACCAAAGCATAAAACCGGCAGTTGACAGGCATTTGTGCCAAAAATCGGGGCACCAACAGGATTTCATCAAAGGAATCTTCTGCCATTTGCACGAACAAGAGGGTTTCAAATTTTTTCATACGGCCATCATCCGAGGTTCTTCATATTCAAAAACGGGACGCCCCAAAGTATGACATTGTCCCAAGGCATCGGCAAGCAGCCAAGTTGTATTATCCCAACTTTGGGCCCTGGCCTGTTGCAAAGCCCGTTGCTCCAACTCTGCTCTCAAGGCGGGATTGGTCATCAATTCAGCCATCCTTTCAGCGGCATCAACAGGATCTGGCACGCGCAGCCAAACAATACTGTCTGCACTTTGCCCACAAATCATTTGCGGGGCTTTGATCAAGAGGCCTGCACGGCCCACCACTTCGGGAATGGCCGAGTGGTCGGGAGCCAAAACGGGCAAACCACACGCCTGCGCTTCAATCAGTGGCATGCCAAAGCCCTCCCCCAAAGAGGTGAGCAGCAGACAGTCTGAGGCCTGATAGAGTTCCAAAAGTGATTTTTGTGTGAGCGGGCGCTGATAGGGATCAAAATTTTCACTGATACGCACATGTTGCTCCAAGCCATACACTTGGATCAGCTCCTTTAAACTCTCTGCGTTTTCGGTATGCAGATAGAGAAAAGCCTGTTTGGCCAGATCTGGAAATTGACGTTTAAACTGATGAAAAGATTCAATGGCATATTCGATGCCTTTGCGCCAAAAATTATTGCCCACCATTAAAAACACAAAGGCCGATTCTGGCCAGTGCAACCGCTTGCGCAATTCGATCTTCGTCTCAAGGGAGGGCACAGGCACAAAGCGTTGGCAATTGACCCCCAATGGAATCACCTCACAGGGCCCCGTATAATTCTTTTGAATTTGTTTTACGCCAAAGCGCGACAAGCTGGCAATCTGATTACAGCGTTGTAGGAGCGGCATCAAGGCACTGGGGTTCTGCTCCCTGGCATAATCCACAGGAAACCAGCCCAGGACCGCCCCCTGCCAAGCTTCAAGTATGGGCATAAAGGCGGGAAAGAAATGCATATCTGCATGTAACAAGACCACTTCAGGCTCCAAGAGCACCAATAGCTGTTTGAGCCGTTGCAACCCCAATGAATCTTCGGGTCGGGTGGAATAAACCCAAACGCCATCCATGATGGTATCCGCTTCATGGTAATGCCATGCCAAGTGATGGACTTCAAAGTATTTCTGCAAAATGCCTGTGCCATAGACTTCGTTTAAACTGATGCCAAAGCCTTTTTTGATCTGGTGGTGACGCGAGAGAATCAAGACCCTTGGCTTGCCATCCCTTTGGCTTTGATTTGTTGACACGAAAGTTTGGCTGAGCTCTGCCAAACGTGCTTGGGCCATGCGCAACCGCAAGTGCTGCGGGTGGGTGCCCCCAAAAGGGCTCAAATAGCCACTGGGAATGCGATCATAGATAAATTCCCCGCTGGGACAGATCTCGTAGTTCTCTGGCAATGGAGCATAGAGTTTTTCCATATACCCCATTTTGATGCGCATGGCCTCAGACTCTCGCACATGTCCATAGTGAAATATCCGGATTTCCAGATCTTTGACCAGCCCCGGATCACCCGGGTTGAGAATTTGTGTCCAAGCATCTTTGATATGTTGGGCTTTGCCCCGCCGACTGAGGCGAATACAGCGCTGGTACCAGCCAATTTCTTGGGCGCTCTCTTTGATCAAGGTGCCATAATTGCCATAGAAGTGCAGAACCCGAAAGCGGAAAGCATCAACCCTTTCAGCCCCTGCAGAATAGAGTTGTTCGCGCAAAAGGGGCAGATCATCTTCGTGATAGACTTCATCGGCTTGCACATGCCAGAGCCATTCCCCTTTGCAAAAGCCCATCGCCTCTTCAGCGGCTTTGCGAATCACTTCACCTTCGTGTCCGCGATTGTGTCGCCACACTTCGCTGGGATAGAGTTCTATTTGGGAAAACTCCGCAGCCAAAGCCTGTAACTCTCTCTGGGTCTCATCCTCAGAGTCCGTGGCATAACAGATCACAAATTGGTCACACAGAGCAATCACAGAGCGGATGCTCTCCCGAAAGGGATAATCAAATTTGATCCCATTTTTGAGATAAGAATAGGCGCTTAAAAAGACCCCCTGCGCCTGTTTGGGCGCAAAAGCTTCCATCAGCGAAGCCCCTGTTAAATAATTCGAAAAAAAATACAAGGTCTGGGTCAGCCAATTGACATCGTCCAGGGGAGTGCTTTTGAGCTTTTTTTGCAGCGCTTCAAGCTCTTGCTCAAAATCTTTGCGAATGGCTTGGCTCTCCACCTTAATTTGGGGTGAAAGCTGCATGTATTGCTGGACAGTACTGCGGGCATAATAGATTTGGCGATCGCAAAAATCCTGAACCGAGGTGTAAGAATAATGCTGCAGCGCCAAGCGCGGATCAGCAGGCAGGTGGGCAGTTTCACCTTGGATGCGGGCAAAATCATGAATCATACCCGTCCAGGCCCCTTGGCCGCTGGCAAAAAAGCGCATTTGGTAATCGGGAAAGAGATGCTGGATCCACTGTCCAAAAAACCAATTCTGGCGGGCCAGCCAAAATCCGCTGATACCCTCGGGATTCAGACTGAGATCCTGTAACTTTTGGGCCAAGTCAGGTGGCACCCGTTCATCAGCATCGAGCACCAAAGTCCAGGCGTGGTGAACCTGGGTCAAGCCAAAATTGCGGGCCTCATCAATAAAATAAATGGGCACGTGGGGTACCAATCGGGCCCCATGTGCTTGGGCCAAACTGGGTGTATTGTCTTCGCTAAACATGTCGATCACCACACGCTCTTGGGCCCAGGCCGCACTTGTCAGGCAATCTTCAATATTTTTGGCTTCATTGCGGGTGTGAATCACGACACTGATACCAGGCAAATAGGCGGGTTTGCGTTTAAAAATGGCAAAACCCATGCGCTGTTGCCCATGTTGGTACATCAGGTAATAGCGTGGATCTGCCACCAGTCGTTGAAAATTGGCAAAATTGCGATAACTGCTGACACCCGTTAAAATCAACAGTTTGGCCTCAGGAAAGACGGCCAAATCTGCCTCTGATGTAAACTCTGAACCATCCAAGATCACCATATCTGGGGCGGGTTGAACCGGCTCCCGTTGGGCCAAATCTTTCAACAGGCCGGTTTGCGCCTGGGGCCGGGAAGCAAAATCCTGAAGTTCCGTTTGAGCTTTGTCCAGCCAATAGTCCAACGGAAATTGATGCCAAGCAGATTTTTGGCTGCGAAAAAATTGGGTCAGCAGCGCCAAATCGGGATAAAATGCCTGTCTTTGGCTATAACCCAGTAAAATCCGCAAACGGGGCTCTGCACCCAAAGCCTGCATCAATTGCTGAGAACGTGAAAGATCCGATTCAATCAGGCTCAAAAAGGGTTTGTCGGCCCGCAATTTGCGGGCTTGAACCAGCGTTTGCACCAATTGCAAATCGCCATTGACGCCAATATACAGAATATGTTTCAAGGCCTCTGCAAATACCAATTGAAACAAGCTGCGGTACAAAGGCTCCTGGGGAACCAATCGCTCCAAAGCCTTTAAATCGCGGGAGAAATCAGGTGTGGTCATAGCTTCAGCATAACGGATACTGCCCACAAATGACAATTTTGCTCCCATCCAGATCAGAGAAATATTTAAAATCCCCTTTTACCCAGATTCAATCCAGAGTATAATAGCCTTCGTTTGGCACAGTAGCTCAGTTGGTTAGAGCACTCGGTTCATACCCGAGTTGTCGCTGGTTCGAATCCAGCCTGTGCTACCTTCTTACGCCTCCTCAATTCATTAAGGGGGCGTTTTCAGTTTCGGGATCAACTTAACAGGCAGGTACCAAGTGAATCTGCAAGATATTAAAACTGTCCTGGGCAACAGAGCCCCTGCGGGACTGGAAAGCCTGTATAAAGCCTTTCGCGAAACCCATCCAGACGCCAAAATGGATCAATTTGCCCTGCATTTGCTCGAAACCAAGGCTATTTCTGCGGGTGAATTACAAGAGATCCACCTCCTTGAACCCATTGAAGTGACCCATATTGACCTGCTCAGCCAATCCCATCTGATTGAACAACAATTGCAAGACAGCCCAGTCAAAACAAAACACACCCAGCATTCAGAGCAATATGAATTTTTAGGCTTACTCGGCCAAGGTGCCATGGGCCTGGTGCACCGAGCTCGCGATAAAGATTTGATGCGGGTCATTGCCTACAAACAGCTTTTGCAAGAAATGGCCCAAAACCGCGGTGTATTGCGGCGTTTTCTTAATGAAGTCCAAATCACGGCCCAGTTGGATCACCCCAATATTGTGCCCATCTACAACTTAGACATCCGTCCCGATGGTTCTTTGGCTTATGCCATGAAAATGGTCAAGGGAAAAACGTTCAAAGAGCTAATTCAAGAAACCCGTGATTTTTATGACCAGGGGGGAGAACCCGACAGCGAACACAGTCGAGAAGTGCTTTTGGAACATTTTCTCAAGGTGCTGGATGCCATGGCTTATGCCCACAATAAACAGGTCATTCACCGCGACCTCAAACCGGCCAATATCATGATCGGTGAATACAACGAAGTCTATGTCATGGATTGGGGCATAGCCAAACTCTTTCGCGACAATGAAGCCGAACCAGAAATTGATCTTGGCCACAAAGTAACCCCAGATTTGTTGGGAGATCAAACCCAAATGGGCCAGATTGTGGGCACCCCGCGGTATATGTCGCCCCAACAGGCGGCGGGCAAAAATCAGGAACTCGATGGCCGCAGTGATCAATTTTCGCTGGGATTAATTCTGTATGAATTGGTATTTCTCAAACCCGCTTTTACAGCCAAAACCCAAGTCGAGCTTTTAAAAAAAGTGCTGAAGGCAGAGTTGGAGCCCTTTGTTCACTACAGCCCCAAAGTCAAAATTCCCTCTGAATTAAAGGCCATCATTCTCAAAGCCACGGCCCGCAAGGCAGACCAGCGCTATGCCAGTACGGGCGATTTGGCTCAGGATCTGCGCAGGTTTTTGCGTGGGGAAGAAATAGAAGCCCAACCCGACAATTTGCTGCGCAAATCTTTGCGATGGGTGCAACAACACAAAAAAAGCACCTCTCTGACCGTTATTACCTTGCTGGGGCTTTCAGCGGCAGTCACCGTTTCCATGACGTGGCGACAACAGATAGAAATCCAAAAATCCCACCAACGAGAAAAAATCCTCAGTTCTCATCTCACCCAAATTGCCGCCAAAAGCCAACGCCTCGACAGCGAATTTTTAAAGATTCAAAGCCTTTTGGAGAAATTGGTAGCCGCCGCTGAGTTCAGTTTGATGGCCCCGCCCCCCAGCCAAAGTGCCAAAGTCTATTTCAATGATGATTTTGCCTCTGGCGCAACCCGTCCCCCCGATTTTGCATTTTCTCAGGCTTACCACCGAGAAATCAGTGTGGGCTGGGCGGGGGTCAAATTGGCACCTGGCGTCAGCTCAGCGAATGTGAGCCAAGAATTGGGCCAATTAAGTGCCATCACCCCCAGTTTTCAACGGCTCTTTCAAGAGAGTATCTCCCCCCCTCTCGCTGACCTGTCGGCCTTAAAAAAAGCCCTCCAAACCCAAGGTTTGCCTTTGGTCTGGGCCTACGTGGGCTTAGAAAAAGGGGTGCACTTTGCCTATCCAGGCAAAGGGGGTTATAAAGCCAGTTATGATCCCCGCCAACGTCCCTGGTACCAATGGGCCCAAGCCGGACATTCCGTGGTCTGGGGCCAACCCTACCTCGACGCTTCAGGCCAGGGGTTGCTTTTGCCCTGTGTACAAAGTCTCTATGGCCGCAACGAAAAAAAAGTAGGCGTAGCAGGGGTGGAATTGAGTTTGGCTCACTGGCTGCAATCGCTCTTGCCGATGCCAGACAGTTTGGGTGTTGAAAATATCTATTTGCTAAATCAAAGCGGTGAAATTGTGGTGCAAACCAACGCAAGCAAAGCCTTAAACCCCAAAGATAAATTGGTTTTGGCGCTCTATCCCCAAGCAGACATACGCGCTGCACTTAAACAAAAACCCTCAGGCCATGCCCTGATCTCTCGTGAACATAAACCCCCATTACATGTGGCGTATACCCGACTCAATTCAATCGGTTGGTATTATGTCGTGGAAAGCAACGCAGACATACTCTTCAGGACTGCTCCCAAGCAACCATGATTCCCCTTTTGTTAGAAGCCCGCAATTTTATGGCCTATGAACATCTGGCTTTGGATTTTACACCATTTCAAATTGCCTGTTTGTCTGGCCCCAATGGCAGTGGCAAATCCTCTATTTTGGATGCCATGACTTGGGCCCTGTTTGAAAAATCCCGTGCCTCCCACTCCGAAGAAGTTATTCGCCTGGGGGCCCAAGAAGTACAGGTTCAATTTACCTTTGAATTGGCAGGTCAGACCTACCGCATTTTGCGCAGCAAACAGCGCGGAACGGGAAAGTCCAGCGGGAAGGCCGTTTTGGAGTTTCAAGTCAAGGCAGAGGAGGGGTTTCGCTCACTTACCGGAAAAAGTGTTACCAAAACACAACAGGAAATCATCAATACCCTGCATATGGATTACGGACTGTTTATCAATTCGTCGTTTATACTTCAGGGCCGCGCCGATGTCTTTACCACCAGTTCAGCCAAAGAACGCAAAGAAGTGCTGGCAGATATTCTCAATTTAAAACAATATGATCTGCTTCAAGAAAAAGCCAAAGCCAAACGCAATCAGTATTTGCTCGACAAACAACAACTCCAAGGCCAAATCAGCCAAATCGAAAGCCAACTGAGTTCTGAACTCTTTCTCAAAGACCAACATCTCAGTTTAAAAGAGGAGTACCAAACCCTAAGCGAAAGATTGCGTCAAGAACAGCACATTTTAAGCGAATTGGAATCTGAAAAACAGCATTTAACCCAGCAATGCCTCTTGCTCAAACAAAACCAAACCCGTTTGGCGCAAGTTGAAAGTGAATTACAAAAAAAACACCAAGACAAACAGACCCTGAGCCAAGAAAAAACCAGAATTCAAAAATTACTGGAACAGCAAGAGACCATCACTCAAGGTTATCAGCACCTGCAATCTTTGCTCGAAAAGCAGGATGATTTAGAACTGCGTTACGCCGATTATCTCAAGCGACAAGAGACCCTGAGAACCGTTCAAAATCAGTGGATACAATTGCAATATGCCAAAGAAAAAGAATTGCAACTGGCCCAAAACAATTTAGACAATCTGCGCAAAGAAGAGCAACAATATCTACGTATAATTGCGGAATCGGAATCCATTGAAAAAGCCAGGC
>JBFWRL010000169.1:0-11574 GCA_050248915.1 Candidatus Sericytochromatia bacterium
GGGCAAGTACCGGACAAGTCGGAAGGCGTACAAGCAGAAGCATCGGTTAACGATGTCCTAACAACCTTACTGCTCGCTTTGGAAGATCCTGTAAGCCGCAAGGAGCTGCAAACCAAGCTGGCTCTGAGTCACCGGGATCATTTCAGCGAAACCTATCTGAACCCCGCTCTATCACAAGGCTTGATCGAAATGACCTTACCAGACAAACCCCGCAGCAGCAAACAAAAATACCGACTGACAACCCAGGGCAAGGCCCTGCAAGCACAGCTCAAGGAGTCTCAGCATGACTGATATCCCCGATCAAACCCCCGACCTCAACGAAGATGCGATATCTCAGCTTCCAGCTCTGCAATTGCTGAACAATTTGGGTTATACCTACCTCAGTCCCGAAGCAGCTCTGCGCTTACGTGGCGAACGCAAAAAAGAAGTCTTGCTCGAAGGCATTCTGGTGCCTTGGCTACGGGAACAGAACCAGATGCGCTACAAAGGCCAAAGCTACCCTATCAGCGAAAACAATATCCTGGCCATGGTGCAGGCCCTCAAAGATCTGCCTTTTGATGGGCTGGTGCGTACCAATGAAAAAATCTATGACCTGCTCTGCCTGGGCAAAAGTGTGCAGCAGTCGATTGATGGCGACATAAAAAGTCCCACGCTCAAATTCATCGACTGGGAGCACCCAGAAAACAACGTCTACCATGTAACAGAGGAGTTTGAGGTAGAACGCAGCGGCAGTCACAAACTCCGTGTCCCAGATTTGGTGCTGTTTGTGAATGGCATTCCGCTTTGCGTGATTGAATGCAAATCTCCAGCCCTCAAAGAGCCGATTCAACAGGCCATTTCTCAGCAGATCCGCAACCAAAAAGACGGTGAAATCCCGCAGCTCTTTCTCTATTCCCAGCTCTTGCTGGCCCTCTCGAAAAACGAAGCCCGTTATGCCACCACGGGCACCCCGGCCAAGTTCTGGGCCGTCTGGCGAGAAGAGGGGCCAGCGTTTGAAAAAGACTTAGAAGCAGCCATTCAAACGCCCTTGAGCGAAAGCCAGATGAACGAAATTTATGCCTTGCGCAAATTTATGTTGAAGGACAGCAAAACCCAACCCTATGGCTCTCTCCAGCGCCAGCCCACAGAACAAGACCGCACCCTCTTTGCCCTGTGTCGGCCTGAACGTCTCCTGGAGCTGACCTATCGCTATATTCTGTACGATGGGGGCGTCAAAAAGATCGCCCGTTACCAGCAGTACTTTTGTATCAAAAAAACAATGGCCCGTATTCACGATCGCCAAGCTGACAACAGCAGACGGGGCGGTGTTGTCTGGCATACCCAAGGCAGCGGCAAATCGCTAACAATGGTGCTGCTGGCCAAGTCGATTGCCTTGGATACCAGCATTCCCGATTACAAAATCGTGCTCGTGACCGACCGTGTCGATCTCGATGACCAGATTTACAAAACCTTTCACCATTGCGGCAAAGAGGTGGAGCAGGCCACCACCGGCAAACATTTGCTGGACCTGCTGCAAGGTGGTAAACAGCGGATTATCACCACCCTGATTCACAAATTTGATAAAGCGGTTGCCAATCCGGGCGCTCATCTGGAAGATCCCAATATTTTTGTACTGGTAGACGAAGGCCACCGGGGCCAATATGGCTCCTTTCATGCCAAGATGCGCAAAGTCCTGCCCAAAGCCTGTTATCTGGGTTTTACCGGCACACCCGTTATGAAAAAAGACAAAGACACCCTCGAAAAATTTGGGGGTCTGATAGATACCTACACCATCGACAAAGCAGTTGCAGACAAAGCTGTCGTGCCCTTGCTTTATGAGGGGCGTCATGTAGAGCAGACGGTCAATGCCCAAGGCATCGATAACTGGTTTCAACGCATTACAGCCAACCTGAGCGAAGACCAAGCCAATGACCTCAAGAAAAAATTTGCCACAAGTGATCAACTCAATCAAACCGAGCAAAAGATCATGACTGTGGCCTGGGATATCAGCGAGCATTTTCAGAAAAACTGGCAGGGCACCGGCTTTAAAGGCCAATTGGTCACACCGAAAAAGCGCACAGCTCTGCTCTTCAAGAAATACCTCGATGAATTTGGCATGGTCAGCTCCGAAGTCTTGATCTCTGGCCCCGATGAACGCGAAGGGGAAGAAGATGTCTACAATGAAAATACCCAGGAAGTTCAGCGCTTTTGGCAAGGCATGATGCAAAAGTATGGCAATGAAAAAGAGTACAACAAGCAGCTGATCAACGCCTTTAAAAAAGCCGATGAGCCTGAGATCATCATCGTCGTAGATAAACTGCTCACGGGCTTTGATGCACCCCGAAACACGATTCTTTACCTGACTCGCAAACTCAAGGAGCATACGCTGTTACAGGCCATTGCCCGTGTGAACCGCTTGCACGATGGCAAAGAGTTCGGCTATATTCTCGACTATCGCGGGGTACTGGAAAACTTGGATCAGGCGCTTGAGCTGTATTCAGATTTAGATGGTTTCGAGGCTTCAGACCTTGAGCATCTCTTAACGGATGTCTCGGTTGAAATTTCGACGCTGCCCCAGAAGCATTCGATCTTGTGGGAAACCTTCAAAGAGGTCAAAAACAAGCAGGATGAAGAGGCTTATGAAAGGCTGTTGGCCGATGAATCCCTGCGCGATCTTTTTTATGAGCGCCTGTCTGCTTATGCCCGCACCTTGGCCATTGCCATGTCTACCGTCGCTTTTTTAGAAGAAACGCCCCAGGCCAAAATTGATCGCTACCGGCGAGATCTTAAATTCTTTTCAAAGCTGCGCATGGCCGTGCGTCATCGCTATGCCGAGGTGGTGGACTTTTCCGAGTATGAACCCAAAATTCAAAAACTGCTGGACACCCATGTCGGTACAGGGCAAATCGAGACCATCACGCCACTGGTAAATATTTTTGACGCTGAAGCCTTTGCCGAAGAAGTTGAAAAAATTGCAGGGGTGGGCTCAAAAGCCGATACGATAGCCCACCGAACAGCCCGAACTATTCATGACAAGATGCAAGAAGACCCTGTCTTTTACCAGCGATTTTCAGATATGCTCAAAGCGGCGATTGAAGCTTTCCGCGCAGAGCGGCTCAAAGCCAATGAATATCTCAAGCAAGTCACCGAAATTATGCAGGCTGTTTTGAATCGGACGGGAGATAAAATTCCGACCGCACTTGAAGGACATGACGTAGCCAAAGCCTATTTCGGTGTGCTCAAAGAAGTCTTGATCGAATATGACATTCCTGATGACTTGTTTGCCCAGACCGCGATGACCATCGACAAAACAATTGATACTCTGCGAATTGTCAATTGGAGCCAGGATCAAGACGTGCAAAACAGAATGCGCATCGACATTGAAGACCTGCTCTTTGAGTTTAAAACACAATCCCAACAAGACTTTGGCTTTGATGAAATCGATTCCCTGATTGAAAAATGTCTGGATATTGCCAAGGCGCGTCGGGCATGATCGTGCAGCTCAGTTATGGCCAACAGAATTTTAAGATTGATGTTCAATACGCTGAGCGCAAAGACTTCAAAATTACGGTGCATCCAGATCTCAGGGTCACAGCCAGTGTGCCTCTAAATGTAGAACAAGAGAAAATCGCGCTAAGGCTCCAACGCAGAGCCCGCTGGATTGGCAAACAAGTTAGATACTTTGAACAATTTTTGCCCCAAACACCGCCACGACGCTATCTCAGCGGTGAAACCCATTATTACCTGGGCCGTCAATATCGCTTAAAAATAGAGCTAAGCCCTGTGTCTGAGGTGAAATTGGTCAGGGGCTATTTCTTGATTCAAGTCCCGGATCCCAGCGATGCAGAAAAAGTGAAACAAGTCTTAGACCTCTGGTATTTATCGCACTTTAAACACCTGATTGAAAAACGGCTTTCACTTTATTGGCCGCGTTTTGAAAAACTAAAAGCCAAACGACCCGTTTTCCGTTATCGGCAGATGACGCGGAGTTGGGGATCATGCAGTTCTAAAGGCATCATCAGCTTCAATCTAGAGCTGAGTCGCATGTCCTTGGATTGTATTGATTACGTCCTTGTACATGAACTCTGCCATCTCTTGTGCCCAAACCACAATGACCCATTTTACAGACTTATGAATAGAGCGATGCCTGACTGGAAAAAACGAAAAGAAAAGCTGGAAGGGAAGCTCCATTGAACAAGGGAAAAGTCTGTTCTCATTGGCCAGCTTCTTCTTTTTTTCGATAATCCATTTGGGTGAGCGTTTCGGCCTGTGCTGGGCATGAGAGGGCAACTGCCGCGCCGCAGTCCCATGGATGGAAGAGACAAGGCGCGGCACTTAACAGCTTCTAGCAGAGCCAACAGCGATGCGTAGAAAGCTCTTACTTAGCACCGCAGGTGCTGTAGCCTGCGTAGCACATGGATGTGCGCAGCGGGCGGCCCGAACGCCCAGCAACAGTAGCCGAACGCTCTGCCCTTGTGAATCAAAGCTATAACCCAGACCCTGTATCCCCCTTTCAGAGCCCTCAGGTTATAATAGACTTCTGCATTTTCACAGAACGAGGATCACCCACCATGACGGCACCTGAAGTCAAATTGTTTAACACCCTCACCCGCGAAAAAGAGGTCTTTGTGCCCCTGACGCCGGGTCAAGTGAAAATGTATACCTGCGGCCCCACTGTCTACAATTACGCCCATATCGGCAATTTGCGCAGCTATATCTTTCCCGATTTGCTCAAGAAATTGCTGGCCTTTTTGGGTTATCAAGTCACCCAGATTATGAACTTCACCGATGTCGGCCATTTGACCTCCGACGCGGACGCTGGCGACGATAAAATCGAAAAAGCGGCAGCGGCTTTGGGCAAAAGCGCCTGGGATATTTCTAAGTTTTACGCAGAGGCCTTTAAACAGGACATCTCAGCTTTAAACATTGCCTTTCCCAGCCGCTTTACCTATGCCACGGATTATATCCCCCAGCAGATTGATCTGGTCAAAGCCCTCGAAGACAAAGACCTCACTTATGCCAATGACGACGGGGTCTATTATGATACCGCCCAATTCGCGGACTATGGCAAAATGGCCAAACTCGATGTCGAGGGCCTGCAAGAGGGCGCACGGATTGATGCCGACGGCAAACGCAACAAAACCGACTTTGCGCTCTGGAAATTCAGCCCCTCTGATGCCCAGCGCCAAATGGAGTGGGAAAGCCCCTGGGGCAAAGGCTTCCCCGGTTGGCATTTGGAGTGCACGGCGATGATCTTTGCCGAACTCGGCCCCACCATCGATATCCACACCGGCGGCACCGACCACATTCCTGTGCATCACACCAACGAAATTGCCCAGGCCGAAGGCGCAACCGGGCAGCCTTTTGTCAAATACTGGCTGCACGGCGAGTTTTTGGTCTTGGATCAAAACCAGCGCATGGGCAAATCCGAGGGCAATTTTGTCACCTTGCAGACCCTGATCGACGCTGGGTTTTCACCCAAGGCCTACCGCTATTTGTGCCTGACCAGCCACTATCGCCACTTTTTGACCTTCTCGCAAGACAATCTCAAAGCGGCTTCTACGGCTTATTTTAAACTCAAGCGCACAATCGAGCATTTACATGCCCAAGATGATCGCCATCCCGAAGGGGCTGCGGAGTACCGGGAAAAAATCCTCAACGCCCTCTGTGATGATCTCAACGCCCCCAAAGCGGTGGGCCTGATCTGGGATCTGGTGCAAAACGATCAGGTGGGTGATGCCCACAAACTGGTTTTGATTCGGGAGTTTGACCAAATTTTAAGCCTGGATCTGCTCAACTTTACCGATTACCCAGAATTGCTGCTGCAGATCCCCGATGAAGTGCAATGCCTGGCCCAGGCCCGCTGGGAAGCCCGTCAGACCAAAAATTGGGCCGAATCTGACCGCCTGCGCGATCTGATTCAGGCAGCGGGATTTCAGATGCGCGATGGCAAAGACAGCTTTGAATTGGTGGCCTTAGACGTTTAATTCAGCCCACTTTGGCTGCTTGCAAAAAATATTGAGCAAATATTGAGACTGCACCTCCTTTTGTTGAGACCTTGCTGAACGGCCGCTGATTAGACTGGAATCATCTTCATTTGGAGGCAGATTCCATGGCTTTTTCTGATTGGCTGCAAGTGGCCCTTTTTATTCTGCTCTTGCTTGCAGCTGTGCCGATTTTAGGCGAATACATGGCCCAGGTCTATCAGGGTCAAAAGACGTTTTTAAGCCCTGTTTTGGGCCCGCTCGAAATGGGCGTTTATGCAGTTGCGGGGGTCAACCCCAGTGATTCGGGTGATTGGAAGAAATACACCCAAGGCTTGCTCTGGTTTAATGCCTTGGGATTTTTGTTTTTACTCGGCTTGCTGCTCTTGCAGGCCTTTTTGCCTTTGAACCCCCAAAAACTCGCGCCGATGGAATTGGGCGTGGCCGTGAATACAGCCATGAGCTTTATGACCAATACCAATTGGCAGGCCTATTCTGGCGAAAGCACACTCAGTTATTTGAGCCAGATGCTGGGTTTGGGCGTGCAAAATTTTGTCTCTGCCGCCACCGGCATGGCTGTGATGGTGGTGCTCGCAAGGGGCTTGGCGGGCAAACAAATCAAGACCCTGGGCAATTTCTGGGTAGACCTCACCCGCAGCGTGGTGTATATTTTACTGCCACTTTCGCTGTTGCTGGCGCTGGCGCTGGTCTCTCAGGGCGTGGTGCAGTCCTTTTCCGCTTATCCCAGCGCGACCACCCTGGAAGGGGCCCAACAAGTGGTTCCTCTGGGGCCTGCTGCTTCGCAGATCGCGATCAAACAATTGGGCACCAATGGCGGGGGCTTCTTTGGCATCAACAGTGCCCATCCTTTCGAAAATCCCACGCCTGTGAGCAATTTTTTACAAATGCTCGCCATTCTTTTGATTCCCGCAGCGCTGACCTGGACCTATGGCCGCTTGGTGGGCTCGCTGCGACAAGGGATTGTTTTGCTGGCCGCCATGGGTGTTTTGGCCGGGTCCAGCCTGGGCCTCTCCCTTTGGGCCGAATTCGGCAGCAATCCTGCGTCGGGCAATTTGCCCTTTCTCGAAGGCAAAGAAACCCGCTTTGGCATCGTCAATAGTGTGATCTGGAGTGTGAGTACCACTTTGGCCTCCAATGGCTCGGTCAATGCCATGCACGACAGCTTTTCGCCCCTGGCAGGTGGTCTGGCCCTGTTTAATATGATGCTGGGTGAAGTCGTCTTTGGCGGCGTGGGAGCCGGTCTCTACGGCATCTTGATGTTTGTGATCCTGACGGTTTTTATCGCCGGGCTGATGGTGGGCCGCAGCCCCGAATACCTCGGCAAAAAAATTGAAGGGGCCCAAATCCGCATGGCGGCGCTGGCGGTGATTCTTCCGAGTGCGGTCGTGCTTTTGTTTACGGCCCTGGCGGTGCTTCTGCCGGTGGGGCTCAAAGTCCTCAACAATGCAGGGCCCCACGGCTTGAGTGAAATTCTCTATGCCTTTACCTCGATGGCCAATAACAATGGCAGTGCTTTTGGCGGCTTGACTGTGAATACCCCTTTTTATACTTGGTTGGGGGCTTTGGCCATGTTGATTGGCCGCTTTGGCGTGATCTTGCCTGTCATGGCGATTGCCGGACAGATGGCGCAAAAACAAGCGGTTCCCGCTTCGGGAGGCACCTTTCCGACCGATGGTGGGCTGTTTGTGATTCTGCTGGTCTCGGTGATCTTGATTATCGGCGGGCTGACCTTCTTCCCCGTCTTGGCCCTCGGGCCCTTGGTGGAACATGGCCTGATGTTACAGGGAAAGGTCTTTTAGGAGGAAGAGTAGGATGTCTCAAAATAAAAGTCAAAAAAGCAATCAAAAAAACAGTCTGTTTAACCGTGAGCTGATCCAGCAGTCGTTTAAAGAAGCCTGGTCGAAGTTTCACCCCCGCAGTCAATGGCAAAACCCTGTCATGTTGCTGGTGAGTTTGGGAGCCTTGCTGACCAGTGCTGCGGTTGTGCAAGAAATGCTGGCGGGGCGCGCTTGGGGTTTTACCCTACAAATCGCACTCTGGTTGTGGTTTACAGCCTATTTTGCCAATTTTGCCGAAGCTGTGGCGGAGGGCCGTGGCAAGGCCCAGGCTGAGAGTCTGCGCAAAATGCGCAGTGAAACCCTGGCCCGGCTCTTAAAAAATGGCGTTGAAAGCCAGGTGCCTGCCAGCAGCCTGCGCAAAGGGGATGTGGTGGTTTGTGAAACCGGGGATGTGATTCCGGGTGATGGAGAAGTCAGCGAAGGCATTGCCAGCGTCGACGAATCGGCGATCACCGGTGAATCTGCCCCTGTGGTGCGTGAAAGTGGCGGAGACCGTTCTGCCGTCACCGGTGGCACCCGCGTGATTTCCGACCGCATCTTGGTTACCATTACCCAGGATCCGGGTCAAAGTTTTCTCGATCAGATGATTGGTCTGGTGGAAGGGGCATTGCGCCAACGCACCCCCAACGAAATTGCCCTGAATATTCTCTTGCTGACCCTGACTGTGGTCTTTGTTTTGGCGGTGGTCACTTTAAAGGCCTTTGCCTTTTACAGCGAACAGGCCTCGGGTTTAACCGGGCCCAGCAATGTCTCAGTCACGGTTTTGGTGGCCCTGCTCGTTTGCCTGATTCCCACCACCATTGCCGCCCTCTTGAGTGCCATTGGCATCAGCGGCATGGATCGGCTCCTGCAACGCAATGTCTTGGCCACCAGCGGCAAAGCTGTCGAAGTGGCCGGTGATGTCGATGTGCTGCTGCTGGATAAAACCGGCACCATTACCTATGGCAACCGCATGGCTTCGGCTTTTTACCCCGTTACGGGGATCCGGGCTGAACGTCTGGTCGAGGCTGCGCTTTTGGCCTCGCTGGCCGACGAAACACCCGAAGGCCGATCGATTGTGCTTTTGGCCAATCAGCGCTATGGCTTGAGCTTAGACAAACCCGCAGAGTTGGATTTTGTGCCCTTTACGGCCCAGACCCGCATGAGCGGTTTGGGCGAGATTCGCAAAGGGGCCGCAGATGCCGTGATGCGCTATGTGCAAGGCTTGGGTGGAAAGATCCCCTCAGATTTACAGAACCTGGTGGATGGCATTGCCCGCAAAGGCAGTACCCCCTTGGTGGTCTGCGATCAGCTGACGATTCTGGGTTTAATCGAACTCAAAGACGTGGTCAAAACGGGGATTCGTGAACGCTTTGAGCAATTGCGCCGCATGGGGATTCGCACGATTATGATCACCGGCGACAATCCCCTGACCGCTGCGGCCATTGCGGCTGAGGCGGGGGTCGATGATTATTTGGCCGAAGCCACCCCCGAAGCCAAATTGGCGCGGATTCGTGCCGAACAGGCAGCCGGACATTTGGTGGCGATGGTGGGTGATGGCACCAACGACGCACCGGCTTTGGCCCAGGCCGATGTGGGGGTGGCCATGGCCAGTGGCACCCAGGCCGCCCGCGAGGCCGGGAATATGGTCGATCTCGACAGCAATCCAACCAAGTTAATTGAAGTTGTCGAAATTGGCAAACAATTATTAATGACGCGGGGGGCCTTAACCACATTCAGCATCGCCAATGATGTGGCCAAATATTTTGCGATCTTGCCCGCTCTGTTTGCGGGTCTTTATGCCACCTCTGGCCAACAGGGGCCTTTGGCTGCCCTCAATGTGATGGGACTTGCCAACCCTCAGAGCGCAATTTTAAGTGCCGTGATCTTTAATGCCTTGATCATTGTCTTTCTGATTCCGCTGGCTTTAAAAGGGGTCAAATACCAGCCCCAGGGTGCCGTGGTGGTCTTGCGTAAAAACCTCTTGGTCTATGGTTTGGGGGGGATTTTGGCTCCCTTTGTGGGGATCAAATTGATCGACCTGCTTTTGGCCGTATTCCATCTGGTCTGAAATGAATTAAACTGGGAGAAATAAGATGCACGAATTTAAAATTGCTTTACGCAGCCTTTTCGCTTTGACACTCTTAACTGGCGTGGCGTATCCCCTGCTGGTGACGGGATTGGGCCAACTCGCCAATGCGGAGGCGGTCCAAGGCAGCCTGATCAAGCGGGGAGAGCAGGTCGTGGGCTCCCGTTGGTTGGCACAGTCCTTTCAACAGACGGGTTATTTCTGGCCCCGGCCTTCAGCCGGTGATTATGCCACTGTGGCTTCGGGGGCCAGCAACAAAGGCCCCACCAGCAAAGACCTTTTGGACACCATCAACGCGCGCAAAGCGGCTTTGCTCAAAGCCCATGCTTTGCCGAGCGATACCCTGGTTCCCCCTGAACTGTTAATGGCCTCGGGATCGGGACTTGATCCCGATTTAAGTCCTGCAGCGGTTCAGTTTCAAGTCAAACGCGTGGCCGAGGCCCGTGGGCTGCAGGTTCAAGCTTTGGCGCCTTTGATTCAAGCGGCCACAGAAGGGCCTCAGTTGGGGCTGTTGGGGGCTTCTCGTGTCAATGTTTTGGCCTTGAATCTGGCCCTCGATAGCCAATTTCCCCTCAAGCGGGGGGCACAGCCATGAACCCCAGTCCTGAGAATTCGTTGGCTGAATTGGCAAAGAAAATTGAGATCCTGCGGGAACAGGAGCAGTTGCTGCTGGATGCGTATAAAGCCCTTTTGCTCAAAGCCTGTCCCCAGGTCGGCGACAAGGTCCGGGTCAACGATCTCGAAACCCCCAAAGACAAAGCCATGAAGGTGCGTAAATTGGAGTTTTTGTACGGGGAAGTGGCCAGCAAATTGCCCCAATTGCGCGTGCATCTATCGCGCAAAGATGGCTCACCTGTGTATTTTCACAGCTATGCCCCAGAACAGTTGGAACCCTGGAATCACAAGGTCAGGGGGAGCCTGCGCTAATGCCAGAGAATGGCCCCGGTAGCCGCACAGGACGTCTCGACCCCGATGCCTTGCTGCGTGCGGTCATGCGGGAGCAGACCCGAGATGGTCAGGGCAAACTCAAAATTTTCCTGGGCATGGCAGCGGGTGTGGGCAAGACGTATGCCATGTTGCAAGCCGCCCAGCGTCTTTGGCACGAAGAGGGGGTAGATCTGGTCGTGGGTTATCTGGAAACCCATGGCCGGGCCGAAACCGAAGCCCTGTTAGACGGCCTGCCTGTGATTCCGCGCCGAAGTCTCAACTACCGGGGCACAGCCCTGGAAGAAATGGACCTCGATGCCATTTTGGCGCGCCAACCGGCCCTGGTTTTGGTGGATGAACTGGCCCACAGCAATGTACCTGAGTCTCGCCATCCCAAACGGTATCAAGATGTGTTGGAGTTGCTCGAAAGGGGCATCGATGTCTATACCACCCTCAATGTCCAGCATATTGAGAGCCGGGCCGATAACGTGCAACAAATTACGGGTGTTTCCGTGCATGAACGCATTCCCGACACGGTCTTGGACCGCGCTGATGCGGTCATTCTGGTCGACCTGACCCCCGATGAATTGCTGGAACGGCTGGCGGAAGGCAAGGTCTATCTGGGAGAACGTGCTGAGCGTGCCAAATCCCACTTCTTTCGCAAAGGCAATCTCAATGCCCTGCGGGAAATGGTCTTGCGTTTGACCGCTGACCGTGTCGATCAAGATGTGCAGGACTTTTTGCACCAGCATCACAT
>JBFWRL010000170.1:0-11488 GCA_050248915.1 Candidatus Sericytochromatia bacterium
ATTGCCAAAATAGTGGGCGGGAATCAGGCGGAGTCGTTTTTGTAAATCTTGGAGACGTTGAGAAATCAAAAGCGAGGTGTTTTTCTGGGGGGGCATTCAGTCATCCTTTGTCTATTAGAATAGTGGTTAAAAGGTCACAAAACAGAGATAAAATGGTGATAAAACAGCTTTATTCCCTGAATCCTGCAAGCAGGTTAAGGCCTATTATTATCCCTCAGCGGTCCCACGTCAATATGAATCGGGTGATTATATTTTTATCTTGATTTTTTGTGCCAGAAAGCGGAACATCTGAAGATTCATTTACGTCCTCAAGGTCAGTTCCCCTTTGTTTTTGCTGGAGTGCCATGCGCCTGATTTTCCTCATTTCGCTAATTGTTTCCCTGGCCACGGTCTTGCCCGTTCAGGCCCAGGTCTCTTCGCGCACGGCTGAATTTCAGGTCTTAAACCTGCTCAATCAATACCGCCAGCGTATGAAGCTCAGCCCCCTCAAGCTCGATCGCTCCGCCAGTGATGTGGCCCGCTTACACAGCGAAGAAATGGCCGAAAGAAATTTCTTTGATCTGCGCTCACCCTCGCGGGGTTCACTTGAATACCAACTCAGTTACCACCGCGTCAGTGGGCGCATCGTCAACTCGTTGATTGTCTTGGATTATTCAATTCCCGAAGTGATTACCCAGCTTCAAAAAAATCCCCAATTGCTCGAAGCTTCTGTTACCCATGCCGGGGTAGGCGTTCATATGGACGATCAGTCCCATCCCGAAAAAGGCATCTGGCTGACCCTGGTTTATTTAGAATACCTGGCAGATATCAAACCGGTTCCCCGCACCGCCTCAGCCGGCGAAGTCCTGCGCCTGCGGGGTGAGATCTACGCTCCCTACCAGCGTGCCCGCATGCCTGTCACCCTGCCCAATGGCCAAGTCAAAACCTATCCCAATTTGCTGGGCAATCGCCGGGGTTTTTTGTTTGAAATTCCCTTCAACCAAGGCAAAGGCCGCTATACCCTGGAGTTATTGGTCGACGACCCACAACAGGGACCCCGTGTGGCCGCCATTTTGCCTGTCTATGTGGGGCAGGCCTATCCCAGCTCAGAACCCTCCCCGAGCCCCTCTCAAGAACAATTTGCGAGCACCCTGGAAGCGGCCCAACGGCTTTTTTGGCTGATCAATCAAGAGCGGCAACGGCACCGCTTGGCTCCTTTGCAGGAAGAGCAATTGCTCGAACAGGTCGCCTGGCAACACAGCGAAGACATGGGGAAAAACAAGTATTTTGCCCATATTTCCCCTCGGGGAGAGGATCCCAATGAACGCTTCCACAGAGCCGGGGGCAAGGGCCAAGTGGGTGAAAATATCGCCTTTGATATCTCCGTCGATGGCGCTCACCGCCGTCTGATGAACAGCCCTGGCCACCGGGCCAATATCCTGGATCCCCGGTTTACGCATCTGGGGGTGGGGGTCTATTTTAATGGCAGCCATTATTATATCACCCAGCTCTTTCGGCGAAAAAATCTCCCCGTGGACAGCCAAGCTGTCAGTCAAAATGTGTTGCGCTGGCTCAATCATCAACGGGCCCTCTACCGCCTGCCTGCCCTGCAAAGAGATGAACGCATCCATGATGCGGCCCTGCAACACAGCCAAGCCATGGCCCGTGAAAACCGCCTGAGTTACCAGGTTGGGGGGCTGAGTTTTAATGAGCGTTTGCAACGGCTCAAAGCCCAAACAGGGGAGGTCAACACCCTATTGGTTTTGGCAGACTCGCTTGAAAATGGCCTGGAAAAACTGGCCAAACACAAAGCCCTAATTGTGAAAAAAAAGTTTAAAACAACCGGAATTGGGGTTTTTCAGGCCAGCAGTTCGGACTATGGCGACAATTCTCTCTGGATTACCGTTGCTGTTGGCACAACAGCTAAATATTAAGCATTTTAAAGCGTGCATTGGGTCACAATTAAATTCTTTAAAATAGATTAATATTTAAAAATATCCCAAAATACAGCAAAAAATACCCTCCACTCTGCACTTAAGTTATAGCAAAAGGGATAGCCCAAGGCCTAAAATCAAAACAGGTATGAATCACGGAGGGTTGAATATGGACGTTTTCGAAGAGGTAGAAGAACCTGAACCGCTTTCAGGTTTGTACAAGATCATCATGGCCGCCTTTGGAATTGGCATGGCAGGCATGTTGGTGCTTGGTTTTGGACTCGCCATTCACTGGGTCGACAAACATGATCGCAAGGTACAAACCGCAGCCAAAATTCGGCAGGTCACCCACAAACCCTTTAAAGATCCCCTGCTCGCCGCTGAGCGGGTCAAATTTGAAATCCCCTATTTACATGGCGGCGATCCCCAGAGCCAACGCCTGATGGCCGAATGGTCCAAAGCCAAAACAGGTGCTGTTTCTGGCGGTTTTAAAATTCCGGCCACTTACGTCACCCCCAATACACAGGTCCAGACAGAATTGACCCTGAGTTGTCAGACCCTCTGTCAGCTCAGTTTTGAGCTGCCCGCCAACCGCATTCTGCTGCCCTGGTTCAATGACAAAAAAGTGCATTACCCCAAACGGGAATTTACATTGGAGAGTTTTGGCTTTCGTCTCGAAGTCGCAGAATCTCGCCTGCAGGGAATTGGCGTGGAAGAAAGCCCCTTGGCCCCCTTCGACCTCAGCTTAAATTTAAGTAAACACTACAAAGAGACCTATCTCGATGCCCGCGGCAAGGTGATTCGCTTTTAAAATCAGGGCGAAAGCCGGCTGATCGACCAGGTTTGGCCCTGTTGGCGGTAAAGCAAACGGTCGTGCAAACGGCTGGGACGCCCCTGCCAAAATTCAACAGCCTCAGGCACAACCCGGTAGCCTCCCCAATGGGGGGGGCGGGGAATGTCTTTTCCCACATAGTCCTGTTCCAAACGCTGTAAAACCTGTTCCAGCTCTTCGCGGCTGTTTAAACGCGCGCTCTGCATCGAAGCCCAAGCCCCCAACTGGCTGCCACGGGGACGAGAGGCGAAATAGGCGTCCGAATCTGCCTCTGCAATTTTTTCGATCGGGCCCTCAATGCGAATCTGTCTTTCGAGTTCGGGCCAATAAAACAAGAGGCAAACCTGTGGATTGGCATCGACTTCGCGGCCTTTGCGGCTGGCATAATTGCTAAAAAAAACAAATCCCTGAGGGTCCAATTCTTTGAGCAAGACCGTGCGGCTGCTGGGGGCCCCGCTGGCAGAAACCGTGCTCAAAATCATGGCATTGGGTTCGGGCAATTGGGCCGAAAGGGCCTGCTCAAACCAATGTTTAAATTGCAAAAAGGGATCTGCCAGCAGATCGCCTTCGTTGAGGCTGGCCTGGCGGTATTCTTTGCGTAATCCTTGAATCTCTGAAAGCATTAAACCAGCCCCTCTCCCCGCTCATCGAGCAGATCTTGACAGGTTTCCACAGCCCCAATCAATTGCTGATAAAAATCTTCAACGGGAGAGATATCAAAGCCCCGGTTGGAGATCCCATCCAGGGCATCGGCAATCCGGTCGCATTCATCGAGCAGGGGCTCGATCGCGGCTTCGACCTGGGTCTGCTCTGCTTTGGAATTGATCGCCAAAATCCGGCGATAGAGTTGCTGGCTTTTGGCCTGGGCCTGCTGGCAGCGGTTGCGAATGTCCTGATAATCAGCGGAGGTATTTAAGATCAACTCCAGACGCCGTTTCATGACATCCAAAGGCCGCAGACGAACGCGCAACTCTGAGGTGTCGATCTCTTCATCGAGAATTTTGAGCTGGGTGTCGATATGGTCGTAGATCCGATTGAGTTCTTGGCTGCGCTCGCGCACGGGCAACAATTCAAAATTGTCAAAACTGGGTTGGGTGGCCACGTTCGATTCATTCATCAGCGCTTTGGACTGTTCCATCAACAGCGCTTCCAACTCATCGTAGAGTTTATCGTAGTCCTGATCACGGCCCAGCACGGGCAGGTCGCTGGAAAAAGCCTTTTCTGGCTGACCCGGTGGAGACATGTCCCCAAGCATTTGCGCATCTTCTTTTTCATTCTCTTGCTGCTCCAGAATCGACGCCAACAGCAACTGGGCTTTTTCATGGCTGGGGGCGACACGCCGGGCCTCGTTGAGATAGCGAATCGCCTTGGGGGTTTTGCCCAAGAGCAGAAAGATATAGGCGACACCGACATAGGGGTCTGGGTTGCGGCGATTGTGTTGAATCGCATCCATAAAGGCCTCTGAAGCATCAAGCAAAAACGATTTCTGCTTAAATTGCCCAGCATAGGCCTTTTCCATCAAAGACATCCCACGCAAATAACTGACATCTGACTCTTTGTGGCGCTTTGAAGAAAGAGAGCCAATTTCTTCGCGCATGGTCATGAGTTGCTTAAAATCCATTGCTCTCTCCTTACCGTTTTCAAGAAACAGGATAACACAGAATCCCGCTCAGTCTGACTCGGATTCCAGCCAGATATAAGGCCGGGTATAAAAGCCTGGCTCACAGTGCAAAGCCTCAATGTTTTTGATCACCCTGGCAGGATTGCCAACAGCCACACAATTGTCGGGCAAATCTGAGGTGACCACAGAGCCCGCCCCTATCAGGCAATTTTTACCAATTTTTAGGCCAGGAACCAGCGTCGTATTGGCCCCAATCCGGGTGCGAAAACCAATCAGGGTCGGGGGTTTACAGTCCTGGTAGCGGGGGCAAATCGGATGGGGGTCATCGGTAAACACCACGTGGGGGCCCAAAAAGACTTCATCTTCGAGAATCACCCGCTCCAAAAAACAGTGGCTGTGAATCCGCACCCGATGGCCAATGCGATTGCCGTATTCCAGCACAGCATGGGTACCCACACTGACCCCATCCCCCAAAATATTGTCCTCGCGAATCATCACCCCATGCCCGGTCTGTAAATGGCTGCCAATCGTGGAGCCTGCATACAGGGTCGAAAAACTGCGGATTGTGGCATGGGTCCCCAGATACAGGGCTTTTTCACCGGCAACAGCCCCTCGGGGTGGTTTGCCCAAAATCACAAAGGGATCAAGCACTGAAGTGGCGGAGTCCCAGTGCACATTTTCAAAGATTTGAACTGAATCAGGCAAAATGTGATTCCTCCAGGGTTAAAGTTTGGCCTCACTGATCGGCTTTAAGATCAGCTTGGCAGCAGGATACAAAAAGATCAACATAAGCAGGTGGTAAAACAACAAAGGCGGTAAAATATGCAGCAAATGCTCCCAGACCCAAGCGCCCTTAAAGGCATACCAAAGTGCCCCTCCCAACTCCGCTGAGAGCGTGACCCAAAGCGCAGCCAAACAGGCCTGGGGCCAACTTAAGCTTTTTTCAGATCGGCGGGCATAGCCCCAAACTGGGGCGAGGCTCAACAAAGCAATACTCAATTGAAAGACACCACTATTGGCCCAGAGATCCAGCAGAGCGGCAAAACAGAGCACCATCCACAAACTGGCTCCCCGTGGCAAAATCAGGCAGAGCAAAAGCCCTCCCATCAAAAGAAATTGGGGAGGCGCATTGAGGAAAGGCAAAAGTTCACCCACCTGCAATTGTAAGAGACTCAAAAGGCCCAGAAAAAATCCGGGAAAGAGCAGATACAGGCCGATCATTGTTCAGAAACCGGCCCAGAATCTGGTTCAGAGGCCGACTCAGGCACCAACACAACCACTTCGCGCAGCATTTCTGCAAAAGCGGCCAGCTTGATCTTGACCTCGGGCACTGGGTGACCAGGCTGTTGGTTCACCGCTTGAACCGTTCCCAAGAGCAGATCGGGTGGAAAAGTTCCCCCAAGACCGGAGGTCAGGATTTTTTCACCCACCGTCACACGGGTATAGTTTTCGAGGTATTTGAGCTGAGAGGCCTCACCGGGACCGCCCCCGCTCAGGATCGCCGGTTTGCGCATGCGCTCGGTCATACACGAAACCGAACTTTCGGGATCAGTCAATAATTGCACCATGGATGTATTGGCAGACAACTCCACCACTTTGCCCACAACCCCGTGGCGGTTCATCACCACGCGGTTGAGCGAAAGTCCATCTTCAAAGCCCTTGTCAATTTGCAAGCGGCTGAACCACTGGCTGGGAGAGCGGGCAATCACCTGGGCCCCAATTTTTTGATACCCTTTGGGCGGGGCCAGCTTGAGTAAATCACGCAGACGTTGGTTTTCATCTGCGACAATTTCCATTGCTTTGAGGCGGCGGCGCAATTGAGAGAGTTCTTCGTAGATCGCTTTTTGTTTGAGCGCCTGCTGGCGGTAAAGTTCCCATTCCTGTTTCATGGCAGGCAAACCCGAGAGCAGGTATTGCATTTGGTTCAAAAGCGGACGACTGAAATCCTGCATCAACGGGGCCCAGGCACTGCGCAAAAAAATCAAGGCCACCACCCCCACACTCAGGCCACCAACCACAAGCCAACTTGCGCGCGAGCGGCGGGGGCGGCTGATCATGAATATTTAACGCCCAGCAGACGCGTCCAATTCGAGGGACGGGAGCGGGAGGTCTCTTCGAGAATTTTACCGGCCCCCAAAGCCACACACATCAGGGGGTTCTCGGCAATGTGTACGGGTACTTGGGTGGTTTGGCGCAACATCTCATCGAGGCCTGCGAGCATGGCCCCGCCACCGGCCAAGACAATCCCCCGGTCGATAATATCCGAAGCCATTTCGGGTGGGGATTTTTCCAGGGTGCGGCGCACACATTCCCAAATCGCTTTGAGCGGCTCTTGCAGCGCTTCACGCACCTCGCTGGAGGTAATCTGAATGGCGCTGGGCAGGCCGGTATTGAGGTGGATGCCTTTGATCACCATGGCCTTTTCTTCGGGGCCGCGCCAGGCAGAGCCAATCTGGATCTTGATCTGCTCGGCCGTGCGCTCGCCAATCATCAGGCTGTGAACTTTGCGCATATAGACGGCAATGGCGTCGTTCATTTCGTCACCGGCCACGCCAAGCGACTCACTGACCACAATCCGGCCCAGGGAAATGACCGCCACTTCGGTGGTGCCTCCGCCAATATCGACAATCATGCTGCCCGTGGGGTCGAGCACGGGCAGACCTGCACCGACCGCAGCAGCCAAAGGCTCTTTGGCCAGAATCACATCGGGTTTAAAACCGGTGGTGGCTTTTTCGGCGGCTTCGAGCACAATTCGTTCTTCGACCTGGGTCATGCCCGAAGGCACGCCAATCACCATGCGGGTGCGCATCACCAATTGGTGGCGCGGCTGGGCCTTGGTGAGAAAATACGAGATCATCATGTGGGCGGCGTCGAGATCGGCGATCACGCCTTTTTTGAGCGGACGAATGGCTTGAATGCTTTCGGGGGTGCGCCCCAGCATCGCTTTGGCCTCTTCACCCACACTCATGGGTTTGCGGGTCTGTTGATCAATCGCCACCACCGAGGGCTCATTGAGCACAATGCCCTTGCCTTTGAGATAGACAAGGGTATTGGCAGTGCCCAAATCCATGGCGATATTTAAATAGACGGGATTCAGTAAATTGGTTAAGAAAGACATGGCTGCCTCCAGAGGCGGCTGTGGGTTTCACGCAGGCTGGTAAAGCCGTTGTGCCCCAGAATAATATGATCAAGCAGTTCGATCTGCAGCAATTCACCCGCTTCGATCAGGCGTTGGGTGAGCTGCAAATCTTCGGGACTGGGCGATGTTTCTCCGCTGGGATGATTGTGAGCCACTATCATGGCATGCGCATGGTGCATAATCGCGGTTTTAAACATTTCACGGGGGTGGGCCAAAGTGCCGTTGAGAATCCCCGATGTGACCGTTTTTTGGGCGATCAGACGGTGGCGGGTATCGAGACAGAGGGCCACCAGATGCTCTTCGCGGGCATCACGCAAGCGCGGCAGCAACAAAGCTGCGACCGCCTCGGGCCGATTGAGCTGGGGCCGATCGGGCATTTCACTCAAGCTGACCCGTTTGCCCATTTCAAAGGCGGCCATTAAACGGGCGGCTTTGGCCAACCCCAAGCCGTTGAGCTTACAGAGCTGGGGCAATTCAAGCGCAGCGAGGCCCCGCAAATTGGGGGGATTGGCCTGCAAAAGCAATTGCTGGGCCAAGTCCAGGGCCGTTTGCCCCTGGGTACCGGTGCTCAATAAAAGCGCCAATAGATCCACGTCACCCAAGCTCCGAGGGCCTTCTTTTTGCAGGCGCTCGCGGGGCTTAAGCTCATTGGGATAGGCTTTTAAAGGAAGATGCGCGGTACTCATAGCATGGGCATTGTAGCAGATCTGGGCGGAGGATTAGGTTCTCAGTGCTCGGTTTTAGGTTCTAGGGAACAGCTTGAAAGTCACTTTCTCGTCCGGCCTAACCCCTACAACCTAAACCCTAAGAAGCCCGCGCCACTACATGGTAATACCACTGGGCATGGGCCACCATTTCACGCGCACTTTCGAGGGTGGTGTCGGTGATCTGACCATTGCCCATCTGGGCCAATTTGGCAATGCGATCTGAGGTCGGCA
Organism: Candidatus Sericytochromatia bacterium; assembly: GCA_050248915.1. Lineage (GTDB taxonomy): Bacteria > Cyanobacteriota > Sericytochromatia > UBA7694 > UBA7694. Next base: position 8,444 of record JBFWRL010000170.1, read on the forward strand.
GCGAGGCGATTTGCACACGGGTGCTGTCGGCATCAGAGTGTTTTTCGATCCAGAGTTGCTGGTGGGCCGCCGCCGCAATCACCGGCAAATGGGTAATGCAGAGAATTTGGCTGTGCTGGGCCAGTCGGGCCAATTTTTGCGAGACCGCCAGGGCCGTTTTGCCGCTGATCCCGGAATCGATCTCATCAAAGATCAGGGTGGCCACCGGGGCGTTTTGATTGAGGATCAGTTTGAGCGCGAGCAAAATACGCGAGATTTCGCCCCCGGAGGCAATGCGCGAAAGCGGGCGCAGCGGCTCGCCGGGGTTGGAGCTGAGCAAAAAACGGGCCTTTTCCTGGCCCGTCGCGCCCAGTTCTGAGGGCAATAACTCAGCTTCAAAGCGGGCTTTTTCCATGCCCAATTCTTTGAGCTCTGTTTCGAGCAGGGGTTTGATTTGGGTCGCCAGGCGCGTGCGCTCAGCACTGAGCGCATCGGCCAGAGACTGGGTCTCGGCCTGCAGAGCTGCGATTTCGACTTCGAGATCTGCCAATTCCAGCTCAGCGCTGGCCATGCCTGCCAATTCTTGGCGAATTGCTTCGGCATGGGCCAAAATCTCGACAGCAGAACCATTGTATTTGTGTTTGAGTTTACGCAGCAGATCGAGACGTTCTTCGACCTCTTCTAAGCGCTGGGGGTTCAGCTCTAAGGCTTCGGCATAGTCGCCCAATTCTGAGCTGAGTTCTTCGACCTGAATACTGAGGGTCTCACAGAGCTGCACCATTGGGGCCAAGGCCTGATCGTAACGCAACATCTGCTCCAATTGACGGGTTAGGCCACAGATCTGCTCATAAATGGCGGGGCGGTCTTCTTGATCAGTCAAGGCAAAGCGAGCAGACCTGACGGTGTGCATCAGCTTTTCCCCAAAACGCAGGCGCTCGCGTTCGGCCTGTAAGGCCTCTTCTTCGTCGGGCAATAGCTCCGCCTCTTCAATTTCTTGCAATTGAAAGTTCAAAAAGTCCTGTTTGAGCTGAAAGTCGCGGGCAGCGCGCAGACGCCCCTCTCGTTCACGCTCCAAATAACAGAGCCGCTGCCATCGTTCAGACAACGTCGCCAAGCGCTGAGATTGGGCCTCACCGCCCAGCAAGTCGATCAGGCCCAAATGGTCGTCTTCGCGAAAGAGAGTCTGGTTTTCGTGCTGGCCAACGCTGTCCATCAGCAATTCTCCCAATTCACGGATCAGGTTCTGGGAGACCAATTGGCCATTGAGGCGGGATTTGCTGCCTGAGCGATGCAGGGTTTTGCTGATCGTGAGTAAGCTCTCAGCAGAGACTTCGTCAAAACCCTGAGCCTGTAGAAAAGTGGCCACGCCAACAGGCGCAAAAAAAACAGCTTCGATATAGGCAAAGTCCGCCCCTTGGCGGATCTGATCAGGTGAGGTTTTGCCCCCGAGCACCCCTTGCAGGGCATCGATGATCAATGACTTGCCCGCGCCGGTTTCACCAGTCAGGGCCGTTAGGCCTTTCTCAAAGCTAATTTCGAGTTTTTCTACCAGGACAAAATTGTGAATCAAGAGGGTTTTGAGCATATGTTCTCCTAACGGTCGATAATATCGCCCTTCATACTCCCCAATAATTTTAATAGTTCGTTTTGCTCCCGCGCGGGAACATTAAATTTATTCAATGAGCGCACCAGATCTTCAACCAAAGCATTAAATTGGGCTTCGGTAATATTCATGCCTGTATGCACGCTGATCATATCGCGGCCGCTGTATTTGCAGGGCCCACCTGCCGCTTGGCAGATTTGCTCGGCCAGCAGGCGATTGACTTCGTTGGCATCTGCGCCAATGAAAAAGCCATTGATGCGCTCATCGCGGGCCACATTGTCGTAAAAATCTTCGACCACCGCTTGAATGGCGGCCATGCCACCGAGGCGATCATAGAGAGAGGCATTGGGATCGATTTCACGCGGTTTGCCTTGTGCGGCACACCCCATTAAAAGTAAAAGTGCCAAGCTTGCTATCTTGAGCGTTTTGACTTGCTGCATTTTGCGTGCATTCCTCTAATTGTGTTCAATAAGCCAGAAAATCCAAATAAATAAACCATCATGCAGCAGAGTATACAGCTTTGTACAGCAATGGGTCAAGTGGCAAAGACACATTTCAGCATATTTCTTGTAATAAAGAGGGATTGAAGCTAAATGAATTTTAAAACCAGCCCCCCAAACTGTATACAAGTATACACTTCTTTGGCCGTGAGCCAACAGCAGAAAGGCCTGTGGCGGCGCAAAAGGCTTTAAGAGGCCTGCAGTGAACGCAGATCGTATTTTGAGGCCCGCTTGATTTTTTTGAGGGCATTTTTCTCTTTATAAACAGTCACAATACAGCCCTCATGGGTGGCCAATACCACCAAGTTCTTGACCGACTCCCCCCGGCCCAAGGCCACCTTGTCGATCATGACATAAAAGATCAGCCCCTGCTTATAAATCCGTTTGCCATGCCGCAGGGTATATTCAACATCGGTAATCTTGATGCCTCTTTGGATTAGACGGGTTTTGGCATGGCGGGAAAGAGCAACAGGATTCGGGTTCACAAATGTGTCCAACATGCCCTGATTTCCTTTTGAATTACTGTTTTTATCATACGCAAAAACCGGGTCCCAATTCCAGCAAGGCTATTTTAAAAGACCTTTAAAAACGTGTTAGCTGGGAAATGTGCCCACTCGCTCTTGCCAGAGCCTGTGCAAGTGGGCTTCCACTTCACGGGCAAAAAGGGGGCCGTCGCAGATCGGCGAAGAGGCCAAACGGGGACGCAGCAACAAACGGTAAGCTTGCAATCGCTCAGAATTTTGAGCCAAAGCCACTGTTTTCGCCAAATAATCTTCACGGCTGTCGGCAATCAGTTCAGGCAAGTCCAACACAGACAAAATACTCGCACCCACCGCCCTGTGGGCATGGTCCTTGCTCTTCAGAGAGATGACGGGAACCCCCATCCAGAGCGCTTCCAGGGTAGTCACCCCGCCACAGTAAGGAAAGGGGTCCAGGGCCAGATCCGTTTGGGCATAAAACCAG
>JBFWRL010000171.1:0-11412 GCA_050248915.1 Candidatus Sericytochromatia bacterium
TGCAAATGCCAAAGCGTATTTAGAACAATTGGAACAGCTCAATCGGGTCTTTACCACCAGCGAGGCCGAGCGAACGCATTTGGCCGCCCTCAAACAGGCGCTTTAGACCGGAATCTGAACCCGTTGCAAAAGTAGCGGCAAGTCAATCAACAAAGCCACTTGGCCGTTGTCGAGCACGGTGGCTCCCAAAAACAAATCGCGTCCGGGCAACATGCTCTGGGGGTTGACCGGCTTGAGCAGAAGCTCTTCTTGGCCGATCACCTCGTCGATCAACAATCCCAAACGCTGTTGGTGGCTTTTGACAATCACCAACCACTGGCCAGGTTCATTTAATGGCAAGGGGCTGTGGGTGCTTTCGCGGGTATAGACGTGTTCTGAGAGTGAGATCACCGGGATATGTTCACCGGCATAAAGGCAGTACTCCGCATTGTTTTTGAGCAGAATCTCGGAGGCAAAGAGTTCGGAAATTTTTTCGATATGTTCCAAGGAAAGGGCATAAAACTGTCCCCCCACACTGATCAGCAGGGCATTGAGCATGGTCATTTGCGAGGGAATCAAAATGGTATAAAGGGTGCCTTTACCGCGTGTGGATTGAATCTGAATATCGCCGCCGAGGGTTTCGATCTGGGTGCGAACCGCATCCATGCCCACGCCCCGGCCCGAAATATCTGTGGCTGTATCTTGGGTTGAGAGACCGGGTGCAAAAACCAATCTCAGCGCCTGTTCTTCACTCATCTGCAAAGCCGACTGTTCGGAAAGAATGCCCCTTTCAACCGCTTTGTAGCGCAGTTTGGAGGTATCGATCCCCCGGCCATCATCACGGACATCAATACGGAAGACTTCGCGCTCATAGGCCGCATTGAGTTCGATCAGCCCGCGGGTGGGTTTGCCTTTGCGCTGGCGCTCGTCTGGGGGTTCGAGGCCATGGTCGGCAGCGTTGCGGATCATGTGCATCAGGGCATTGCCCAATTCATCAATCAGGGTGCGATCCATTTCGAGTTCACGCCCCTCCATGACCAGGTCAATTTCTTTGCCCAGGGATTTGGACAAATCGCGAATCATACGGGGGAAGCGGTTGAAGACCTGTTCCACCGAGACCATTTGCAATTGAATACTCAGAGAGTGCAAAGCCGTGGCCACGGTTCCCAAAGAATGCAAAGGATGCTCCAGTTCAATACTGTGATTGTTTTTGGCCGCGTACATCAACTCAGCCCGACACATCACCAACTCATCGACCAAATGCAATAATTGCTCTAATTTGCCCGCATCGACCCGCACCAGCGGTGAAGCCCGCGAACCCGGAAAACGCAGGGTTGGCGTGGGCAATTTGGGCGGCAATTCACTTAATTCAGGCAGGACCTCAAGTGCCGATTCGCTGAGGGGACTGGCCGCTTGCAAAGGCATTGGGGTGGCCAGGCCTTCTGGGCTCAGCGCTGAAACAATTTCGTCATTCACACTCATGGTCATGACATCGAGGGAGTCTTTGACCTCTCCCACCGAGAGAATGGCTTCTCGCAGGGTTTCGGGGCTGGCCTGGGTGAGCAAAATGACCTCAAAGAAATTGCCAAAACGCTCTTCTTCCAGCTCAATCACAGGGGGAACCGATTTAATAATATCGCCAAATTTTTCCAAGGTGCGGAACACCAGTGTGGCACGGGCCGCTTTGAGCACCACATTGGGAAAGAGCCGTATACCGAGCAAAACCGCACCATAGCCCTGAGTCTTGGCCACTTTGAGCACATTGAGTTCAAACTCGTTGAGCTCCGGCAAGGTAAAGACCTCTTCAACTTCCACTTTTTGTGGAATTGGGGAAGTATAGACCGTTTCCCCCAATAAATTGAGGGTCCGAACCGCAGCCACCTCAGCCACGCTGCCGACGGCCTCGGCCAGGTCTTCCCCTTCGCTGCCCGTGACCAAACTGATAATAAAGCTGTCTTCAAAATTGCCTTCGAGCAAATCCGGGCGTTCGGGCAGGGTTTTAATAATCTCACTGTTCTCAGCCAAATAGCCCAGAATCATTTGCGCCCGCAGGGCTTTCATCAGGCAATTGGGCAGGAGTTTGACGCGAATTTCAAAGCAGTTTTTGCCATATTTGGCCGCTTGTAAAATTTTTTCACTTTCGCTCTCAGTATAGGCATGTTGCCAGTCGTTTTCCCAGAGAGGATCGACGGGTACGGGCTCTGCGACTTTGGCTTGGGGAGAGCTGTATTCTTCCAGGTGTTGAAAGAGGTAGCTGATGTCTTGGGGAGTGGCATTTTCAGGGTCTTGAATATTGCCAATCAGGAGATCCAGGCCATCGACACAGGCAAAAAGCAGATCAAGCAAGTGGTTGTCGAGTTGGAAGGTGTGGTTGCGCAGGCCATCGAGCAGGGTTTCCATTTCGTGGCTGAGACGGGTAATCTCGTCAAAGTAGTCAAACTCGACCAAGGTGGCCGCCATCCCTTTGATCGTGTGGATGGCACGGAAGAGTTCATTTAAGTATGCAGCATCGTCAGGCGCATTTTCCAACGCCAGCAGCGAATCACTGCACTGCTGGAGATGCAAACGGGCCTCGTCAACAAATATGCCAATGTATTGTGAAAGATCCATGATGCCAACGGTTTTAATGTAATCATCATAACACGCTTTCGTTTTCGCGCTGAGCCCCTTAGGTCATGAGAAGGGCCAATTGACGGGTCTCATCGACTTTTTTTGCCAAGATTGGCAGAAGTTTATCCAAGTCCAAAACCCGAATGCCCAAGACCTCTTCAATCAAAGCCGCGTGTTGCTCAAAATGCAGGCGGGCAGAGAGATCTTCGTGTAACATTTTGACCAATAAATTGGCGGTGGCCACCAGGGTCGGCAAAAGATCAATCTGGCCGTTTTCGTAAAGCGGTTCAAAGGTGTGGTGGCGGCGAATCGACTCCACCAACATGGGGGGAAAATTCCAGCGCTCCGCCAACGCCCCGCCAATTGCGGCATGGTCAAAGGAAAGAATCTGTTGCTCTGCTTCGTAGACCGGAATCTGCTCTTTTTGATGCAAATTGGTGGCTTTGTAGACTTCGGGCAGAGCGTATTGGTTGAGGACCATTTTGCCAATATCGTGAATCAAGCCGGCAATAAAACACTCTTCGGGTTCGCGGTGTTTGAGCTGAACAGCCAAATGGCGCGAGATCTCAGCGGCCCCAATGGAATGCTCCCAGAAATAACCGGCGTTGAGTTTATACCCCAGTAAGCCCTTGTTAAGGGTGCTCTGGGTGGTAATCATCATGACCAGGCTTTTGATCGAGCTAAAACCAATGATCATCACCGCTTCAGAAATGGTGGTGACCTTGCGAGACAGGCCATAATAGGCCGAATTACAGAGGCGCAGCACTTTGGCCGTCAAGGCCTGATCCGAGCTGATCACATCGGCCAAACTCGCCACATCGGTATCGGGATCGTTTAATAATTGAATCACCCGCAGCGCCGTTTGCGGCACTTCCGGCAATTCATCTACCCGATTGAGGATATTTCGGATCGAAAGTTCTCTCACACTCTGCCCAGCTTTTGTTTTTGGTAAAAATACGAAGATAATCGATTGTACCCAATGTCTTGGGATTGAATCAACTGTTCGGCCCCCCCCACAAATAAAACGCCGCCCTCGCGCAGGGACTGGTAAAACTGTTGGTAGACCCGGTGTTTGACTTCGCGGGTAAAATAAATCATCACATTGCGACAGACAATCAAATCAAAATTGCCGGGATAGTCATCTTGCAATAAATCGTGGTGAATAAAATGCACCTTTTGCCGCCATTGGGGTTTAAAGCAATAGGCATCGTGTCGATTGTGCAAACTGCAGGGTTCAAAAAAGGTGCTGATATCGGTTTTGTTGACATGTTGCAATAATTCCGGCAAAAACACGCCTGAACGGGCCTGTTCAAGGGCCTCTCGGTCAATATCACTGGCGACAAAATGGCAATGCTCGGCAATCCCCAAATGCTCCATCAAGATCACCAGCGAATAGACCTCCGCTCCGACCGAACAGCCCGCACTCCAGATGCGCAAACGGGGGCGTTTGGCCAGCAACTCTGGCACAATTTTTTGGCGCAATTCCTGAAAGCGCTCGGGATTGCGAAAAAACTCCGAGACGTTGATACTCAGCTCATCGAGAAAGCGGCGCACCTCGGCAGGCCGATCGCGCAGATAATCGTAAAATGCCTGCAAATTCTCACAGTGCGCCACTTGCATGTATTCCTGCAAACGGCGATCCATCTGCACATTTTTGTAATTTTCGAGATTATAACCAGAGAGCTGATGAAACTGCCGCTTGAACAGGCTCAGTTCAGCTGGGGATATCGGCTGCATGTCTGGGCAGATCCCCTTTCATGCGGAAAAAATCCGTGAAAAAGCCAAGAATTCAGCCTGCAAATCTTTGAGCCGCAATTCAAACTGGGTGCCCGACAAAGCGCGGGAAGCAGATTCTTCCCAGTGGATCTGCAAACCTTTGTCATGTAAATCAAAGCGCAATTCTGAAACTTCAGGCGAGGGCACCCCCAAGAGTTCAGCCAGGGGCGCAGGACAAAACTGCCAGGCCTCGCTCAAATCTGTCAGCGCCTGCTCCTGACACTCTCCCAATTGCAGCAGACAAAAGCCCCGCTGAAAGAGCGAAAGCCCCTGTAAATAAGGGTCTTCACTCATGAACAAAGCCAAAGTGAGGTCTTCGACCGCTGAAGGCAGATTTTTTTGAACCCGGTGCAAGGTACCACGCAGATTGTAAATGGCGGCCAAAAAAGACAAATAACCTGTGTCTTGTTCGCGTTCGTAGGCCCAATCAATGTCTTCAAAACAGAGATCCGAAACCTCGGCCTGGATCAGCGTGAGCAGGCGGGTGGCGTCTTCGATGGCGGCCTCGGGTTTGCGCCACAGGGTATGGGCATAGGCCCGGTAACCCAAGAACTGGATTTGTTCAGCCAGGGAAATGCCACTGGAAAGGGCCTGATTGAGCACCTGTACCGCTTGTTTGTAACGGGCCTGGCCAATCAATTCAATCGCTTTTTTTCGCCAATTTTCGGCCTGTTCAGCAGAAACGTGTTGAATAGAAGGGGAAGCTGCGTGAGATTTCATCGTCTGAGCGATCCTTGCAAAAAAATATTAGCCGCCCTCAGCAGAGCCAAATCCACCGCGCAGCGGCTCTGGACGGATATTATACACTTCTGCGGGAAAGAGTCCGGCCAGGTATTCAACAATGTCTTTGACCGAAATAATACCGCTGAGAGTGCCATCGTGCTCGACAATTGGAATATGCCGAAATCCCCCCACTGTCATGCGGTTGAGTGCAAAGGCAATTTTATCTTCGCTAAACAGGCTGACAGGGTCAGGGGTCATAAAGTCTTTGAGCAGAGTGTGGTTGAAGTCGGGCCCTGCTTTTAACACTTTAAACAGAACATCTCTTTCGGTAAAAATACCCACGGGCCGGTCGTTATCGACCACCACCACAGCCCCAATTCGTTTGGCCTGCATCAGCTCAATGGCCCCCTGCAGAGTCGCTGTCGGCGGCAAAGTGATGGGCTTGCGTGGAGACAGACGGCGGATGGTTTCAGCACTGATCGCTGTTTTAACCGGGTCATTGACCATGTAATCACTCAAATCGTCAGCATCAAGCATTTCATCCATCAAGGTCATGGTAAGAACCCTCCTTTGGTCTGCTGGGCGTAAAATTAGCTGCGGAGACGGGAACAGCCCTGTTTTGGGCTCTTTCTATTTTAGCATGTCCTGCGGGTCGGGGAAATCTTAAACCCAGCCGTACCCCGTCTCGTCGACGGTCTGCCCAGCCATCTCTAAACTGCGCTGCAAGCAAATTTGCCCCCCCTGTGAAGCATAAAAGTCTGACGCTTTCTGGTTGCCAGAGGCGACCCAAACCAAGATCGTGGCGTGGCCCTGGGCCCGCAACAGGTCGAAACCCTTGTGTAAGAGGCGTTTGCCCCAGCCTTGGCCATGCCAAGCATCGAGCAGGTAAAGGGCGTAAATCTCGCCCGCAAAGTCGGGCAAACCTGTGCGTTCGGGCCCCCCACAGACAAATCCCACAATTTGCCCGCTGGGGCTTTCGGCCACCCAGACCCAGTTGGGGGCCTGGGTTGAATCTGGGGGAGGCGGCTCCAGCCAGCGAGCCCAATTTTCAGTGCGTTCAGAGACAGAGAGCTGATCGAGCAGTTGATCGGCCAAAATCCCCCGGTAGGTGCTCAGCCAAGAGGCCACATGGACCGCAGCAATCCCTGACGCATCAGCCTGATTGGCTGGACGCAGGATGAGGACTTCCTTCTCAGAATTCACAGACCGTTTTAGGCCCCCTGGTTCTTTTGCACGCCCATCAGCGCCAGCAATTTTTCCATGCGCGGAAAGAAACGGATTGCCCTTAAGAGGGGATTTAACCAGCCGGTGGTAATACAATAATAGGTATCAAAAGGGGGGGTGTGGTGGATATTGTGGTGCTGGGTCTCCAAGACCAGCCGGTACTCTTGCATAGCAAGCATCCAGGCCGGTTTTTGGGGCAAGTGGGCCCATTTGTGGAAGAGGTTGGTGAGCACCAAAAACAAATTGGCCATGGTGGCAAAGAGCAAAAGCGCACTGACCAGCGGTCCACGTCCGGCCAGATACCAGGCCCCAATAAACGTGCTGATCATGGGCACCACCCAGAGGCAAACGTGCCCGACGGTAAAGACCAAACCGCTGTTGCAGATGTCTTCGGGCAGATCGTGATGCACGCGAAACAACTCAATCGTCTGGCCAAAGACCGGGGTTTGGGGAGAGCCATAATTGTCAAAAAACCAGTGAAAGAGGCCCGAGGTAAAATCGCTGGCCAAGACGCCGCCCGCAAAGAGCAGGGGCAGGCTCCAGGCGTAGCCACTTTGGGAAAGTACCGTGGCAGAGAGCCAGACACTGAGGGCAATCAGAGGCCAGGTCAGCCAGACCGAGACGTGCAGCAGGGCCGTATAAAAGGGGTGGTTTTCTTCGACGCGGGCGGGGGGGGCTTCAGAAAGGGGGGAATCGGGGTGCGTGATCATAATTTTCTAGCTCCTAATTGGGTTATTTTAACACAGAGCGCAGGTTGGCTTTGGGGGTTAAGGGGGGTGGCTTGGTATAATTTGGAGTGGCCCAAAACAAAATTGGGGAATGTTAAAACACACTTTAAATCACAAGGAAAAATCATGCATCAGCTCAAAATGAGACCCTCGCTGGCAATGGCCGTGTTGCTCTGTCTTGGGTTTGCCCACCCTGTTCAGGCCGAAACACAGCCTCAGAAATTGCAGGCGGAAAAATTGGCGCAGCAACTCAGTGAGCACTATGCCAGCAAAAATCTTGCCAAACTGGATGTTGCTTCCTCTGCTTTAAATGCAATTGAAGTGGTCTATGAACACTCTTTGGGGGGACGCCCGATAGAGCGTCTTCAGTTTAAAAATTTTGCCGAATTGGAAACATGGCTGCAAAAAAAAGAAATCGACAGCTTGCCGGGGCGCAAAAGTGAAGCCCTGAAACACTGCCAGAAAGGCATGTGCCAATACGCGATTGCTGGCCTGCTGCACAATCAGCTCTATTTAAAAGGGGTTTCGTATGTTTACCTCAACGGCAAACCGGTGGTGAAGGCGCTTTATTTGCTTGATGGGGATTAGGTTTGTGGGGGGTGGGCGGTTCCAGTGGGTGCAAGCCCCTGACGTTCGGGCCGTTCGCTGCGCACGTCCTGTGCGCGCTCACTTTCAGTCACCCCGCCTTTTGCCCTCCTGGCACGGCGGGGTTCCTAATGCCCTCTCTTTTCAGGGGATTGACCCACACGGTAGAAACGCTCAGGGAATGCCGTGAACAAAACCGAATCCTGAAAGGACATCCATCTATCAAAAGACCTGTTCTACTTGGGTTCCTGAGTGAAGTCGAAGGGCAATTTTTAGAGTTCCCTGCTCTTTATGGGTAAAGGTCAGAGTTTTAAAAAACCCTCAGCCGTCCAGTAATGCTGATCTGTTTTGCATGCTAAAGGACTCATCCAGGTATGATACTTATACAATGTATCCATCGTTAAAGAACCATGGACGTACCAGACATTGAAAAAAAAGTCAGCATGCCTGCGGGCAAAATTTTGAATCAATTCCATTTAACATCTCCCAGAGCAAATACTTACACCAATAGTTCTTTAGACCTGCTGCAATGGGTTAGCGTTCGAGATAGAAGTTCCATAATCCAGCACATACCTCGATAATATCATTGTATAGGTCAATATCTTTCATTCGCATTCTGTTAACAAGTATTCGATATCGTTTCAACCCGCACAAACTGTGCTCAACTGTAACTCTTTCTCTCGCTTTCTGTCGATTTTTTGCCTTTTCTGGTTCACTCAGACCTCCGTTTCGAGGCTTTTTCTGAGGAATGCTCAAATTTTTACAGGGATAATCTTTTGAGAAGCCCACATAACCCAGATCTAGCAACACATTATGGTTCTTGAACCAATGTTTATGAGTCGGAAAGTCTTCTTTCAGCATCCTGAAATCATGCGTGCTCCCAACCCAACAATTGCTCACGAAGTGGATCCTCTTTTTCGTATCCGAGATGACCGTTGTTTTAATGGTGTGAGCTTTTTTTTACCGCTGTAGTGCTGCATTTGAGCAACTTTATCCTGCGGACGCTCAATCGCCTGTTCGGTCCCGTCGATGAGCAGCGTTTCTGTATCCTTAAAATGCTCTTGAAACGCTTTGACTGTCTTAAATTCTCTGATGGGTGCATGGCCCGTTTCACGAAAAACTTCTTTCAGCACTCGAATACCCACTTCTTGGTTTCGCTTTGCCGTCGTTCCATCCATGCCCAAAACCACCCCCAGCACGTCGTAAGTGAGGCCGGATTTGAGGCTAAACAGGGTCAATAGCAGTAATTCCTCGCTGTTTTGAACCGTGCTGGTCATCGGGCTACGTGCTCGTTTTTCTTCGATGTTTTCGTGAAAAATCTCCTGGTACTTTTTCTCGAAAAGAGGCATTAATTCGGTAAATTTTTTCTCATCAAGCCCCAAAGAGGCTCGCCACTGGTGGTCTGTCTTGAAATCGCTTATACTTAACTTCATAAGCCCTATTTTACAGGATTTAACTCATTGCAGCAGGTCTATTCAGCAAATATGTGTCAGGTGTTTGGGGGTCATCAGACATAAGTTTCCCAACGAAGCGTTTGTCTGGCCAAATATCTTCCCAAGCACGTCCTTTTTCAATCAGGCTCAGGGTGGCCAAATTGCGATCCCCGCAATAACAAGGCCAATAGACTTTGACTTGGTTTTGTGTCATAAACTTAGCCCTGCTAAATTCACCTGGGGTGTGCCACCCGTTTGAAAGATTGAACCAGTTAGCATTTTCATTGAGCTGATTGCAACAATGTTTCCCAATGTTTTTTCAAAAACCGGCTTTCATCGCCTGTGTACCCCAAGCTTTTGTAAAAACCGATATAATCATTCACCTCTTGTTTTAAGAGCAAGGCGCTTCTTGATTTCTCCATCATTGAAGAGTAAATGGCCCCGTTCACCAATTGTAGATACAACCCATCTAAATCGGGATAATCGCTGTCAAAATAGATATCACCTAACCAGCAAATCACTTTGCAGTCACCGTTCTGATCCACTTGGGTTGTGTCCAGAATATGCATAAATTCGGGGGCTTCATGATCTACCAAAATACTATCCTGGGGCAATGGGAAATTGGAATCTGTCCGATAAATAAGTGTATTAAATATGATGCCTGAATACCTAGCATCTAATTCTCCATTATCTAATAGAATAACTCCATTAATGGGAGTCAATGTATTCAGAGTGATATACTCTAGAAAATACCTGTATGTGGGTGGAAAAGTGACTCCTAACAATGTTTCTGCCTCTACAATAGCTTCAACCGGACATTTTTTCTCTCCAATACCCAAGATTTTTCGTTCCAGTTCAAACGCTTTTAAAAGGCCTTCAATACTCATGGTTTACCCTATGGCTCTCTGCATATTGTAGAATCATTACCATATTTAAGTTGGTATCCCCTGGTTTGCCAATAGGCCTTTCTTAAATCGTTAAATGTATCTCTGTCTATTCTACTTGGTCTTTCTGGATGGCTCACACGTGTATGAATGTCTTTTGACATTTCTGCTATGGGTCCATTGGGATTTTGCTCAAAATGATGTAATTCAGTTAATTTTCCCGTATTGCTATTATCACAAGGATTATAACCATCTAGCATCCAATCAAGATTGGTTCTGATATGCGGCAATTTTGTACCTGTTCTTTCACAATCAGCATCCAAGTCACCGATTTGGCCCTGGTCTTGAAACACCCGCATGGGGTTTTGCTGACCCGCCACACTGTGTTCAAATTCTTTGCACTGCTCATTGGAGTAAGATATCGCAATATTCCCTGTTTTATCAATCACATCAATGCTGTCTGGAAAATCGGAATCGGGAGAGCAATCGCGAAAACAACCGGGTGGGGTGGGTCTCGCTGTTGGCGTTGAAGAGGGGGTGGGTGGGAAAACCAGTGTCGGACTCGGACTGGGGGTCGGTTCTTTACAATCCGTATCCGTTTTACTGTTGAGACCAGAGAGGTCCACAGCCAATTCAGCCAGTTTTTGGCTTGTTTGCAGCAACTGGGCCTTGGCTTGCTCGGCTTTGCGCACCAGATCAGAGGCTGTTTGTATCAAGCGGTTTAAGGCATTGGATTCATTGCGCAATCTTTCTTTTTCTGACTGATTCTTGTTTCTGACGGCTTCTGCAAATTGGCGATCAATTTCGGCTTTTTCATTGATTAAAGCCGTTTTATTGGCCAAAGCGACCGCCACTGCTCCGGTAGCAGCACCAATGGCAAGTTGGGTGGCTTGTTGGGCCGAGGGCAAACCCACATTCAATTGAAATAAGCGTTGAGCAATATTATAAACCAACGCATTTTTGACAGAAAATTCCTGCGTACCGCCCGCCAGAGGAGGAGCCCCCGGTATAGAGGCCTGAATCCGTTCCAATTCGCGCATCAGGCGATCTACTTCGTTGCTGATCTGCGGCGGGCAATTGAGGTCTTTATCTGGCGGCAAAAGAGTGGGAATGGGGCTGGGTGTGGGTGTGCCCTGCGGTGTCGGCGTCGAAAAAGGGGTCGGTGTTGCTGTGGGTGTAGGCTGTGGGCCATCTTCAAGAAAAGGCACCTGCATCACAATCCGCATCGAAGTAGACAGCTGCCCTGTTGTGCCAATATTGGCACAATAATACTGCACAGGGTCTGAATTGGGAATAACAATCCAATCACTGCCCTCTACGGGCCCGGACGTGGAGGCACCCGTACTCAAGGTGATGGTCTCTGCAAGGGGGTCCAATTTCAAACTTGGAGACGACATAAACGCTCTGGGGGTGGCCCCATACTGATATGCGCAGGTCGGGCTATCCGTTGAAGTCACATAACGAAAGCCA
>JBFWRL010000172.1:0-11180 GCA_050248915.1 Candidatus Sericytochromatia bacterium
GCTTTCGGGCACTTTTGTATCAACTCGAGAAAGACGGCTTACACGGTAAAACCTGGGCCGGTCATACCTCCGAAGAACCTGGTTTTTGGGAGCGCATACAGGGATTCGCTCAGTATATCCGCATGGTTCAGCCCGAAAAAGGCGAGAAACTATGTGCACAGTTGCAAGTAATTCGTCAAAAATACCCAGATACGGGTTATTTCTTTGTCTCTCAAACACAGGTTAAACCCTCTCTCTCTTCCTCTGAATTACAAGCGAAAGCCAGAAAAACGGCCTTCCGCCAAAATTCAGCATTTGCGGAATTGCCCCTGCCTGGACAGCGAGTGGCCCCTGTGCCCCCTCCCCCATGCATAGCTGAAACCATTTTGGATCGCAGTATTTTGGCTGAAGTCGAAGCGGCTTGGCAAGCCCATGAAACCCAGACGACACAATCTGTCACCGTATCTGACACACAAGGGGGGCAAGCATGAAACGCATCCGACAGACCCGCTTGCATTTTCAAGAAGGCAGTTCCGACAAGGTCTATGAAGCTGAATTGCTGCAGCTCAGCGAAACAGAGTATTTGGTCAATTTTCGCTATGGCAAACGGGGTGGCAGTTTAAAAGAGGGCACCAAAACCGAAAAAGCGGTCCCCTTTGAAGCCGCTGCAAAGGTTTACAAAAGCCTGGTTGTCAGCAAAATGAACAAGGGTTATGAATTGGAAAGTGGCTTTGACCCACTCGAACAGGCGTTGAATGCCCCTGTTGCCAAAGCCAATGCCCAAAATGATAAACGACCCAATTCAGAATTTATCTTGGAACGTCTGCGGCTCTTCTCTCAGCCCTCTCCGCCGATTACAAGGGTCTCCACCCAGAATAAGGTGGGTTATATACAAGGGCATTCTCTCAGCCGAACACTCTGGCAGGCCATCCAATACAATCTGCCTGAGTGCATTGAATCGGTGCCTGAGCTGATAGGTTCTGAACATATCCCCCTCAATTACAGCCTGGTCTGGGCCCTCGGTAAATTTGGCAATGCCAGCCATTTGAACGCGCTTGAGCGTATCAAAAAATCCCTACCGCCTTCAATGTTTTATCTGGTTGATGAGGTGCGCGAACAGTGGTTACGGGCAGAGTCCGACGTTTCTGTTACAGGGGCTCAAACCGAAGCGATTCTTGCTGAATTGAACCTTTGTCGGACCCTGCAGGAAAAGCTCAGTGCCTATAGTCGCTATGAGACATTACGAACTCAAGCTCTTAATCAGAATGAATTGCAAAAAGCCCAAAATGTGTTGAATTGGCGCGGAATAGCCGAAATACTTTTGCCAGAGCTTCAGGCTGCTTCCATAGAACCAGAATGGCCAGAGTTTTTACAAGCTTTGCCAGAAACCCTGCGTGAAACACTTGAAAGTGATTTCGCTCGTTTTGCTGATCTGCGCCAAGCCCTGAATGATCTGGCCAGGGACTGGTTACACATGCTCAAAGTTAAAGCTTTGCCCTATTGTGATCAAGACAAGGCACTCTATGCGCAGATTATTGATAAGGTACCTCTTTCAGAAATTACGGAATATGGCTATTATCAAGACTGCCTCCGAAAGGGCCGTTTGGAATGGCTCTATGACAATGAAATCAAACGCAAATTGGGCAATTTAATCAACCGCCAGCGGTTGATACCCGTTGATTATCCGATGATTGACGCCCATGACCTCATCAAGCGTCTGGAGAGCTATACCAAGTATGATCAGGCAGAAACCAAACCCATTTCAGATGCTCAAAGGCAAGCTGCCTGGCAGATTTTAGAGCGCTATCAGTGTCATGAGTCGGTAAGATCTGCCATGGAACAAAAACCCATGAAGATCGACCCAAATTTCATTCAAACACAGGCCTGGCAATTTCCCGAGAAAATGCTCCCCCCACAAGGGCTGAGCCAATACCAGGGCATTCTCAAAGCCACGGTCGAAAAGCTTTTTTATGCCTATCGTGCTCAGAAGCGCGAAGCCCTGATGAAAAACCGCGCGTCTGAGCGTTTGGCTTTTGAAGAGCAAGTTTTAAGACTTTCGCGCCAAACCCAATCCCAGCCCCAATTGCGCAAGGCTTTTTTGGACCTTTTCACCCATTTGCCCTTGAGCAAAGACACTTTTCCCTTGATGCGTAAATGTTTAAAACTTGCAGAGTTTCGTTCAGATCATGAATGGCTGGCCCTGCTCTATCACCGTTTAGAGTCGAATCCAGCGATCTCAGGCAATTTTGGTTATTATGGTCGCGATGGCCAGCACCCCTTGACCCCCGCCACCCGCAATTATTTTCGGCGCAGAAGTGTCCGATTGCTCAAGACAGTGGCTCAACATCAGCCCCAGGATTATGTCTCCCTTGCGGTGGCATTCTTAAAACAGATCCAGGATGGGGTTGACTGTTTTGAAGCCAAATCGGAGATCTTAAGCCGCTATTTTGAAACCGACGAAGGTTATCAACGGCGCACACGCAAACGCGAATTTCCGGCCTTTTCGAGCCATCTGGCCCTGGGCTATATACTCTGGCAGGGCAGCCGACTCTACCAATTGGACAAAAAAGCGCTGAAATGGCTCAAGTCTGAGAGCTTTAAAAGTGATGTGGACCGGCCCGAGGCTCATGCGGCTCTCTGGGATCAAGCCCCGGAATTGGTTTTGGAGTTGCTTTTGTCGGCCCAAGCAGAAATCGTCAATGACTTTGCCTTGGCCCGTTTGCGTTCTCAGCCTCAATTCTGTGAAGGGTTGGATTTGTCTACTTGCTTGGCTTTGCTCCAATGCCCTTACCAGAATACGGCACTCTTTGCAGCCGATTTGCTCATCGACAAAATCGCTGAACCAGATGTTTTGAAAGCTTTTTTAGACTCACGTTTTGAGCCCGTCAGAGCCTTGGCGCTGGAACAACTGAGCTCAGCTTATTTATTGGGACAACAAAGACTCTTGGTGCATCTGCTCTGCTCACCTTATCCCGATATACAGGACCGTTTGCGTTCATTCGAAACACTTTTTGCGGCTTTGGAACCCACCTTTGCCGATGAATTCGTGGATTATCTATTGAGCCAAGCCACTGATACGGGGCTCGATTTAAGTCTTTTGCAGGCCAGTGTGACAGGATTTTTACGGGATTCTCTGCGGGCCCGCGTTTCGCTTTCCACTTTGGAAAAACTCTTGGCTTCTCCTTTGCTCTTTTTTCAGACATTGGCTGTGGAACTCTTGGAGGCTTCTACTTTTACCTATGCCGATTTGGCCCATTTTCCGGCCCTGATGCAGGCCTCAGCATACCCTTTTGTTCAGGCCGGGGCGATTCGCCTCTTGGCCAAATTGCCGATGGGTGTTCAGATCGGGCAATTGCCCTCATTGGTCTCAGCCCTTTGGCATGAGGATCTGGCCTATCGTCAGGCTTCAGCCCAGATTCTCAAAGGGCTGGCCACACAGGCAACCCCAAGTGATTACCCAGCAGAGATCTGGCAGGCCCTGTATCCTGCGTTTTTTAAGAGTTGTTCAGAAGAACTGCGCTTTGAGCTGCTGGAGTTATTGGAGGCTTTTACAGCCATCTTTCCGCTGCTTGATTCGGGCCAGGTTTGGGCCTTGCTTACGGCTCGCGCCAAATTGGCCCAGCAGGTAGGTGGTCGCGTGATCTCTGCCCAAAATGGAAGGGAATATGGTCTCGAACAGCTGATTCGGTTGAGCAAACACGCCTGTCTTTCTGCCCGAATGTGGGCGCTTGAAGCTTTAGAAAACGATCCGCGCAGTGTGGAAAACTTGAATTTGCTGGTTGAAGTACTCGACAATCCTTGGGATGACGCCCGCAAAAAAGCTTTGCATTTTTTCCAAGGCCTCGAAGCCAACCTCTGGACGCCAGAACGGGTGATTGCCGTCTGCGATCAGGTCTATGGCGATGTTCAGGCATTTGGCCAAGCTTTGGTTTCTGCTTTTTTTCAAGCTGGGCAAGGCCCGGTCTATTTGCAGGCCTTAAGCCAGCACCCGAGTCGGTCGATTCAACTCTTTGTCTCGGGATTTTTGGAAAGTGAGTTGGCCCCACAGCCTGATCAGATCCTGGCTTTGGAACCCTTTTTCCGCGGAGTCTTGCTCCAAGTCAATCAAGGCCGTGTACTCAAAGACCGGGTACTGCGCTTTTTGAGCCAAGCAGCCCTTGAACACGAAGAAAGACCCGAAGTGGCAGAGATGGTCTTTCAGCTCTTATCCCAACAGGCTTTGACCACAGTTCAAAATGATCGGGCCCAAGTGATTCTGGCCTTGCACCGATTACAGCTTAAATTTCCAGACCGGGTAACCCCTTTGCAGGTGATTGCCCCCCGAAAGGTGGCCCATTAATGGAAGTCCAATACCGCTACGCCGGAGACTCTACGGTCTCCCATTCGGCTACTTCAAGCCAACTCTCGTTTACGCCAGACAGTTTGCGGCCCCCCACCTATTTTCAAGGGCAGCTCAAGCAAAACCTGCCTTTTCGCGAGGCCATGTCTGCGCTGCACGAGGTGGTAGAGTCGGAGATGCGCTACCAACCCCGCGATAAAAGTGATTATATGGCTTGGCTGACGGCCCAGAAAGAAATTTTTTTGGCACAGTCTTTGCGTGAACAGCAAAAAATCCAACAAAAACTGACAGACCTGCGCGACGAACTGCGCCATTTAAAAAGCCAAGAATCAAAGGTATTGGCCCCTTTTTATGCCGCCCGTCAGCGATACTTTAATTACCTATACAAACTGGATATCGACGCCTGGTACGTGCTGGATCCAGTGATCACCGTGCATCCTGATTCTATTTTCTTTGAATGTTTTTCTCAGGATGAGTCGAGTTATGGCAAACTCAGTTGCAGTTATGAGGTCTTTGCACAATTGGGTGAAAAAGCCTGTGGTACCACCAATATCGACTATTCCCATGCCCTTTACCAAGAGTTTCAAAAAATCAGGGATTATAAACCGACCCAGCTCAGAGTCGACCCATCGGGCTTCGCGGTTCAAACCGGCCTGAGTCAAAGCTATAAAGAGGAAAAAATTGACCTGCCTGAAAGTTGGGTGCGTGGATTCTTGCAGGTCAGCTCAGCCATGACCCTGCCACTGATTGAATTTGAACTCAATCCACTCGATCTCTACAATCTCTTGCTCTGGCTGCGCCGCCACAAAGAAAAAAGCAGCCCTAGATCTCTGCGTTTTTGTTTGGAGCCCGGTCAGCCCATCAAAATTCTTTTGGAGCCCTGGAACCAGGTTTTGCTCTGCCCGCGCAGCATTTATCAGGGGGCCACATCCCAAGAAATTCGGATTTGGGGCCGCCGTCGCCTTTTTATTTTGGAACGGCTTTTGCCTATTTCCCAGTCGTTTCGGGTGCAATTATTGGGCTCTGGGATGCCCAGTTTTTGGACGGCAAAGATGCCTGGCTTGGAATTTACCTTGGGGCTTTCTGGCTGGAGCAGTAGCGATTTTTCACGCATGGGTCAATTTGACCTTTTGGCCCCCCGGGCAGAGGTGGATAGCCTTACCGCTGAGCGGATTTTTGCCGCGTTGCAGCAAAACTGGGTTGAATCGGCAGAATCTTTGGCCCGCCGACTGGAGTTGGACAGTGCCACAGTCAAAGCGGGTTTGGGCATTTACGCCCAATCAGGCAGGGTCTTGTATGACCTCTCAACAGATCAGTACCGTCTGCGCGAACTCAGTCGAACCCCTTTGCCCTTGGAACAATTGCGCTTTGCCAATCCCCGCGAGGCCGTAGCGGAGCGCTTGATCAAAGCGGGGCTGGTCTCAGCCCATTGCGAAGCAGACAATACTCTGGGTCAAGTGATCGAGGGCGAAGTAACGGATGGTGGCAAAATCTACCTGCCCCGACTGCGTTTGGATGCCGACCAGCGTTTGGTCGACGGCCAGTGTTCCTGTCATCACTTTATTGCCCATCATCTGCGCCAGGGGCCCTGTGAACATATGCTGGCTATTCGTTTGGCAGACAGGACAAATTGAGTTGTGGCACTGGTTTAGGTAATTCCCAGATCGGAAAGATCAGACGAAAGCCGGGCTCTAAAATTTGCCCCCGTGGGTTGCTGGAAATCTCTGATTTGGAAATCGCCAAGCGTTGGACCGCCAAAAACTGAAGCAGGTCTTGAAGTCCTTGCGGGCTGTTTATGTGCTTTTGACAGGCCTGCACAAATTGTCGGGCCTGGGCTTGATGGCTGTGGCGGTCGAATGCAGGATCCCGCAGGTGTCTGAACAATTGTAATGCTGCTGGGGTGGTGTGACGACTCAGGTTCTGGCGGAATTTGGCTTGCCAGTCGGGGCTCCATTGGCTGGGCACATATTGCAAGAGGCCACAGCGTTTGGCTGAGACCACAGGGCGTTGCAGATCCACAGCCAAGACATCGGCAATAAACTCTTCGTCGATCAGCCCTTTTTGTTCCAAATGGGCAATCGCCTGCTGATCTGACCAGGCTTTCACGGGACTCAGCCAAGCATGGTCGGCATCCGGCAATGCAGTTTCGGGAAAATGGCTTTTGAGTGCTTTTAAGGCGACTTGGTAGGCCTCGCTGCTGACGGTCAGTTCTTTGGCCTGCCAGCGGGGATCAATCAACGCTGACGAGGGGATTTCAATTGTGGGACCCGTTTCAGACAGAGGCAAGGGATCCGATTCCAGGTTTAATTCTTCGGGGCAAAACAGGGGGCGCAATTGGGCCTGAAGTGTGCGCTCAATCGCTTGGTACTTTGGGCTGTTGAAAAGTTGCAGCAGACCTGTTTGAACGTGTTGGCTCAAAACGTCGGCACCTTGAAGTTGTTTTAAGAGCCCGCTCAAAGTGGGATCGGGTCTGTTTTTTCCCAAAGGCAAGGGGCGTGTTTTCAGCCACCAGTCATTGTGGGGCAAGGTCAATTCTTTCATAATGGGGCCGCCTGCCAGATGGCAGCCTGAGCAGCGCAGACGATTCCCAAATGCGCCTTGGCCATTGGGGCGAGGCAGGTGTAAGGCCTGAGTATCTGCCAAAATATCCCGGCTGTCACCGCGGTAATGCCAGCCCCCTTGGGGGGCTTTCTGACCGATCAGTTCATAAAAATTATACAACCCCTTGCGGGGATCCCAAGCGATCAGCTCAATCATTAATCCGTCACTCTGGGGGTTTTGATCCAAGCTCAGGCGTTGGTTTTCAGCCATTGTAAAATGGCCCAAGAAAAACATGCCCGGACTGAGTTGAAAGTCCACCCCTTGTAAACGGCCTGTCAGGCTTTCAAACAAACTAAAACTGCCGGCCTCAGGGTTGTGAAAGCCCCGGTTGGCAACCAAGGTGGTGTTCAATTCTGCTCCCCGTTTTTGCAATTCTTGTCTTAAAACCAAAACGTTTGGGGGGCATTGGGGCAGACTGTTTAGCACCTGGGCCAAGGCATCTTGGGGCAAGATCTGGGATTTTTCCAGACCTTTGATCTGGCAGGAAGCAGGGGGTAAAACGGGCGTTTTTGCTGCGGGAGCGTCTTCTAGCAGACTTTGGGGGGTGAGCCTGGCCGAGACCGGGCTTGGCGCGAAACTCAAGAGCACGCACGTGAGAGTCAAGAACACATTGATTTTTAGAGACATGAATAGCTTCCCCATTCTCCTGCTTATTTTTCAGCCTATGGTTTGCTATCATTGTAGGGTATCAAACAAGGGAGATGTGCCATGTTAAACGGAGAACTCAGCCTGAACTACAATCATCTATTGGCCCACGCCATTGGACCTGAACAGGGGCTACCCGCAGATGCCCTGGCCTCTCTGTCTGAAGCCTTTGCGCAGGTTCACCCTGCTCTTTGGGAGAAAACCGGCAAAGGTTCTGATTTTTTGGGTTTTCTCGATCTGCCTCAAAACATTTCCAGTCAACTTGACCAGATTCAAACCGTGGCTGATGATTTGGCTGCCCAGAGTGATATTCATGTGGTCTTGGGCATAGGCGGCTCCTATTTAGGGGCAAAAGCCCTGATTCAGGCTCTTTGCCACCCCTATCACAACGAATTGAGCCGCTCCAAACGCCAACACCGCCCCCGCATATATTTTGAGGGCAACAGCCTCGACACCGATTCTTTGGCTGCCCTGCGCAGCCTTTTGCCCTCAGGAAACCCTTCAGATCTCAGTGAAGATTGGAGCCTGAATGTGATCTCCAAATCGGGGGGCACCATTGAAACTGCTGTGGCCTTCCGATTTTTGCGCCAATGGCTCACTGAGAACTATGGGGCAGCGGCCTCCCAACGGATTGTGGCGACCACAGATGTGGCCAAAGGTCAACTCAAAGCCCTGGCCGACAAAGAGGGTTATCGCAGCTTTGTGATCCCCGATAATGTTGGGGGTCGTTATTCGGTCTTGACCCCTGTGGGACTGTTGCCTGCAGCTGTTGCGGGAATCAATATCCACGAAGTTGTGCGTGGCGCTCAGGCCATGGCTGCGCTCTGCCAAAATCCCGATCCAACCCAGAACCCTGCTTATGTCTACGCTGGATTGCAATACCTCTCTGCTGCTGCTGGGCGCGATGTCTCTGTCATGAATATCTGGGACAAATCGCTGGAGAGTATTGGTTTTTGGTATGACCAACTCTGTGCCGAGAGCCTGGGCAAAGAGGGCCGGGGCCGTGTGCCTTTAACGGGGGTTTGCACCCGTGATTTACATGCCCGAGGCCAGCAATTGCAACAGGGTGAGCGCAATACCCTCGTGACCAATCTCTTTGTCAAAAAGCCTCAGACAGAGCTTGTTTTGCCCCCCGATCCTGTAGACAGTGATGCCCTGAATTATTTGGGGGCCATGCCCGTGCAACAGATGTTGAACAGTGCCTTTGAAGGCACCAATTTTGCCTATTTACAGGACCAACGCCCCACCCTTGATTTGGTCTTGGGTGAGCGCAGTGCTTACCATATTGGCGCTTTGTTTTATCTGCTTGAAGTGGCCACTGTGGCCGAGGGTTATCTGATGCAAATCAATCCCCTCGATCAGCCCGGTGTAGAGGCTTACAAGCAATTTATGTTTGGCCTCTTGGGGCGCAGTGATATGGCCCGTTTTAAAACGCTGTTTGAACAGCGTTTGCCCGATCAGACTGCAGCCATTTTGTAGCTGAAATATGACAAAAATTTTACATTTGCGGTGATTTTTTGGCTTGATCTGTTCCTCGTCTCTGTGTTAAAAACAAGCCTATAGGGATAAAACACCTCATTTATTATGGAGGTTAAATTCCCAAGCCAGAGTCATGATTGGAGCCGCAAGGTATGTCCGAATTTTCGGCGCAGATTTCTGCTGATATGGACGTTTTATTAACGTTATCCGACCGTATGTTGCAGTCGGAGCTATTTGAAGAGGCGGTCTCGGACCCCTACGAAAAATTACTCCGATTGGAAGTTGAAAGGGAAAAAATCTTACAATTTTTGCCCCAACCCATGGCCTTGAGTCCCCGTTTGCAGGGGCATTTTTTGCATATGTTGGCCCTCGAAGAATTGCAAAAAGAATTTGCAGACAAGCGCCAAGCCCTGACCGCTCAATACCAAAGTGATCAATCCTCTTTGCGGCTTGCTCTGGCAGATTTAGAGCTGCGCCGCAAAGCCCGTTTGGCTGAGTTTGACGCGCCTTCTTTAACCTTAGAAGAGCAAAAAGCGCTTTTGAATCATTTGCTCTGGCATGCGGTCAATGCCTATTTCGACAATGCACTTGAA
This sequence comes from Candidatus Sericytochromatia bacterium, assembly GCA_050248915.1. GTDB lineage: Bacteria > Cyanobacteriota > Sericytochromatia > UBA7694 > UBA7694. The sequence goes on from JBFWRL010000172.1 coordinate 9,637, forward strand.
AAGTCCAAGCTGGCTCTTTTGACCGCTTAAACCACTCTTTTTCACGCTTTTTTGCTTGGCAGTCTGGTTACTAGGCTTTATGCTGTGGACATGAATGCCCCTGCACAACCCTATCCCGATTCTCTGCTTTGGAAATTGGCCCAATATTATTATTTCAACCGGGGCCAAGCCACTTGGCTATTGTCTGAGACACCGTATGTCTTGACCTCCAATTTGCAATTTGCCTATCAACTGGCGTGGGGGATTCATGCGGCCCTGAAAAGTGCCGACCCCTTGCCCGAAGACGTGTGTATCTTGGAAACGGGGGCCGGCCACGGCGTTTTTTCAATGAATTTTCTCAAGGCCTTTCATGATGTCTGTCTGCTTGAAAAAAGTGATTATTTCTCGCGTTTGCGCTATCTGATCAGCGATTTTTCGCCCCGATATTTGCAAGAGATCGCAGCCCAGCCCTTGCTCCAGCCCTTTCTCCAAAGTGGTCAGGTGCAACTTCTGCAATTGGATGTTACCCAAACAGCCACCTGTCAGGATTTACAAGGTCGGGCTTTTCCTCTGAAACCGGCGTCCTTTTTTGCGATCATTTGCAATTATGTCTTTGATACCCTGCCGCTTTCGGTCTACCAATTGCGCAGGGGCCAACTGAGCCAAAAATGGGTCAGCACCCGGATTGAAACTCATTTGCCAGCGGTGTTGCCCCCTCATCTTTATGCTTTAAAAGACACTGTCTTTGTCAGTGAATACCACCCCTGTTTGCCCGAAGAGACCCATACAAGCTGGCTGGGCATGTTTTTGCAGCGGGCCCTTCAGCAAGGGCAAGCGGGGCTTTTGCCCGCTTCTGAGCCCAGTTTTGCTGCTCTGAGTGGCCTCTATGGGCTTTTACAACAGGGTGGCCTGCTCTGGCTGGCCGATAAGGGATTTCTTGGGCAACCCTGGCTGCAAACCTTGGATTTTTGGCCCCAGACCTATGGGCTTTGCGTGACGCATCAGGTTAATTTTCCCCTGCTCAGAGACTATTTGCGTGATTTGGGGGCGGCTGTCATGCTCGATTCCCAGCCCCAGCATCAGCTCAAATTTTTGTGTGCCCAGAAGTCACAGGGGCTGTCTGAAACACTTAAAAACAGCTTGGATTACCACTTTGTTCAAACCAATCGCAACGAAAGCTATTTTGTGAATTATGTTGAAGACTGTGATCGCCTTTTGCGTGGCAGGGGGTCTTTGTTTACGCAGGGCTTTTAGATCATCCTTGCAACCCGCTTGCCAAAGGGAATGATTTAGCTCTTGCGCTCTTCTTGCATCAACATGGCCACCGCTTGTTCAAAACTGCCTGCAGATTGAATTTGTCCGTCGTTGACAAAGTAGATCAAATCGGCGTTTTCAATTGTATTTAAGCGATGGGCAATTATGACACGGGTGGTTTCAGCCGGCAGCCTGGCCAGAATCGCCTCCAGCGTCTGCTCTGTGACCGTGACAATATTTGCCGTCGCTTCGTCCAAAATCAACAGAGCAGGTTCGCGCAACACCGCTCGCATAAAGGCCAGCAACTGTTT
>JBFWRL010000173.1:0-11025 GCA_050248915.1 Candidatus Sericytochromatia bacterium
CAGTTCTGTTTGGTCGTAATTGTAATCTTTAAAACGTGCCATTGTGAACCACCTTTTTAATTCACTGAGATACAATTATTATACCGTTTTTTGCATCTTAAAATACTTTTTCTACATCCTCAACGATGCAGATATGTCGCTACGCCGACATGATCTGCGTTGTTGGCCACCAGGAAAACTATATGGCCTGGGTTTTAACGTAACAATGAATGGAATTGGGGCTATTCAGCCTGGGGTTCAAGCTGGGCAATTTCTTCGAGTGAAAGTCCTGTGTATTTTTGGATCAACTCAGGAGCCATGCCATCAGCTTTCATTTTGCTGGCGGTTTCTTTTCGGCCTTTTTTATTGCCTTCTCGCATCGCCACTTCTTCAAAGTCGCTCAGTAGCTCAATTTTTTTGTTTAATGTCGCCATATTCTTGGCCTCCTCAAAGAACTTTGCCTGGGTCAGCTCATCGTTCATCTTGATCAGGGTGTTCACAAAATGGAAGACTGCTCTTATTTTAGCCGTTTCATAGCCTTTTTTAAAGAGTAAGTCGGTGAGCAGCAGCTTGAAATGCAGCTTGCGTTCTTCGTCTGTTTTTTTGCTGCGCAAAGCATACAGGGCGGCCAGTATCACCATAGCAAATGGATTGTCGCTCTGTTTTAGTTCGATTTCATCCTGATCCAGGATTTTGTAGACGGGGTAACTGTAGCTTAATTTGGTCTGAAAGAACTGGTACTCATATGCATTGGGCATCCAGTTGGGCTTGTCTTCAGCAAAAACAGCAATAGCTGCAATTTTTTGCTTGTACTTGTCATAGATGCGGTAAAAATAGCTCCACATGCGTTCAGTAAAAGCTTTGTCGTAATAACCCTGCACTTCAGCGTGAATCAAGATCCACTGCTCCTGGCCATTTTTCAAAAATACTTTGGCCAGCTTATCCACTCTCCGTTTAGACTCAGCTGAGTCGGCAAACAAACCTTCCAGCTCTTTATCCAGAAAGGTGTATGCCTTTGAAAAGTCGACTATTTCGGCCAGGCCAGGCATGAAAAAGCTGACAAAATCAGGAAAAAGCTGTTCAATGATTTTCTTCCAAAGCTCATCTTGCATGCATTAAGTGTATCATTGAGTTTACTTTTTGAAAAGCCCCTGATTTTTGTGCCCGATGAGCTTGGCTGCGAAGTCAGTCAATGCCCGCAGCACGCACGGCTTTTTCATTGTGGCTGTGCCTGCGATTGTTATGCATTTGTGGTAATTACAGTTATGTTGAACCCTTCATCAGATGTGGGCGCAACAAAATACTTTGTAACCAGCTCAAACATTTCTTCTGTATCAGTTGCAGCTCTCTCTGGCTGTTCTATCCGCCTTTTTGCGATTTGCGCCAAGCAAATTTCATTAGACTGGTCGATGTAAACTAATTCATGCGGCGCCTGGATTTCTGAAAAAATACTCCTAAACCACTCTCGTTGTGGGATTGTATTTGCTGGAAAATCCATTACCACGTTAGTGCCAGATGCCAAGATTGATTGAACCAATTTCTTCATTTGAGGCTTAAGCCGGCCAGAATATTCAATGTAATCCGCTAACGTTTTGATGTTATTCGGATAAACCGATGAAAGCCACTCGTCTTCTGAGAGCATTACTGCGTTTCGCTCTTGGGAGATTTCACGAGACTTTGTAGTTTTCCCTGCTCCCATTTTTCCACAGAAAAACGTCAGCACTCCTTTGTTCATTTCCTACCTCGAATTTCATAACTTTTAGAAATATCTTGCCTTGTCAAGATTATGCTGGCTTGTTGGCCAGACTGGCCATTAAGTTTTCAAAAAACCACCTCAAGCGACGATTATCTCTCGATTTAGCGCCGCCAGGTCTGGACTACTACTTATTATCCTGATCAGGATAATTCCAAATCTGACCCCCTCCCCAAAACCGCCTTCCCTTCATTTTTCCCCGAACTTCCGACTATCATGCAAAAGATCAAGATAGCCTGACAGGATAACACCCCATAAATGCATATTGGCCTGTCAGGATAACACGCAAATTTGAAGATTAGCCTGACAGGGTATTGCCTCAAATCGCGGGATAGCCTGATCAGGATAACTCCGAACGGGAACAAAAAAAATACAGTTTTTAGCCATTGGCTCAACAGCAAAAGAGATAAAAAACGAGAGCAAATTTTTGCGCTTACCCGATCAAAAACATGTTTATCATACAAAATTTCAGACTTGAAAACAATCCCCAAAATCAAGTAAAGAAGCCTGATTTAGTCAGAAAAAGCGTATTTAAAACGTCATAATTTAAGTCGCTATTGACAACCGCCTGTATGTTTTTGTATATATATGTATACAATTTCAAGAAGAGATTTAAACTTATGCAAAACAAGCTTCCTGTCCCAGACAATCATTTACTCAATGATTACCGCAATTTTTTAAGCCAAAACAAGATTGCAGCCAAACTGCATTTTTTTTATTTGCGCTGGCTGCGGCTGTATTTGAATTTTTGTCAAACCAAGTCCTTTCACAGTGCCAATCACCTCAATCTTCCCTTATTTCTCAAAGCGATTGCCAAAGAGGCCCATTCTCCCTTTTTACGGCAGCAGGCCGAGCAGGCAATCAAACTCTATCTTGAAATGTATAGCGCAGTGAACTTGGTTATTCGGGAGACAGCATTGCGCAAAGATTCAGAAAAGGCGGATCGTCAAAGTGCTTTAAGTCGGGTGGAAGCCGTTTGTGCAAAGCTAACGGCACAAAAACCAGAACGGGCTGTAGATCCGCCAGCAAACACTGCATCCGCAATTGTTAAAACACCCAACACAACAGATCTAAATTTAAAATCCTGGCAAAAGCTCTACAAAGCATTAGAAACAGAAATTAAACTGCGCCATTATTCAGCCAAGACACTCAAATCTTATAAAAGTTGGCTGAGGCGCTTTCAGGAATTTGTTCAACACCAGCGTCCAGAAACCCTCGACAACCAAGATGTGAAGGCCTTTCTTTCTGCCTTGGCCACACAGCACAAGGTTGCTGCCAGCACACAGAATCAAGCCTTTAACGCTCTGCTCTTTGTCTTTGACCATCTCCTAAAAAAGCCCCTGCGCCTCTCAGGAGTGGTGCGGGCCAAACGCAAACCGTATATTCCCGTTGTTTTGTCTCGGCGGGAAATCGACCTGATTTTGGCTGAACTCGATGCCCCGTACAAACTGCTGGTGCAATTGCTCTATGGTTGTGGTTTGCGTCTGTCCGAAGGGTTGAATTTGCGCATTCAAGATCTGAATTTTGATTTGGGTATCCTCACTGTGCATCGGGGCAAGGGCCAAAAAGACCGGACCTTGCCTTTGCCCAAAACGCTGTATTCAGAGTTAGAAAAACAAGTCGATTTGGTCAGACACCGCCTCAGAAAAGACCTGCAGAATACCGATTACCACGGGGTCTTTTTGCCCAATTTACTCGAACAGAAATACAAAAATGCGAGCAAAAGCCTGGCTTGGCAATGGCTCTTTCCGGCAATTAAACTCACCCCTATCCCTGAAACAGGTGAAAATCGCCGTTTTCACTTGCATGATACCCATGTTCAGCGTGCAATCCACACAGCCCTCCAAAATGCCATGCTCACCAAACGCGCTTCGGCCCACAGTTTTCGGCACAGCTTTGCCTCGCACCTGCTACAGGCCAATGTGGATATTTGCACGATTCAAGAGCTTTTAGGACACAGCGATATCCGCACCACGATGATCTACATTCAAACTGTGCCCAGCCAAACCCTCAAACAGGCGGTTAGTCCCTTGGATTTACCTGTTTGAACACTTCTGCTCCTTGCCGTGTCTCAACACCAAACCCCTTTTTTGGAGCCGCATATGTCTAATACCCGCAAATACCTCAAAGAAATTTCTGTCACCTTCTTGGCCCCGCTCTTTTTGCTGATTATGAGCCGGGGGGCCGTGGCTGAGCCCCGTTATATTCCCTCGGCTTCAATGGAGCCCACCTTGCAGCTCAACGATCGCCTAATCATCGAAAAGCTCAGCCCACACCTGGGTCTGCCCCAACGGGGGGAGATTGTGGTCTTTGAACACCCCGAGTCGAACCCCAGCCAAGACAACCCCCTGCAGCGCTTTTTGCGCTGGCAGGGCTACAGTGCTCAAACCCCGCTGATCAAACGGGTGGTGGGCCTGCCCGGTGAAACCATCGCCGTCAAAGATGGCAAGGTCTGGATCAACCAGCGGGTCTTAAACGAATCGGGTTATGCCCACAGCACCCCGGCTTACGAAATGGCCCCGCTCAAAATTCCGGCAGGCCAGCTCTTTGTGATGGGCGACAACCGCAACAACAGCTGGGACAGCCATCTCTGGGGCCCGCTGCCACTCGAAAAAGTGCGTGGCAAAGCCATTTGGCGCTTTTGGCCCCCACAGCGCAGCGGCCAGCCTGGCTAGCGATTGGCCGGTTAACGATTGACCGGCCCACTTATGCGCAACCGAGCGCTCACGCCCAAATGGTCGGAGAGTTTGAGGCCTTCGACCGGCTCGGTAAATTCCAATGCCGAGGCCAGCACCTCGGCGCTGTAGCGGGCATTCTGCAGCAGAAAGAGATAGTCGATGCGTTGGGAATTGTTGGGTTTAAAGCCCTGGGGCCCGACATGCATCGAAAAGCCCACATGTTCGGGGTGTTTGGCCCCAAAGGCATCAAGCAAAGGCAGGCGGGCTGTGAGATCTTTATATTCACCCGAATCAGGGCTCAGGTTAAAGTCCCCGCCCAGAATGGTGGGGTAATAGCCGTTGTTCGCAAACACAAAGCGCTGCATGGCCACGTTTTGGGTATAACGCACCTCTGCCGCTTCGGGCCTGCGCATCGACTGATAATGGGTGTTGTAGACGTCGATCGGGCCCAATTCTGGGTGCAAAATGCGCGTAAACAAAATGCCTTTGCGCGCCAGACAGTCGGTGCTATAACAGTGCGCAAAGGGATAAAACCCGCTTTTGATAATCGGCCAGCGCGAGAGCGTGGTTAAGCCGCTGCGCACCTGTCCCCAACCGGGGTTTTGCTCTTGAATCCCATACGGGTAGCCCGACTTGGCGATGATATCGTCGCTGCTGCTGTCGAAGGTCTCTTGCAGCACCACCACATCGTAACCGCGTATGGCTTTGGCAATCCGCTCCATGCGCGGCACCAAGGCTGTGCCAATCGGGGCGGGCAGGCCCCAGACATTCAGGCTCAGCAAGTGGATCTCTGCTTTTGTTTCGGCAAACAGCGGCTGCGATCCTGGATTCGTCTCTGCCAAGGCGAAGGAGGGCCCAGCCAATGCCGCCAGAGTCAGCATTGCGCCCAGTAAGTTTTGGACAACGTTCATGTCTTTCATGCGGGCACCTCGGCAGATTCAAAGGCAAAACGCTGGACCCGTTGGCCTTGATATTCTATTTCTTCGACAAACATCGCATAAGGCCGAATCCAGAGGCCAAAATCCCCATAAAGCGGGCGGTAAACCACATGCCATTCTTCGCTTTCAGAGTGCCGGGCCAGATCAATCACCTGATAAGCCTGGCCTTTGTAATGCCGGTAAAGCCCAGCAGCCAAAACGGGTTTTTGCATCGATGATACCTTTTTTATTGACAGAATCACAGAAAAATTCAAAAAATAACCTAATAAAAACCCCGGACCGAAGTCCGGGGTGAGAAAGGGCTTAGAATTTACTTCTTCTTGCCTTTTTTGCCGCCTTTGTTGTAAGAGCCACCACCGGAGTGGGCTTCAACGGGCTGGGGGGCTTCTTCGACCACTTGGGCCACTTCTTCAGCGGCTTCGTCATCGCCATTCAGGCCAAGACGGGCAGCATCACAGTGCAGCCAGAAATAGTGAATGCCTTTGTAGTGCATTTTCTTTTTGGGCCACTCGTGCTCGAATTTGAAGTAGCGCTCGACAGACTCGTCGAGAATAGCTTCGAATTCTTCGCTGGCGAAGTATTCATGGGCTTCTTTTTCAAAGTCGGGCAGGCTTTCGGCCACAAATTTGTTGAAGTTGGGGGTGTCAAACATTTTGTCGGCAATCGCTGCGTAAGCGTCGATTTTCTGTTTGTAGCTCCAGCCTTCAGCATTGGCTTTGTCGAGGGTTTGGTGCATCTCTTCCCAGCATTGGGCAAAGAGGGGCTTCTTGTGGCCAGTGACAGCCACGAAAAGCAGCCAGCGCACCATGCCTTTGACCAGCTCGGGGAAGTAGAAGTGCAGCGAAGTGACGTTGCTGTCGGGATAGGCATTGGCGAAGTCAATCGGGTGCGCCACGCCGTCGTGGTCAATCAGGATTTCGCAAGAATTGTGATCCCAATTGTAGAAGGCGTTGATAATTTTGGTGATCTTGCAAACTTCGTCATGCTGCTCGGGGGGAATAAAACCAAACTCCACAGCCTGATGCTCATTGCGCAGGTAGCGGTCATGGGAGAATTCAGACCCGGCATTGTAATGCATGGGATACATCTGAGGGCCCACACCCACAACACGGACAAACTCTTTGTAATCGACAGCCTTTTGCAGGTTGACGGGTTTGTCTTTGTTCTTGTGATAGGCTTCGTGTAATTCCTGGGGATTGTTGACTTTCATCACGTCAACCCAGCCGCCACCGTTTTGGGGCTTCATGTACGAGGGATAACCCACTTCTTCGCCGATGGCTGCGAGATCAAACATCTCGTAATCGGGGAAGATCAGGTCCAATTGCAGCTTGTCGGATTCGAGCAACTCGCTGTAATCGGCCTGGGGCAGGGCCCAGGTGGGAGGAATATGCATACCCAGTTCAAACATATGGCCATAGCTGGTGTTTTTGTCGATAGACTTAAACGAGACCATATCGTTGACCATGTAGCTGTGGGGCATGACCAGATGGAAAAAGCTATTGTGGTGAGCATTCCAGTGAGCACCGCGATTGAGAATCACGTTGCAAGAGGTGGAGGCACCCAGCACATTGTAGGGGCGGGACATGATCCGGCGGGATTCCACCTGATAGGTTTTGCCTTGCCATTGGATGTTTTTGGTAATGTGATTCAGCAGGCCTTCAATGGAAGCTCTGAAAGAAAAACTATTGGGGTCCATAATGCCGACAACGGCTTTTTGTATCTCAGACATTAAACTCATCTCCTTCATAAATGCAGAACGCTTCATTCTAACATGGATCTTGGAGGGGCGGCGGAAGGGTTTCTGCAAAAGCAATTGAGATCTTAGGCGGGCCTCACGGCAAAAAAAGGGCCACCCCCGCATGAAAGGTTGCTTGGCCCTGGGCCGATTTTCCCCGCAAAGCCAAGGCCGAGGCGGCCGTTAGATAGCCATACCATTTCAGTTCAGGAACGGCCTGACGCTCCAGACAGGCCAGAATGGCGTCAATCAAGGCGGGATACTGGTTATTTTGCTTTATTTCGGTCAAAACAGAGCCCACCTGCAAAAGCCCTTGCAAGGCAGCCTCGGGATCTCGGATACTGGCCAAGGTCTGCAATCCTGTCGCCAAAAGACCGGCACGAATTTGGCAATGCCCCAGGGCGATCCAGGTATCCGCCTGCCATTGAGGGTCAATCACAGCAATACCGCCCGCCAGCTTTTCAAACCAGAGGGGTTTATCTGGCAAGGGCGCACGACTCAAGGCCAAAGCCAAACTTGAAAAAGCCTGCAGGGGCTCATAGCCATCCAACTCAGACCAATCAAAGCAGGCCTGCCAATAGGGCAGAACCTTTTCCCAAGGCCAATGGGCGAGCAGTCCTTCAGCCAAGCCCAAGGTGATCTGCCAGCGCGGCCAACCGGCAGGCAGAGAGGCATAGATTTCCAAGCAGAGCGCCAGTTCTGTTTGCGCCAATTCGGCGGGTGGATAGGCCAAAATGCCGTCAATCCAATCCCGCAAGCTCTCGCCACCATGGTACAGAATGTCTTGAGCGCGGGCCCAAAAGCCCCCCAAATGCTGGGCCGAAAGCAAATGCTGTCTGAGTTCCTGATGGGCCCAGGCATGGGGATTTTTCAGTAATTTGGGGCTGAGTCGCAAGAGTTCCATGAGTTCTTGGCGTATGCGATTCAAATAAGGCGCGCGCAGACTGTCGAGCAGCGCAGCCCCAGCTTCAAAAATCTGGCGGCGCAGCTTGCGCTTCTGCTTGCCTTTGCTGTGTTTAAGCAGGTGGTTGAGGGTTTGTAAATGCAATAAACGGATTTGAGCAGTGCTTTCTAGCGCTTCACTGGGGTACCACGTCGCCCGGTGCAAACGCTGAATCACAGCCAGGTCACATTGTAAAGGCCAGAGGGGCAGAGATTCCAAAAGTGTCTGGGCCTCGCTCAGGCTGTCCAAAGCACGGGCATATCCCAAAAGCAAGGCCCGGTAAAATGGGTCTTGCCCCTTCTCTCCTGCCTTAAGCAAACCCAGGACACGCGTTTGCCACCAGATTTCAGCTTCGGGCAAGCCCCAGGCCAAAGCCAAATTCAAGACCCGCAACAGGCCCAAATTGTCTGCCTCTTGGCGCAGCACCCATTCCGCCAAGCGCAAAAGCCAACTGTGCAAAAGGCTGGTCTGCTCCAATGGCAAACCCGAAAGATCGGCCCAATAAATTTCAAAATGACTCAAACAGCGCTCCAATTCCCAGCGCTGATCTTCAGGTTCGAGTGTGGCAAACCCCGCTTGCCACGACTGCAGCGCAAAACGGGCCTGCCGTCCCCAACCATGGCGCAGCCATTGCATGCCCAGTTCAAAAGCCAAACGGGGTCGTTCAGCTTCCAATTGGGTCGGCAGCAAAAGCGCCATTTCTTCGAGCAATAATTCAGACTGGGTGTGAAGCTGAAGGGTTTGTGCCGCCTCAGTCAGCAATCCCAATTGCGCCAAATGTTTTTCGGGCTGGGGTTCAACCCCGAGCAATTCAATCGCAAAAGCCAGCAAAGCTTGGCGTGTGGCGGGCTTTAAATTCGGAAAAACGGGAATGACATACGGCAATTCATCCAAAATCTGGGCTGGCGTGTAGACAGTGCAGAGCCATTGCTGCCAGCCATCAAAGCGGCCCCAGACCTGAAAATATTGGGCCATGAGCCAGAGGCTCAGAATCACGGGGGGAAAGCGATCTGCCGCGGGTTTTTGGGTCTTGGCCAACACCAGCGGCCAAAGCAAGTCCAAACCAGAGCGGGAGCGGCGCGCAGGGCGCTTGGAGCGGGCTGTTTCGGTCAGCTGCCAGATCAGGTTAAATGCCAGAGCATGAAAGACCTCAGGCCCAAGAAAATGCATTTGTTCAATAAGCAAGGGCCACGTTTGGCGATTGAGATTTTGCAGATTATCCCTGAGAGAAGACATATACCACCTGATCAGAGCATTTTAAGCGAATCAAATGCAAAAAAGGCGATGAGCCCCGTAAAACAGTAAATTCCTGCGTCGCTATCCTTCATGAAGTCTTCACACTCACCAGGCAACTTCCCATTTCAGGTGCCTCAACCACTTTCAGCGTTTTCCTTACCTTGCGGCAAGCCCACTCTTAGCGGCCTGTATCTGGCTCATGCTACCACACCTTGCGGCGTGATCCTTCTTCAAGGTTTTTGCCCCACTTCAGGGTATTCCCCTTGTCTGGCTCTTGCGATAACAAACCTCTCGGCCCCTCATCACGTTGGCACTCTTGGCTTTTTTCAAACCTACAGCGCTTTGCCTTCCAGACAAGTCCTTTGCCTTGCGGCCAGTGACCCTCTTGCGGTTGCCCCTTCAGGGTTTTCCCCACTCTGCGCATTGGCCACCGTTACCGGTGCCTTCCGCTCCTGTCTTTTTGCCATTGCTGGCCGAGACTTCAGCGGCTACATTCTCTTGCGAGAACTGTTCCACGCAGGGTGTGTGTTCGGCAAGCCGAACCTTGACCCTCTTGGGTTTCTGCCTTCTAGGGATTTCCCCTCCGTGTGGGCGTTTACCTGCTTCCAGGAAACTGCCTTCTTGCCGTTTCGACGACTTCAAGGCTTTATTCTCACACAAAGTTGGCTTGCTAGAAGCGTTTTCACGCTCGCTGCCGCCCCTTTTAGGCTTTCGGGCTGATTTTCATCAGCTCCCTTTGCGACGCTTCTTCATTTGTTTTCCGAAGCTCATGTAAATCATCATACAACTCCCAGAGAACAATGTCAAGAAAAAACTAAAGTTTGTTTAAAAATAATTTAAGATCACAGACAAAAACGGGCGTGTCCCTTGACGTTTGGCCCCTGAAAAAATTTTTGAAGGTATATAATTGAAGCAGCTTTGTCTTGCCTGAGAACCCAGCCGACAAAGACAGGAGAGCCGATAGCTGTGATTAGAATTAAGCATAAACCCGCTCATTGGCTGTGTTTGGCTCTGATTTTGGGCGCGACAGCCCTGCCAGCTTGGGCAGGGGTCAAGCCGCTTCCCAAGCACAGACCAAAACTGTCCAGCGCAGCGCAAACCGACCTCAATCTTCAACTTTTACAAGCTGTCCAGGCCTGGCAAGTCAAGCAGGCCCAAGACTTATTGGAACGGGGGGCGAATCCCAATTTCATTCAAATCGAAACCGAGCTGGAACAGTACAGCGCGGATCACAGCATGCCCGTTGAGCACGAAGAGTCACCGCTGTGGTCGGCCTTGAAATACGGAAATGTCACACTGGTCAAGCTTTTACTCGCCTACGGAGCCAACCCCAATTTGGCGGGCAGCCGCTCTCCCTCTGGTCTGTGCCAAGCCCTCAAAAACAACCGCCCCGAGATGGTCAACCTGATGCTTGAGCGGGGAGCCAAACCCGAATGTCTGCCCGAGGCCGTGCAAAGTGGCAATCTGCATCTGGTCAGACAGCTCTTAAATGCGGGCCAAGATCCCTCTCAAGGCCTTGCTGCAGCAGTCTCATCGTGGAACTACCCCCTACTCTATCTGCTCTTAGAGCAAGGCGCCCACCTGCAAAGCGCTGACCCACTGCTCAGCGCTTTGCAACACAACGATCTTCCCTTGGCGCGGATTTTGTTGGCCAGCAGCGCACAACCGCCTGCTGCGGCGATCATGACCCCCGCCCTGGAATATAGTCTGCGCCACAATCGCTCAGACCAGGTCTCTTGGCTGCTGACCCAGACCCAAGAGAT
>JBFWRL010000174.1:0-10737 GCA_050248915.1 Candidatus Sericytochromatia bacterium
ATTGCGCTCGCCCTTGACGCGCCTGCGCATGTTATTGGAAATTTTGGGCAAAGAGGCCCCCACCCAAGCCGGTTTGCTTGAAAAAGGCATTGCTGAAACCGAAGAATTGGACCATATTATTCAGGATCTGCTGGATATTTCGCGTTTGGAATTGGATCAATTGCCACTCAAAAAAAGTGAACAGGATTTGCGCTATCTGGTCTTTGAAAGCCTGGAGCGCCACGAAACCCTGCTCGAAAACAGGCATTTGGAAATCCTACCGGAGATGCCCGAACAAGCTGTGATGGTGTCTGTCGACCGGGAACGCCTGGGCCAGGTCTTCAATAATTTGCTCTCCAATCTGGCCAAATATGTGCCAGAAAACAGCCAAGTCAATCTCAAGGTGGAGCAAACCCCAAACATGGCGCATTTTATTGTGCGCGATCGGGGCCCAGGCATTGCCACAGCTGATCTCGAAAAAATCTTCGAGCCTTTTTATCGCCCCGACAGCTCCCGCTCCCGGCGCACGGGTGGCACAGGCCTGGGACTGGCAATCGCCCGCCGGATGGCCCGTGCCCACGGCGGAGATCTGGTTGCCCGCCAGCCGCAAGATGGCCAAGGGGGACTGGAAATGTGCCTGAGCTTGCCGCGGGCAGATCTGACAAAAAGCTAAAGCACACCAATCGCCAACAGGCGCTGGCGCAAAAAATCACCCGCCCGGCAAGTATTGGTCAAAAAGACCTCGGGCCGGGGGTGCAAAAACAAAGGCATGGAGAGCCGCGAGGTGTTTTCGGCGTTTTCGGGATTGATCACGCGGTGAAGGGTCGATTTAAAGTGGCCCTGGGTAGCCATTTCGAGCATATCGCCAATATTCACAGCAATGCTGTCGCGGTCACAGGGCACATCATGCCAGAGGCCCTCGGCATCTTGGACCTGCAAACCATTGGTGGTGGCCCCCACCAAGACGGTCAGCAAGTTAATATCGCCATGGGCCGCCGCCCGCACTGCGCCGCGCGGTTCTTGGCCCTCCAGCGGGGGATAATGCAAAATCCGCAATTGGGTCTGCTCACTGCTGGAGATCATTTCACTGAGGGGCATTGAGAGTTCAGAGCGAATGTCTGTCGGCAATTGGCCTTCGATCCAGATCAAAAGTTGCTGTGCCAGACCCGCCAATTGCCGCTGTAATTTTTTGGTGGCATCACTCAGTTCGCTGGGAAAACGGCCCCAAGTATAATATTGAAAAAACTCTTTGAGATCTTTTTTGGCAAAGCCCACAGCCCGCTCGGAAACCGAAGGCGGGAAATAGCCATCTTGGGTTTCACGGTTAAAGAGATACTTAAATTTGGTCTCAGAGGCAAAGAAATCTTTCCACTCTTCGTAGACTTCGTCAATTAATAATTGGTTGATGGGGTGATTATAGAGCACCCCAAACCCTGTTTCGCGCAATGAGTGGGCAAATTTTTCGGCCGCATCGGGGGCTTGATAATCAACTCTGAGCACATCCACAACAGACACTCTCCCTCTTAAAAAACAATTTGTCAGCGATCTGGCTGGTTTCTCCAGGCTACCTGAATCATAAAGAAGAGCGTCGGAGACTGACAAGGTGATAGATAAGTTGGTTTTAGGCGATCTTCAGCAAGCGACGGGCATTTTCACCCAAAATTGCGCTGCGTTCAGTCTCAGAGAGATGGGCCTTTTGAGGACGCAAAAGCTCAAAAGCCTGGCTGTATTCGGGGCTGTTGCTGCCAAAGAGCAAACGCTCAACCCCAATCAGCGGCACCAGATCTTCGATAAAATCCTCGCGGTAAATGCCCGAGGTCTCAAGATAGACATTGGGGTTTTCTTTGAGCATCTGGGTCGCTTCGCCCAGGGCCACGCCCGAAATATTGATCTGCCCACCACTGGTGGCAATAAAGACAATTTCAGGAAAGGCCGAGGCCAGATCGGCAATTTGGGAGGCCATTGAGACCCGCACATGGCCACCGGCCAGCATGACCGGAATTTTTAAACGGCGCACCACAGGCATCAGGTCTTTGACCCATTGGCTGTTGATCGCACAGGTCTCTTCCCAGGGGTGCAAAAACAGACCTTTAAAGCCCAAATGGCGCACACAGCGCTCCAACTCCATCTCAGCCTCTTCACCCAGGCGTGGATCCACCCGGGCAAAGCCAATCAAACGGCTGGGGTGCTGCTGAATTGCCATCGCCACGGCATCGTTTTGTGGTTCGAGATGGTATTCACGCGGCTGCACGGCTATCGTCACAGCTTGGGAAATGCCCAATTGATCCATGCGGGTGATGAGGGCCTCTGTCGTTTGGCCATAGCCAAAGATCGAGCTGCCGAGATGAACGTGAAAATCCAGAATGCTCATGATGGGCGTCCTTCTGGCATCAGCCGCAGGATATTCTCAGACAAGATCAGCTGTAACTGGGCCTCGGAGAAACCCAAGATGCGCACCTTTTCGAGTTCAATCGACGGGTCGCAGCCGGGGCCGTCACTGGCAAAGATTACGCGCTCGGCCCCCAACAGCTCGACAGCCTCACGGATCCGCTCAGGATGCGGTGTAGCCGAGGTTTCGAGGTAAATATTCGGGCAGCGCAGAGCCACCTGAATGGCATCCGCAACATGAAAATAGCCGCCCATATGGCCCATAATAATGGCGGCCTCGGGACAGGCCTTGGCCACCCGCTCAATTTGCAGGGGCAGGGTATAGTCTTCGTCGCCACAGTGAAAGAGTGTGGGCACGCCAAGTTCAGCCGCCTTGCGCAAAAGCTTCAGCGTATCTGGGCTATCGGGCTGCTGGCGGTAGCCAAAGGGGTGCAATTTGAGCCCCTGAAAGCCCCATTCAGTGATCGCCTGTTCCAAAAGCGCCACCGACTCAGGCGCACCGGGGTCCAAACGGGCAAAGCCAATCAGGCGCTCGGGATAACGGGCACAGGCCTCACGCACATAAGCCAGCGGGTCATAGCTCTCGTGTTGCAGCGGCGCGTCACAATAGGTCATGACCACGGCCCGCGCAATGCCGGCTTCGTCCATCAAACGCAGAATCAGCTCGGGGGGATCTTGCCAATCGCAGCCCGGCAGCCCTTCGATATGGGTGTGGGCGTCGATAATCGGATAACTTGCCATGGCCTGCCCTAACTGCCCCGGTAGGTCGAAAAGCCAAAGGGGCTGAGCAAAAGAGGCACATGGTAATGTTCGTCTGTGGCATGAATTTCGAAGACAATCTGGGCAATCGGGTAAAAGCCCTGTATACCCTGAGCCTCAAAATAACTGGCGGTGTCAAAATCCATGCGGTAAATACCGGGCTCTAAGGTGCTGCCCGCCGGAAACAGCTCAGGACAGCGCCCATCGGCATTGGTCACCCCTTGGGCCAAGCGGGTCCAGCTGGGTTTTTCGGCGGCTTTGCCTTTGATCCGGGCCTGGCAATAGGCCTTCCAGGCTTCGGGCTGACTCTGTTTTTCCAACATCAGGGTCAGTCCGCCTGCGGGACGGCCTGTGGACGTATCCAAAACATGGGTAGAAAGGGTGCTCATGCCAATAATTTCTCCAGTCTCAGATGGGTAATTTTGCGCTGTTCACCCGCTGCGATGCCCAGCTCTTTGTCGGGATCGTTGGGCAAACGCGCCTGCAACAAAGCCAACATCTCTTCTGCACTTTTGCCTGTGGCACAGACAATAAAGATAAAGCCAAATTTTTTCAGGTAGGCCGCATTGCCCTCGGCCAGGGCCATCAAAGTGGCCTCGGAGGCCTCAGCACTGCCCGCCTGTTCAGAGGCGGCCCAATCTGCGGTCTGGGCAAATTTTTGCCGCAATGACGCCACATCGCCAATTTGGGGATGGTGGGTAAACGCTTCGAGCCAATCTTCGGCAGTCAGGCTGTCTGCGACCTGCTCCGCCAAGCGGTAGACCTGCTCAACAGATTCAAACGGGGCCTGCTGCAACATGA
Organism: Candidatus Sericytochromatia bacterium; assembly: GCA_050248915.1. GTDB lineage: Bacteria > Cyanobacteriota > Sericytochromatia > UBA7694 > UBA7694. Next base: position 3,928 of record JBFWRL010000174.1, read on the forward strand.
GATCAACCCACTCGCTGGAACCACAGCAGCGGGTCAGATCGGCGCGTAAAAGTGGCAGGGGCCGATGATTAAAACGCGAAAGCCGACTGATCTGGCCTCTAACGCGCAGACGGCTGATACCGCCATCGGGGAAGATATTCAGACGCAGGTGGTTAAAGAGCTGGTTGCCCGCTTTTAAATCGGAGAAGGTGTGGATATGGTCGGCCTGCAATTTTTGCGCGGGCAGAATTTCGGTCCATTGTAAGCTGCGGCTGGTGAGAAAATCCACAGGCACGGGCTCTTCGATCAGACAGCCATCAATCGAGCAAACATCGGCATAATTGCCCTTAAAATGGGCCGTGTCGATTTCGATCTCACGCAGATAGCCGGGCGCACCCAAACGCAGGATCAGCCAGTCATTGCCGGGCTCGCGGCGGCGGCGGGTTTCCCAGCCTTCGCCCATATGGGCCGCACGGCGGGGCAGAATTAAATTGTCTTTGGGGCTGAAAAACATATCGTTGCAGATCAAGACTTGGCCGCCGTTTTGGATGCCCGCCAGATCGATCAGGGCATCATCGCCAAATTGGCTCCAATCGGGAGCGGCTTCGCCATGCACGCGAAAGCGAGCCACGCCACCATCGGGATAGATATTCAAACGCAGATGTGTCCAGCGCTCGCGGCTCTGATTGGCAAAGAAATTGCGGCTGCCACCCTGCAAGCGGGATTTGGGAACAAGTTCGACCCATTTGGCGGCTTGCAATTCGTCCACGCTGGGATCGCCTTCGAGGGCACAGGCGTCGATTGAGCAATGTTCGGGGTAATTGCCCAAGAAAAAGTTGGTGTCCACGTCAAAGCCGTGAATGATACCGGGAATCCCCAATTTGAGCAGACACCAATCATAACCAGGCACCCGGCTGCGGCGGGTTTCCCAGCCGTCCATCCACTTGCCGCGATCGGTGTATTTATCATGAATAAACACGCCCCGACCGGGTTTGAGCAGGTTTTCTTTTTCGGCAAAAAATTCGTCGTTGGCAAAGAGTGCCACGCCGCCGACTTGTTCACTGGCCAGATCGGGAAATTGGGTAAAACCGGGTTCTGTCATAAGATATTAATTGCCTCATTTTCTGTAACAGATCTGCATCTGTGCCACATACTAGCATAAAAAAGTGCCCAACATAGCAGAGCGAAAATGGTATGCTCAAAGAAAAGCGACCATGAATGAGATACCATCAGCATTGGCACAGGCCCGCCACTATTTTGAGACCGGGCAATGGGAGGCCTGTTGCCAAAGTTTAAATGCCCTGCCCGAGTTGCAAATGGCATGGGGACTGAAACTGGCCCAAGCCAGCCAATGGCAAGCCGCAGAGCTGTTCTTTCAAACCCTGCTCAAGACCCATGCGCAAGAGCCCCACTTTGCCCAAGGCGCGGCCCACAATCTCGGGCTCTGTTATTTTTTGCAGAACCAATGGGCCAAAGCAGAAAGCCATTTCCGGCAAGCCCTGCAGATCTCTCCCCCCAGCAGCGAAAGCCACTTTCAACTGGGTTTGCTTTTGCACGACAGCCAGCGCTGGGGCGAAGCCCTGACCCATTATCGTCAGGCCTGGCAGCTCCAGCCCGGCCGCTGGGAAGCCTGTCAAAATGCCTGCCAGATTTTGCTGGATACCGGCCAGCCCGACGAAGCGGTCGCCTGGTTAGAGGCGGCTTGTGCCCTGCCTCATTGCCCGCAAGAACTCTGGCAAGTGCTGCGCTTTTATTTATTGGCAGTGAGTGAGGATCCCCTGCGCCAATCCAGGATCTTCCAAAGCTGGGAAGCTCGGTTTATGCGGCCACTTTACCCAGCGGACCCAGTTGACCCAGTTGACCCAGATAAGCCCAGCTCAATTCAGCCCAGCCAAGACGCAAGCAAGCACTCAGCAAATTCGACAAGGAGACAAGAGCGGCGGCTGCGCGTGGGGTATCTCTCGGGGGATTTTGGTCAACACTCGGCCACCAATACCTACAGCGCGCTGTTTGAATACGCCGATCGCCAGCGCTTTGAATTGCATCTCTTTTCAACCCGCCCGCTGCCAGAAAATGACAACAAAAGCAGTGCCAGCAACTGGTTTCGCGATCAGGCCGATCGCTGGCACCCCGTTGAAGCCCTGAGTGAAAGCGCCCTGGCTGAATATATTCACGCCCAAGACTTGGATATTCTGGTGGATCTGTCTGGGATCACGGGCGGCCACCGCTTGGGGGTCTTGGCCCGCCAAGGGGTGCCAATTCAATTGACGGGCTTCGGCTTTGGGGCCAGCACAGGGCTCTCTTGCCTGCAGGGCCGGATGACAGACGTAAATCTGAGCCCGCCTGAAAACCCAGGCTGGAACAGCGAACCCCTGCTCTATCTGTCTCAGGTCTTTCACTGGTTTCCCACGGCATTGCACCACAAGGCCGAACTGGCGCCCCCCCCTTGTTTAAGCCAGAAAGAAGTGACCCTGGGCTGTGGCAATAACCCGTTTAAATTCAGCCGGGCCTGCCTCGAAACCTGGGGCCAATTATTACAGGCCCTGCCCGAGAGCCGTCTTTTGCTCAAATTCAGTGGCTTGGAACAGCCCCATGTGCAAAGTCTTTTAAAACAGCGCTTGCAGAGCTGTGGAATTCCTGTGGAAAAAGTCGGCTTTGGCGGGCACAGCTCACTTTGGGAACACCTGCATTTTTACAACCAGATCGATCTGGCACTGGATCCCTTTCCCTACCAAGGCGGGGTGAGCACTTGCGAGGCCCTCTGGATGGGTGTGCCTGTGCTGTGTTTGAGCGGAGGCACCCGCGCCGGTGACAGCATTTTAAAACCCCTGGGCCTGGAGCAATGGCTGGCACCCAACCGCGAAGCCTATCTGCAAATCGGGCTGCAATGGGCCCAAGATCGTGCCGCACTGGCCTTCTGGCGTCAGGCCCTGCGTCCGCGTCTGGCGGGCTCGATACTCTGCCAAGGGGCTGGCTATTGCCAAGAAGTGGAACAGCTCTATCGGGAACTTTGGCAAAGACAACAGGGAATTGTGTAAAACTTCTGTTAAATCCAGTTAAGTTTGGATCCGAAACGGGTTATAACTGATCCATTGAAGATTATTTCACTCAAAGGCAGATGATTCCCATGGCGAAAATTGGCACTTCCTCCCTTCCGTATACCCCGATTCCCCAGAACAGCACCCAGACCGTGCCCACCTCCAAACCCAATGCCACCCCCAATTGTTCTCCTGCGATCCAAAGCTGCGAACCCGCTCCCAGCAATGTCTGCCTGCCGCCCCAATCTGCCCAAGCCCCCCAAATTTGCAGTCTCTTTCCCGAAGAGACACCCGCCCCCAAAGCAAGCAGCGCCAAACCAAACACCCCGCCCAAGCCCGCTGAAAAGCCCAGCGAAAAACACGCAGAGAAACACACCGATCACCATGCTCCCCCCACCGTGGGCGGGGTTTTGGCCCATGATGTGAGCGTCAACGCCGCAGAACATGCAGTTCATCATTTGGCTCACCGCGCCGCTGCGCGGGCAGCCACCCGTGCCGCCCAAAGTGGGGCCACCCGTGCGGTGGAACATGGTGCGGTACGAGCTGCCGAACACGGTGCAGTCAGGGCCGCTGAACATGCAGGTGTGCGCGCCGCTGAACACGCCGCTGGCGCAGCAATCTCTCACGGTGCCGCTTATGGCGTGGGCCGGATTGCCTCCGTGGCCGCTCCCGGTCTGGGCGCTGCCGCCGCCGGTTATCTGGCGTACAAAGGCGTTGAACACAGCATCGAAGCGGGCAAACGCGGCAATGTCGGCGCATCAATTGCCTTTGCCCTGGCCGCCACCGTCGACGGCACCACGGCCATTGTCAACGGCGCAGGAGCCGTGACCGGTGCAGGCACCTTGATCTCGACCCCTGTCAGCATTGGCCTGGGTGTGGTTGCCACAGGCCTCTCCGCTCTCGGCGCTTATTTAGACAATTAGCACCCGCTCGCCACTGCCATCAAAAACGACAAATCGCCTCAGCGTCCACCCTGTCCGTGGAATTTGAGCGCGGCTTCAGAGGTCCGATCCAGGGTCTGAATCAGCTGATCCACCAATTCGTAGGGAATCGCCAGCCGGGTATGCACCTGGGCCGGATGGGCACTCAAATCCTCGGCCTCGTCGGGCATCAGCGGCGGGGCATAGCCAAAGTCCACAATTGCATGGTATTTATCGCCGCGCACGCGGTACATGCTGACCAATTGCGCCTGCACATTGAGATCGCTGGCCAGGGGATTGGCCAAGGGGATATCGTTGGGGTTTGACATAAATAAAGCCCTTTCAGAGAAAAACATGCAGCTAAGTTAACACAGTTTGCAAACTGGGCAAAGACTTTGAGGCTTGTTTTTAGAGATATGGATTCAATAAGGTTCCCTTGTTAAAATCTCTGGCAGAGGCCCATCAGGGAGGCTGATTCTGTAAAAAACCGCCTGGCCTTTAGTTTTATTACTATTATCAACAACAATCAAGGTGTTTGAATTTTGAAGAAAGAGAGAATGAATGGAATTAAACAAGGGGTTTTGATATCCACTTTGTTCAGGTAAATTTAACGTTCGAACCTTTCCATCCAATGTGACCGTTCGGATTGAAGAGCCATCAGCCACAAAAATAAGCTTCCGATTTGAATCGAAGGCGAGATCATACATTCTGGCAAAATCAGCATTTTTTCCTTGACCATCAATATATTCTGACGGTCTTGTTTGAGAAACTCCTTTCCCTGCCAAAGTTGAAACAGAGCTGTCTTTAATTTGACGAATCGCATGATTTTCATCAAAATCACCCACATAATAATTAGTGGATTCAGGATCAAAAGTAATACCTAATAAGGAAGGACCAAATATTCCCTTATTTTCCAGAGAACCATCTGCAAACCCGACTGTGTCTTGACCTAAGGCATTGCGACGATCATAGAGTGTTTGGACGTAACCCGAGTGAAGGTTTATTTTTCTTAATAAAATACGTCCCTCTTCAATGACGATTAAATTCCCTTTGTTTTCATCAATGATCAAATCTCGAACAGCTTGAAACCTTGCTGTGTTAGGTTCACCATCTGATTCTCCATATTGGCTGCAACGGCCTGCTAAAGTAGAAACCTGATCACTGCGATTCAATTTGCGAATACAAAAATTTGTAGCATCCGTCAAATATAGATTGTCTTCACGATCAATCACGCACGCTGAAATAAAACTAAAACGAGCATCTTTGGCTGCTCCATTTTGAAAACCCATTGTGGCACCGCCAGCAACGGTTGTGACTTGACCATCTGGTGAAAGCTTGCGCAAATAGGTACGATCTGGGATATAGATATTACCTTTGCTATCCTGGCACAGTTTTCCGATCGCCTCTCCAAATTGGGCTTCTAAAGCTGGGCCATCTTTGTATCCCCATATTTGCTTCCCAGCCAGAGGAGTTACCCCAATCCCATTTGCTGAAAAAGCAGGAGAATCTGTTGCAAATGGAAAAGGAGACGGACTGGGCTGCCCTGAAGGTGTCTGAGAGTGCTGGGCTGATGGGGCTGAAAAAACAGGACTGGGGTTAGGAGAAAATGTGGGATTGGGTAAAACTGGCTGGCAGGCAGTGAAGCCCAAACAAATCACAGTCACATGAATACGGTTCATCTTAATTTTTACTCCCAAAAGTCAGCTATTTCCATTCTAAACCATTTCAGCATTTTCTCAACACCCTCAATTAAATCAAGCATATTTAACCATTTTTTTTTACAAGCATAATCTTTATTTATTTTGACAAATATATCGATTAAATTTAACATTTATCTATCACTTGCTGACCAGATGGGGGAACCATGTCCAAATCCAGATGTTTGCCTTTTTTGCTTTTTCTTTCTGCTTGCCAGTCTGTGCCTCTGGCATCCTCAGAAAGGCCTTTGCCTATCAGCACACAAATGCTTGCTGAAGAACAAGTACAGAGCTTTGTTTTGCAAAAACTCAAACAAAATGGCCATGGTTCACCCAAAACACCCAAGTGGTTTCCCGATTGGCACAGCCGCCCGCCTTTAACAGGTCTGAACAAAGTCCCTGATTTGCAGATTCAAGATGTTTGGCTCAATGGTCAGAGCATTCAAGGCGCACAGGCCCCGGCCTCTCTGCGTTCAGACTGGGAAGGCCCACCTCTGGAACTGGTTCTCAAAGGCCGTTTTGAAGATAAAAAAGACCGCAACCTCAATCTCAAATCCTTTCGCTTTACCTTGGAACCTTCTGTCCTTCTTCGAGCCATGGCTCCCAACGAGACCCAACCTGCTTCACGGGTGCTTTTAGACGATGCCATTTTGCTCACACCTGTGGCTGTTTCAAACACAGAAATTCGTGTGCAACTGCCGCAAGCGGGGCTGGGCGAACTCTTACTCAAGGGTTTACATAAAATCACCCTGATTCACAATCGCTATTATTCTGACACCTTAATTCAGGTGGGAGACCCTCTATCTGTGCCTCCCCAGGGCGTTTTGACTCCTCAAATGGAGAGCATTGAAGTCGTTCGCAATGACAAAGGACAGCCCCTGTTTTTACGCTGTACAGGCCCCGGTTTACATATGACACAAGGAAAATGGGCCTATAGCTTGGTCGATGAAGAATTTGCTTTTGTCTATCAAAGCCAAATTGTGAATACTGAAAATGGCCGCGAATACGAAACCTTGATTCATATTCCAGATCCTGATTCTTTTGACCTCAATGCCAAACACACCCTCGTTTATGCCACACCTTTTGGCAATACGTTGAAACAGTTTTAAGGGGCGTTTAAAATTATGCAGATCAAATACCTTTTTCACACATTGCTGGCCGGGCTCTTAATTCTGA
>JBFWRL010000175.1:0-10732 GCA_050248915.1 Candidatus Sericytochromatia bacterium
ATGCCTGTTTTCGAGCAGGGTTTCGTGGCGCTCCAGGCTTTCAAAGACCAGATAGCGCAAATCCTGTTCACTTTTTTTGAGTGGCAATTGATCCAATTCCAAACGCGAAATATCCAGCAGGTCCTGAATAATATGGTCCAATTCTTCGGTTTCAGCAATGCCTTTTTCAAGCAAACCGGCTTGGGTGGGGGCCTCTTTGCCCAAAATTTCCAATAACATGCGCAGGCGCGTCAAGGGCGAGCGCAATTCGTGGGAAACATCGGCAATCAGGCGTTGTTTTTGGGCGATCATCTCTTGAATCTGTTGGCTCATAAAATTAAAGGCCTCAGTTAAGGGCTTAAATTCGGGGGATTTGACTTCTAACTTTTGCGAAAAATCGCCTTGGGCCAGACGCTGGATGGCTGTTTGCAGCTCTTGATAAGGTTTGAGCAAGAAGGCTGTGAGCGGCAATAAAAGCAGCGCCAGAAAAACCAGCACCAAAAATACCGCCAACAGCGGCCCCCGTGCGGGCCGTGACAATTGGCTCAGTTGGGGTTGCAGCCAGAGATACCGACTTTTGATACCCCCGCCACTGCGGGGGGCGGGAGGCGCGATCCAAATCTGGGGGGGGCCAGGAAAGTTCCACGTGATGACATAATGTTCGGTCTGTAGTTTTCTCTGTTCCTTCAGCGTCAGAACGGGAGGTTGGGGACGTGTGCTGTGGACCAATTGCCCTTTTTCCCAGAGAGCGATCTGCCAGCCTAAATCTTGCCCCAATTCTTCCATGCGGGGAGCGAGCTCGGAAGGGTTTCTGCGCAGGGTTTTGTTGAGTTCGCGCTGGATAAACGTCACTTGGCTGCGCAAGACATTGCGTACCAGCCCCTCTTGGTGGGAGCTGAACATCATTCCGGTCACCAACCCTGTCAGAATCAAGGTCACGATCAGCACCATCAGGGTGTACAAATAGAGTTTGCGGTAGAGGGCTTTCATCGCTGTTTAGGGATCTGCCGGAAAAATATAGCCAATGCCCCAGACGGTCTTGATGATCTCGGGTTTTTTGGAGGTGTCGCCCAATTTTTGCCGCAGTTTGCTGATATGCATGTCAATGCTGCGATCCAGACTTTCCCAATCATAGCCGCGTAATTTTTGAATCAAATGATCGCGGCTTTGCACAATACCTCGGTTTTCGAGCAGACACCTGAGCAAGTCAAATTCGGTGGGGGTCAGGTCCAGCTTTTCGCCTTTGTGGGTGGCGATGTGCCCATCGAGGTCCACTGTCAGTGCGTGTTTGTCGCTGTGTAACAAATTGCGTTCGGGTGGGGGGGGCTCGCTGCGCTCGATGCGGCGCAAAATACTTTTGATCCGGGCTTCGAGTTCGCGTGGGTTAAAAGGTTTAGACATATAGTCATCGGCCCCCAGTTCCAGGCCCAGAATTGTGTTCAGATCATCCCCGCGGGCTGTCAGCATGAGCACAGGCAAGTGGGGATACGCGCTGCGAATCCGTCGACAGACCTCAAAGCCGTCCATTTCGGGCAGCATCAGATCCAAGATCACCAGATCAACGGGGTTTTGGGCCAGCCAGGCCAATCCTGCGGAAGGGGTTTCGGAGGCACTTAAGTTGAGCAGACCCCCTGCAAAATAGGTTTGCAGCAGTTCGTGCAGGCTGGTATCGTCGTCAATCAGATGCATCTGGGGCATGACTTTGTTACACTGACTCTGTTTGATTATTTCTTTTGAGTATACTATTTTGCTACAAACGCTGTTGGGGTTGTTGCCCTTTCTTTTGACCGGTGCCTTGGCGGGATTGCTTTCTGGCCTGCTGGGCATAGGCGGTGGCCTGATTCTGGTGCCTTTGTTGACCCTGAGCGGTGTATCGCTGCACCAAGCTGTGGGCATGAGTTTGCTGTATATTCTGATCACGGGCTCCTCGGGGGCCTACCAACATTTTCGCCTGCGAAATATTCGCTTCAAAACCGCTTTTGTCCTTGCTTTGGCGGGCTGTTTGGCCACATCGGCGGGCAGTTTTATCTCCCATTTTTTGCCACCAGCTTGGTTGGCTTGGCTGTTTGTGGGGCTCATTCTCGGTGTCAGCGGTCTGTTTCTTGCGCGTTTGAACCATTCCCCAGTCAAGTCAGCGGCTTTGCCCAAGGGGCAATGGGCGATCCCCCTTCTGATCGGTGGGCTGGCCGGTTTGCTCTCTGGCATTTTTGGCGTGGGGGGTGGGTTTGTCATGACCCCGCTCCTGAGCAGTTTTTTGCCCTTTTCGCTGGAAGAGAGCATTGGCACCAGTCTGGCGGCTGTGGTCTTGATTGCTGGGGCGGGGGCTTTATCTCACCTCTGGATGGGCGATTTGGCGATTGCTTTTCAGCGATGGCCTTGGGCCATGGGATTGATGGGTTTGGCCGGTGCTTTGGCCGCTCCCTGGGGCGCACATTTGACGACTGTTTTGCCCCGCAAATATTTACAGTGGGCGCTTTTGGGCTTGATGGGTGCCGTTGGCATCTACATGTTTTTTTTGGGCTTTTCGATTCATTGACACTCTGATTTTTGCAAGCAAACTCAAGGGGTTTTTGCTGAAACCGAAGGAGATGCACTGCTCGAAGCAGAAGGCGAAGAACTGGGCGAAGCGGAAGACGAAGAACTCAATGCGGTTGGCTGGTCGGAGCCTTCTGGCAAATCGGGAGGGACCAGTGGGGAGGCTGAACCAGATAAGTCACTGCTCGGGCTGCCCGACGCGGAGGGACTCTCTCCCGCTGTGGGACTGCTCGAGTCATTGACGGGAGCAGGGCTGTTTGATGCGCTGCCATTGGGTACGGGGGTGGGAATGGGCATCATTGTATAACTCGGGGTCGGGGTTGGGGTTGCTGTGGGAGCCGGTTCTGGGGTGCGTTGAATCTGCGGTGGGGGAATTTCTTTGGGCTGCGAGATCACCATCACGAAGGTGAAGATCAGCAAGAGTAAAAAAGCGACACCGCCAATTACAATTGGCACCAGACCACCTCTGTCTTTTTTCCACTCTTGACGCGCGATCTCCTCGGCTGAAAGCGCTTTGAAAGTGGGGGCTTTCTTCTTTGCCGGTGCGGCTGTTTGTTTTTTTTCTTTCCAACCACAAAATGCACAGATCGGAGCCTGGGTGGCTCTTTGTTGCGGCAGTGTGTGATTACAAACTGGGCAGCTTCTCATGGTTGTTTTGTTTTCTGTGACTTTCTTCTCTGATATCTTCACACAGCATAAATCAAGGCTTTGTTTTTGTATAGCGTGGGTGTTGGGCTCAGGGGCCTGATGTTGAGAGTGAGGATGGGTTTAAAAAATAAAATATTTGGGAATAGGGAGTTATCTCAGCAAAATTAACAATTTGTTTCTTTGATTGTAAATAGGGTGTAATCGTTATGTTGTCTCGATTGATTGGCTTTTATTGGCCATGATACTGCCACGTTTTCTGCTTCTTCTCTCTTTTTTTGAAGGTGGTACGGTCATGGCTGTTGAATTATTGGGAGCCAAAATGTTGGCTCCCTTTTTTGGCTCTTCTCTGTATGTCTGGACGACGACCTTGGCCATGACTTTGGGCGCTTTGACTTCTGGTTATTTTGTTGGGGGATTGCTTTCGGTAAAGCCCCAAAGAACGCGCTTACTTTTGTTGGTTTTGTTGATTTCAGCTGCTTTGATTGGCTTGATGCCTTTGAGCGCGGGATTTTTGTTGAACATAATTCCACTTGGCAATCTCTGGCTTGGATTATTTTTGGCCGGTCTTTTTATTCTTTTTCCACCCATTTTTTTTCTCGGGATGGTTTCTCCGCTGATTATTGCCGAATTGAGTGCAGAGATAGATGCTCCGGGAAAAGCCGCCGGGATGATTTATGCGATCTCGACCTTGGGTGGGATTCTCTATACCTTTCTCTTTGGGTTTTGGGTTATTCCCGCCTTTGGTTTGAGTCTGCCAGCTGTTTTGAGCGGGTTGGTTTTGGCAGTTTTGACCTGTTTTTTTCTGAATCAAAGGCGGCGTCTAACGACGGTTCTGGGCATCTTGGCTGCGAGCCTCTGCTTGCTTCCTTTTGCTCAAGTTGCAGCGGATCCTAGACGAGAATTAAAGATCTTGTCGTTGCGTGAAGGTCTTTTGGGGCAGGTCATGGTGTCGGATTATCAAGAGCCAGGTTCGCAACTCAAGCGGCGACATTTATTGGTCAATCGCGTGATTCAGACCGAATACACACCTGCTGCTTCAGAGCCCTATTCCCGTTATGCCCATCGCTTGAGCCAATTTGCCCAAGCGGCGTTAGAACGTGATTCGGCCCTTGTCTTGGGTTTGGGCGGCGGGGCTGTCAGCAATCTTTTGTTGCGCAAAGCGGGTTTTCATCAGGTGGACGCCTGTGAATTTGATCGGCGGATCTATGAGGCCGCACAACAGTTTTTTGGGTTGGACCCCCGCGTCAATGTGACCATTGACGATGCCAGATACCATCTCAGACAAATCAAAACCAAGTATTCTTTGGTGGTCTTTGATCTTTTTCGGGGAGAGGAAAGCCCTGAACATGTTTTGACCCTCGAAAGCCTTGAACAGCTCAAAACAAACCTCAGTTCAAAGGGACTTGTTTTTATTAACAGCCATGGCTTTGTCAGTGGGGCTGCGGGCAATGGCAATCGCTCACTGATTCGAACCTTAAAAAAGGCCGGTTATATTGTTCACCTCTTTGCCACAAATCCCCAAGAAGTCTCAAGCAATTTGTTGATTTTGGCTGCATTAGAACCAGAAACCCTAGAGCCTGTGCTCAAGAGTGCAACCCCAGATCTCACGCCCATTGCTCTGCCAGATATGGCTCAAACCTACCTGCTCACAGACAATCATCCCGTCTTAAATGTCTTAAATACCCAGGCCAGTGCCAGTTGGCGCAAAGCCTATTTGCAAGACATGTTTCGTTACCGCGAGCAGGGGTTGCCCGTTTTTCGTTGATTCGCTTTTTTTTTCAGGCAGTGTCTCATTTTGGGCGGTGGGTGGATTGACTTTTTGTAAATAAAGGGATTAAGATCAGGATCACAGCATGGGTAATTATGTGTAGGGGTATATTTCGATGCCAAAAAAAATTCGTCGTTCGTCTCAACGTTTGATTCAGGTACAACAGGGGTTGAGTATTGTTGAGGTGATGGCTGCGGCCACTATCTTGGCCTTGATTGCCGTTGGTACAGCCTCTTTTGTTCCAGGCGCTTTTCGGGCCAATCAAGATTCGCGTGATCTCACCGCTTCCACCCAGGTTATGAATGGGGCCATGGAAGCGCTTAGCACGCTTGATTTTGCTGATGTTACCCCCTATCCTTTTGCTACAGAGCCTGTGTATACCCCTGGAAATCCAGTTGCTTTGATCGATACAACCGGTTTAAATGCCAGCAGTCCGGTCACGGTGTGTTTGGAGCGCGCCACAGGCAATCCCACTCAGTGTGCCACAGGCAAGACAATGACTTTTCCCCATGAAGTTAACTTGAACAAAACGAAGTATCGGGTGGATCTGATTGTGTACAAAGGCAAACACGCCTACTTGGCCAATTTGCCTGAGCCCGTTTTAGAGCGTTTTGCGATGGCTTCTTTGCCCGAGTTTTTCTTAAGCAAGGGGTTGCTTTCCCTCACCGAATTAATGGTGCCCCCTGCTGAAGCTGCCCCTGCTCCTGCGTCTTGCGCCAAGGTCTCTGGGCCAGCCTCTGTAGAAGCAGGTGCTCCAGCTATTTACACAGCCTCCAACTCATATAATCCCCAAGATTCTATTCGCTGGACTTTTCAAGATTCGCCCGCGACCCAAATTACGGTTGCGGCAGCTCCTTTTACAGCTACCAAAACGTGGACAACGCCGGGCACCTACTCTGTTAATGTGGATGCCTTCAAAGCCCCCAGTAACTCTGTGGCCTGTACTGGGTCTCCCTTTAGTGTAACCGTTACAACACCAACGCCCATCAATTTTGCTGTTACGCCAGGCCTCGCGAGCTTTGTGGGTGTCAGTTTTGGTTTTTCGGTTAATTCGACTCTCTGTCCAAGTTGTAATTCAGGCAATACCACCTGGGATATGCCAGGCTGCACTCCTTCAGTCGGGACGGGATTGTCTGCTTCTTGCTCTTATGCTGCTCCTGGTACCTACAGCGTTGTGAACAAGCGCAATGGGGTCAATTCAGGCAGCAAAACCATCACAGTCAATTCCTCGACAGTTGCTATTACGTCTCCAAGCACCACAACCCACAGTGCTGGCCAGTCAGTGAGTTTTGCTGCTACCTGTGGCAGTTGTGGTTCAAATCCGATCTACGAATGGGACTTTGGGGATGGTCAGACAGCCCCCGGTCAGACTGCGACTCATACCTATCCGAATCTGGGGCCCTATACAGCTCAGGTGACCGTGCGCGATGGCTCGATCACGCCTGTTTCCCCGCAAATTGCTCAGGCCACACTCCCCTTGACAATTATCAGCGGCACAGGTGCATCTTTGTCTGTCTCTCCCAGCTCTGGCGTTGCAGGGCCAGACATCAATCCCAGCACAACCAATTTTTCTTTCCAGAGCAGTTCTACGGGCTTGAGTGGGGCACCCAACAATACCAATAATGATCCTGTCACTTACAGTATTTGGTATGGAGATGGCAATACCACCTCTGATGCCGCTGACGAAACCCTGTCCGATGCGACACCAGAAGACTCTGGGTTCCCCGTTTTTTCTCATAAATATGCCAATTGTGGCAATTATACGGCCACATTAAAGGCCCAGGTCGGTTCGACAACACTGACAGCAACTCAGTCGGTCAATGTCTCGGCCCAGGCTCAAATCACTCCCTCTTCAACCTCTGTCCAGGCTGGCAGTTCCGTTTCGTTTGGTGCTGGAACGGTGGGCAATGGGGGGACCAATGTGTATGGTTGGACTTTTAACGATGATAATAGCACCGCAAATGGCTCCAATGTAAGCCATACTTTTTCTACGCCAGGTACTTTTACAGTGGGTTTAAATGTGACCGGAGGATGTAATCCCAGTGCCACTACCCAGATTACCGTTTTGCCGGACTCAAACAGCATTGCGGCAGGACAGTCTGATATGAAAAAGGTGATTGTCAAAGTGGCTCCTTGGAGCGATACCCCTCCCGCCCAAAAAGATTATTTGGGCAGCGCTGTGTTTCTGATGGCCGACAATGATTAGGTTTTTTTCTCCAGGGGAGCGGCAAAAACGGCTTCGTTTTCAGCGGGGGCTGTCTCTGGTCGAATTGTTGATCAGCACAGCGTTGTTAATGATGATTATGGTGATGGGAACCACGATTTTTCAAAATATTCGCAGCCATCTCAAATTGGCAGAAGAAGAATCGCGGATGCAACAGTACGCCCGAGATGCCATGAATCAGATGGCCCGCGAGGTTCGGCAGGCGGCCCATCTGAATTGGGTTTACGCTTCAGGTAGTACTACCCATACGTTTGATATCTATTTTACTAAGCCACATGTTAATGCTGATGGGACAACCAGTGGCTATGATCTGGTGCGCTACTGGTACGATGATGATTATGAGCGACCAGGCACGGGTTTGAAGTCTCTTTACCGGGCTTGGAAGAGCAATGGCGCGGTTACTACGGCTGACGTTACGCCTTTTACCAATAACCGGAAACGCCTGATCCGTGAAGTTGCAGCCAAAAACCCGGGGCAGGATAGTTTCTTCAAGATTAATTCAACAGCTGATGGTAAGTTGTCTGTGTTGTTAAATATTCAAGTGACAGTCTATCGCTTTGACCACAATGTTGGGCTTTATGTCGCGGATAATCAGCGAAAGTTTGATATCAGTACCGAACTTTTACTTCGAAATCAGTCGTAATCAAGGGGTATGAGGGGATAATTTATGAGAATAAAATTGAGAGCCAGGCGTGAAAAAGGGGCTGCTCTTGCCATGGTCATGCAACTTTCTGTGGTAGGGGCTTTGATGGTGGGCGCCATTGCTTATATGGTCACCAGTCAGAATAAGTTCAATCTGCGTTCTCTGCGCACCGAACGTGCGCTTTGGGTTGCTGAAACAGGTGCTCAGCGCTTTTTGGCCGGTTTTAAAGACCGAAATGATTGTATGGACAACCCTACCAATACAAGTTGCACAGGTTATTGGCTTGATACCTGGGTTCCGGTCCACGACGAAACTGCCAAAACCATTGGTGAGTATCGCGTCAGCCTGATGGATATTGATGGTGTTGCTCCTGCTGCACAGGGTTCAAAGAAGCGCAGGATCAAAGTCGAAGGCAAAGTCTACGACTCCAAAGTCGGTTCCACCGAAGTGAACATGGCCAAGCGGGTGATCGGTGTGCAATACGAAAAAATGACCCTTGATAATTTTGCCATAGCCTCCAACCATCAATTGGGAGGCTCTCGCATCAATGGGGGGCTGCGGGTCTATGGTGGGGTCTTTACTGCGGGCCGTCTGGGTTTAGACTCTTCTTCTACCGGTGTTTACAACGACTACCACGATTTGGATGACTCCCAGAATTTTCAGGGTTATCCAATACCCGCTATCCCTCCCACTGGCGAAGTCTATGTCTACAAAGACAATGTCACCAATCCTCCTCCCAACCCCAATGGGGGGATCGAATTGTCCTCTCAAGCAGATTTGGGAACCAATACTGCCAGATTTAAAGCCATTCATACTGATGCCAGTGTGGTAGATCCGGGAGTCGGTTCTCCTGTTGACGCGGCGACTGTCGGAGACAGTGTTGTGGGCAATGGCCAAGATACCCAGGTTTATGCCGACAAACGCGACCACGACCTGCCGGATGTCAATTTCCCTGATGCTTCTGCCAACAGTACTTTTATGCAGGCCCGTTTGGCTGATGCGACGGCCAATGGTTGTGTTCGGGGCAGCAGTGGTGCCCCACTTGATTTGGTTTTGGGCACCACGTCTATTTCCGGTGGTACTTTTGCCGCTGGCTGTAGCAATTTTTCTTATACGGTAACGGGAAGTGGGGGTAGCCAGACCCGGGTGATTAATATCAATGGTCCAGTTTTTATCTGGGGCAGCATTTCTGCGAGTGCCAGCGTAACATATACTGGCAAAGGGGCTATCTTTGCCACAGGAAACTCCTCTTTTACTGAGAGTTTGACACCGGCGAACCCTACAGATTATCCCAATAATGCAGCTTTGGGTATGGTCTGTTCAGGGAATATGACCCTGGGCCAGGGCTCAGGCTCCGGGACGCACTACGCGGGATCGTTTTTTGGAAATCAATCGGTCACGATCACAAAAGCCAAGATTTTTGGCAATGTTTTTGGCGGAACGATTGAACTTCCAGATGGTGCTACCCGGCCAGATATTTATGTGCATCCCGAAGTTCGGGACAAAGTGGGTGTTCCCATGCCAGATTTTACCAACGTACGCATAAATAAAACCAATTGGTGGGAAATGCACAGCGACGCTGCCAAATAAATTGTTCGCTTTTTGAGATTTGAAAGCCCTGACTTGCGTCAGGGCTTTCTTATTAGGGCATGGAGCCAAAATTCAAATAATCCGAGGCCCAATTTGTTTGCGCAATTCCCGCAGGGCCCGAATCTCATAAAAGGGCAGAGGCACAGCGCCGCCGAGTTCATCGGCCAATTTGAGGATGCCTGCTACCTGTTCCAGGCGCTCAATGCCATTGGCGGCCTCTTCCAGGCTCTCTCCCCAACAGACGGCCCCGTGCCGGGCCAGAATTAAGATTCGGCAATCGGGCAAAAAGGGCAAAAGTTTGCTGCCCATCTCCAGGGTGCCCGGTCGGGCATAGGGCACCACCGGAATACGTCCCGCTGCCAGGATGACCTCTGGCAGCGCTTCGGTGGGCAATTCCTTCATCTCGGGACGGGCCAGTGTCCAGGCGATGGCTGTGGGGGGGTGGGCGTGTACAATCGCCTGAGCTGTGGGCACAGCTGTGTAGATGGCCAAATGCATCAGCCTTTCACTCGATGGGCGGCCGCTGAGTATTGTGCCATCGAGGTTCAAACGTGCCAAATCCTGTTTCTGCAGCCGTGATTTGTTCACCCCAGAAGGGGTCATAATGATCTCTTCTTCAGAGAGTCGGTAGCTGATATTGCCGTCTGCGGCAGCCAAGAGTTGGCGCTGGTGTAAATGCCGGCAGATCTCCAGCAGTGTTTCTGACCTATCCATGGGGTGATCTTTCTTTCCTGGGGAGTGTTTTGGGCTTGGTTTTTGAGCTGAGATCAACATTGATCCAAAAAAAACAAAAAAGATCCGTTCTTTTTTATCGCCGATTTTATCCATTCTAGCAGGAATTTTGGGGCTGGATCTCTGCAAAAACAGAAAACAATCAGGTGTAATTGTGTTCACAGACAGGGATGGGCGCTCAAGAAGGCCTGAACCCCTTGAGATTATGTTTAGGTTAAGCAGGATCTAAAAATGATCTAAAACGATCTGTTGACAGTCTTTTGGGGGATCCGTTATGATGAATTCACGTTGAACAAAGCGCAGCGAAAACAAGCTTCAAACGAAGCCCAAAAGTCGCCCAACGCAAGTTCAATCGGCGAAATCCGAAACCCGGATCGCGTCGGTCTTTTCGGGATTAAGCAAAAACTTAATTTCGATCTGGTTGACGGTTTCCACAGCGGTTCGGTAAGCTGACAGAGTGATCTTTGAAAACTGAATAGCAATCATAGTCAACGTCAATTTAATGTGAGTTAAGATTGAATTTAACCGAGACATAAAAGTCTCAACCAGCATTTTAGCTGAGAGTTTGATCCTGGCTCAGAACGAACGCTGGCGGCGCGCCTAACACATGCAA
>JBFWRL010000176.1:0-10561 GCA_050248915.1 Candidatus Sericytochromatia bacterium
ACACCCACCCGCGAATTGGCAGAACAGATTTTTAAATCCATTCAAGACTATACCCGATTCATGCCTGTGCGCTGTGTGGCTGTTTACGGTGGCGTTCCTTCCCGTGGCCAAGAAGCCGCCCTCAAAAAAGGGGTAGATATCGTTGTTGCGACCCCAGGTCGCTTATTGGATTTGCTGCAGAAACCCTCTCTGCGACTCTATGATGTGCGTTTTTTGATTTTGGATGAAGCCGATCGGATGTTGGATATGGGCTTTATTCCCGATGTTGAAAACATTGTCAGTTACGTGCCGCGCACCCGTCAAACCCTGTTGTTTTCCGCCACGATGCCGCCAGAAATCGAAAAGCTGGCCCGCAAAGTCACCCGCACCCAATCTGCTGAGATGATCGTGGTGGGTGAACGCAGTTCCTCTGCAGATACCGTTACTCAATGGATTTGTAAAGTGGGCGACCGCGATAAAATGTCACTGTTGATTCAATTGCTCAAAAACGCAGAGATGGTCTCCACGATTATCTTTACCCGCACCAAGTTGGGATGTGCTGAGTTGAGTCGACGCCTCGATGATGCGGGCATTTCTGCTATGGCAATTCACTCCAACCTGACCCAGACCCAACGCCAAAATGCCTTGGATCGCTTTAAGCGCGGCGAGTGTCGAATTTTGGTTGCCACAGATATTGCCGCCCGGGGTCTGGATATCGAAAAAGTTTCTCACGTGATCAATTTTGACACCCCCACCCATCCCGAAGACTATGTTCACAGGGTCGGTCGCACGGGCCGAGCCCTGGCAAAAGGTGAGGCCTTTACCTTTGTGGCCCCCCCAGAAATCCGCCATTTGAAAAATATTGAGAAACTGATTCGCAGGGAATTGCCCGAGTTTATCCCCGACCAGATTGCTCCTGCCTCTCCCCCCCCGCAACAGACCGCGTCTCGACCTGAACGCCCGGCCAAAGCAAGGCCTGCACGCGGCAAAAAAGCGAGCCAAATCACCTCAAAACCGGAAAAAGTGGAACCGGCAACGCCCAGAACTGCCACCAGAAGCCATGCTGAGCGGGAAAAAATTGATTCGCCAGAGAGCAAACCACAGCCGTCTCATGCCCGCAAAGTAACCCAAGCCAGACGTACGCCAAAGGCCGTTGAGCCCGCTTTACCTGCGTTTGTGCCCTCAGTGCCCGAACCAGAGAAAAAACGCCCGGAGGCCCGGTCTCATTCTGTGCGGGAAAATGCGCAAGCTGAGCCCACTCCCAGCGAAAAAACGCAGCGTGAGCGACATCCGCAGCGGACCGCCCGTGGCCAGGAAACAACCCGGAAGCCGTTTGTGGCGAGTCCCGTTGCGGCTGTGCCAGCAAGTCAAAGTTTGCCCAGCGAGGTTCGGCCCAATGGCCGTGCCAAAACCGGGAACTATACCCCCCGGCAGGCTGCACCGGCACCTGCTGCACCGAGTAAACCCTCTCATTCTGCAAAAATGTCCAAAAGCGTCCAACCGGGCAGCCCAACTTCTTCGCGATTTTATCGGCATGATGATGATGTAGACTGGATTGAAGAAGATTAATGGGCCTTTGGGCCCTGCTCTTTGCATTGCAGGGTCGGGCCGACTATACTGATTTAAACTACCATGTCAATTGCCAGCCCAGAAGACCTCAAACTGATTGAAAAGCTCATCCAGCGCGGGCTGGTGGAGCGTTCTACGCTTGTGCAAATGCTGGAGTCTCAAAAAAAAGCCTTTGAGAGTGATCAAAAGACCCTTTCCGGGACGCTCTTTCAGTTGGATCCCCAAAAAGGCCTTTTGCGCATGACCGATCTGGTTTCCAAACAGGTCTTGGGACTCCATCCGCTCTCTGCAGAAGTTTCAGCTTCTGAGTGGGTGCCTTGGGGCAGCCACCGCATTTTGTGCCAAGAAGAAGACGGCAATTTATTGCAGTCCGACTCAGCCATTCCAGGTGAGGTGCCAGGATTGGTGCTCTCGCGTGATGGAGCCTGGGTTTATACCTCTGAGGGCTTGCAAGCCCAGAACCTGGGGTATGCTTGGAACAGTCTTTTCAGCGGCAATTTACGCGGGAAGCATCAAGCTGGACCCTGGGATCTCTTTCTCGCTTATGACAATAGTCTATTGGCTTTGGCTGATAGAGGTGCCGGCACCGTTGATGTATTGTCTACCGAAACCTGTGAGTTGCGGGCCCGCTTTCAAATTCGCCCACCGGGGGGCAGCAGCTGTTTAAGTGTGGCATTTGATTTAAAACAGCTGAAGATCATTGTCTCTGATAATCAATCAACCGTGTTATATGTGGGGACCCTCAAAGATGGTTCTCTCGAACAAGCCAAACCAGGTTTGGGGCTTTTGGGGAATTTGGTCATGGCCCCAGACGGTGAACACCTCTATGTCTTGACCTTAAAACCTGCCCAGGAATTGCTGTATATCGCTCTTGCCGATTGGAGTGTGTCTAAACGGGTGGCTCTCAAAGGGGATCTCTTTCGCAATCAGTCTGAAGTTCCCTGTGACTTGCTGGCTTTGTCTCCAGATTTTAGCTACCTGTTGGTTATGACTTACCATAATGCCCCAGATCCTTTCACGCCAATTATTTCGGTGATTGATACGGCCCAAATTAAAACACTCAGGCGCTACGCCCTCAAAGACGGTTCCAAACCCTATCAACTGTTGTTTGCCCGCAGCAACCCTTTAATGGCCTATAAACAGAAAAACCTGCGTGAAATGTTACTCGAATCTGGGCTTGTGGATCAAACGGCCCTCAATTCCCTCGAACAAAGTGAAAGCAATTTGACGTTTGATGCACCGCAGGCTCACCCTTCTGCTTTGCAAACGCCGCAAGAATTTGTGCCTCCCCCTGTGTATATTCCTCCCGTGGTCTCGCGCAAACCCTTGCCAGGAGCGGCTCCCCCTGTGCCACCGCCCCCAATCCCGCCTGTTTCTCCACCCAGTGAAGCTCCCCCGCCTGCCCCAATCACACAGAGCCGGCCAGTTGAAACGATCCACTTAGAGCCAGAGAGTGAAACCCTGATCGCCAAAATCCTGGCTGAGACCTTTGAACGTGAAAACCACTTGGAATTGGGCGATTTGCCCAGACCTTGGAAATTATTGGCTGATGAGGCTGCCCGACTGCGCCCCCTGCTGGAAACCCAGCTTCAAGCTGAGGTGAATATTGAAAAACTGCACGATGGTCGCAGTTTAAAAACCACCCTGCGCCGCCGTCACCTGCTTTTACGCCAAGAGCAGACCACGTGGATCCAATCCCAGGGCACCCCCGTGGTTCCATTGCAGTGCCCCCAATGCCAACAGAATCTGATGAATCAATGGGAATGCCATGTCTGTGGGTTTGAGTTGGACAATCCACTTCGCCAATTCAAACGTCGCATTGCCTCAGCGGAGGCCACATATGGCTTAGAGCATGGGCATGTACTTTTACCCGACCCCCATCATTTGCGGCTATTGGAAATCAACCCGCGCAAAGAGATTGTCTGGAATTTGGATCCCGATCAACTCTCCTGTGAGTTTCCCCGCGATTTGATTCGCCTGCCCAATTTAAATTATTTGGTGGTGGATACCCACCGCAACCAAATTTATGAAGTGGGAAACAAAGGCAAAATTCACTGGTCGATGAAGACCTTTGAATCCGAACAACACAAATTGAAACACCCGGTGCGTATTGGCTGGCGTCAATTGCCCAATAGTGACGAACTGCGCTATTTGATTGTCGATCAAGGCCATCACCGGGTACTGGAAATAGATCTCAATAGTCAGATTCACTGGCAATTTGGGGTGCAAGGAGAAGCCGGTGATGACAAAATCCACCTCGACACCCCTTGTGATTTGCAATGGACCCCAGAACGCACGTGGTTGATTTGTGATGCCAATAATGGCCGGGTTTTAGAAGTCAGTGCAGAAGGTGAAATTGAACAGTGTTTTGATCGAGAGAGTTATGGCTTGAGCCGCCCAGTCTGTGCAATGCGTCTTTGGAATGGGCATACCTTGATCGTCGATGCCGAAGCCTTTCAAATTCTCGAACTCGATGCTTTGGGGGTGGTCAAAGAGCGAATTACCTATTATAAAACAGGCATGTCAACAGACTTGCGACTGCTGGAACCCTCTCGTTTGGTGCGCTTGGCCAACCAAGATTTGTTTCTCTACAATGAGCGCAAAGCGATCCAAATTTTGCCCAGCCAGAAAAAATTGCTCTGGTTTTCGCCCCTGGATAAAATCCAAACCCAGGCAGCTCCTCCTTCGGCTGTGGCTGCACCAGCCCCGCCAGAACCCCCTCCCCCAGAGCCCGCTGCTCCTGTCGAAACAGCAAAATCTGCGCCCCTTGAAACAGCTTCTGCCGAAACGACAGAGGCCAATGCCAGCCGCTTCCGCAGGGTATCCGCTCAAGAGCGCTTGCAAGCCCTGATCAACCGGCCCAGCCCCGTTAAAACACAAACAGAGAGTTTTGACCATTCTGTCTTGTATCTCAAAGAGGGTGAAGAATTGGACAAGCTCTCACCTTATCTGATTGATCAACGCCACAATGGCATTGTGCGTATCGATCGCAAAGGCAAAGTGATTTGGCATTATGGTTATGATTTGGAACAAAGGTTGGCCCGCCCCCAGTCGATCCAGGTGACAACCCACTCTCTCGTGATTGCCGATACAGGCAATAGCCGCATCCTTGAAGTTTCGCGCTTGGACAAAGAGCTTTTAAATGAAATCAAAGGGCCTGTCAATAGCCGCTTGAACCATCCCCGTTCGGTACGTCTTTTGGCCAATGGGCATTATTTAATTGCCGATCAATATAACCAACGCTTGGTTGAAATAGCCCCCGACAACCAGATTGTTTGGGAGTTTCATCAAGAAGATCTCACGGCCTCACCCCAATATGTGGAAGAATTGCCAGGGGGAGACATTCTCTTTGTCGATGCCCTGCTCAACCGGGTAACCCAGATCAACCGCAAAGGGCAGGTGCGCTGGTATTACGGCAGCACCTTAAAGGGCCACCCACGGGTTCGCCAAGATCGGTTGTTTGGCCCCAGTTTTGCGACCCATCTCGCCAATGGCCATACCTTGATCGCAGATACCCGGCATCACCGGGTGGTTGAAGTGGATTCCTTGGGACATACGGTTTGGGAATATATTGGCCATGCCCGCAGCAATCGGCTCAACCCAACGTCGGTGCGCCGATTGGACAATGGCCACACCCTGATCAGCTTTTTTAATCACACCAAATTGGTCGAACTTAATGCCGAAAAACAATGTGTGTGGTCTTTTACCCTGGGCAAAGATGTCTTTCAACCCCCAGTTGAAGGGGATGAAGATACCCTGGTGCAACACGAAACAGAAGAAATTCGCCCCTTTTATAATGCCGTTGAAAAACGCCTGATCACCTCAGCCCGCGATTCAGGCCAAGATGTGCTCGAATTGCATATTGAATTAATGGACAATGTGCAAATGAAGTCGGTCAGGGCTTCTCTGATTATGATGCAGGCAGAAGAGTTTGGGATGGTGTTTAAATCCTTTCCTCCCCCAGAAGATCTGATGGCCGACCGCTTTGGCCGCAGATTGGTCTTGGCGTGCAGTTTGACCCAGCCCCACAAACGCTCAGATGTCGTTGAGCGTCTCGCGGGGATTGCAGAGGTACTCAGTGTGGACCCCAAAGACATCCATTTGCCTGAAAACTAACGGGTGGCTTGAAAGCGCTGTTCTGAATAGCTGTGTTTGAGTTCGTTTAAAAGCGCTTTACACTGGGTCGCAATCACCCTCTTTTTTCCCAACGACAATTCTATCGATTTGAGATTGGAATTCTGGCGTGAAAGTCTGACAATTTTCTGGGTTGCCAATAAAAATGATTCCCAATGTTGATATGCTGTTTGATAATCCGCCACATCTGCCTTTGAAAGCAGTCTGGCCAAGGTGTTTAAATGCTGTTTTGTCAGGGCCGTCTGAATGTGCATCTCTTTTTCCCATTGGTTCATTTCTTGTTCGGAGAAAGCTTCAATATGGGGTTTGTGCATGGCTAAAATTTTTAAACTGGCGATTTGACTTTGGGCTATTGCGTTTTCAATTTCCCGTTTGACTTTGTCTGTGTAGACCTCTTGTGGCAAACGATTGAGGGCTTTTTCAAATTGCTCCCAGGCCTTGCGGCCTGTCGAAGTTGACCATTTCTGAGCCTCAATATTGCTGTCTTGGGTAGCCCAGGTTAATAAACGCTGGTCCAAGGTTTTAAATTGCTGCCAGCATTGATCAAATTCTGCCAAAAGCTGTTTTTCGGTAGCATTACTTTGTCTCTGGGCCAATTTGTCTAAGGCTTGCCTGTGGGTATCCAATGCCTTACTCGCTTGAACAACTTGCAAAACAAAATTTTGCGACTGTTCACGATTTATGCTCAAAACTGCGTTTTTTTCAGCTTCTACAGCAACTTGTAAATCATCCAGCAATTTTAAGCTGATGTCTGTTTTGTTTTGTTGAAGCTCCAAATTGGTCGGTGGGTGGTATACCGCAGCAACATAGATCACCCCCCCCATCAAAAAAAGCGTCAGACCCCAAGGCAAGAACTGACCCCAAGATTTCTTTTGGGTAGACATGCTGATTGTATCCTTTGAAGTTGCTTTGAACTGGGTAGAAAAGCACTTTAAGTCTACCTATAATCAGCTCAATTTTTGCTCAATAAACGTCTTTCCCATCTAAAAATCGGCTGAAATAAGGGCTTAAATCGCCTTGGTATTCAGCTTCTAAAAATCGCCTAAAATCAGCTTCGGAGTAAGACTTGAGGCGGTAAAAACGATAAAATCGCCCCAAACTTGCAAAGAGATCCCATTGTTTGGCTTTAAACAGGCCCGCTAAACCAGCGATAAACTGCCCTTCTGCATAGACGGCTTCAGGTGTACGCAAACTCCAGACCTGAGTGGGGACCAATTGTGTAGGGCTGCGCTTGAGCGGAAAAGCAGATGGCCGTGGGCGATAATCATACCAATCACAGATCACTTCATCGACAAAACCCGCCTGACCATCTTGGGGCGAAGCTCCGCGCCCAAACCAAAGATGGCAAATTTCGTGGGGGATCAATTCCAGGCGGCTGACCACGGCCCCACCATATTCCATGGAATATTCTTGGCTCAGGGGCACATCTCCCGATTGCAATGAATAAAGTTTGACCAAAAGCTGGGGAAAGGCATAAGGGCCAAACTTTTGTTCAAATTCGGACAAGGTATTGCGGATGCGTTTCTCTGCTTCGGCAAAAACCTGTTTTTCGCTCCACCCTTTGTCTCTGCCCAGACCCTGGGGGATGACAACGCTAACAGGAATAGGCGTATACACCCCCTGATAGGCAAAACTGTAACTGCGCAGCGGTGCAGTGCTGAATTCAAAATAGGGCATGGCCAGATTAAAGCGCTGGTCAAAACCCAATTGGTATTGACCTTGGCCCAAGGAGCGGTATTCTGTGGCATTGCTAAAAACCTGCAAATCTTGCTGCAAGCCCTGAAAGGCAAAGTGCCAAACCATGGGATGGCGCTCAGATTCAAAGCCAGAGGGAATCAAGACATTGCTGAAACGGGCATCACTGGAATCGCTGAAGTCTGTGTGCCAATGAAAGGGCTTTTGCCAACGCAGCCCCCAGCTGGAGAGGCCGTTGAGCTGATAAGTGAGCTTGAGTATGTGGGACTGATGCCGGTGATCCTGTATGGGCACTTGCAAAAGCCATTCTTGCCCCCCTGGTGCCAAGCTCCGTTTAACTGTCACAGATTGGCCGTTAAGCCAGACTTTATCCGCCGTTTGGCTAAATAAAAAGGCTGCCACTTTGGCTTGTTTTGGCAGCCCGAAGTGAATTTCTGCGGTGGCAGAGATTTGTTTTTTGTTGAGGTCAATGCGCAAATTGAGTTGGCTTTTCAGGGGCTGCGCAGCACAAGTCAGAGCTGTTTCAGGCCCAAAACATTTGGGGGCTTGCTTTTGAATGGATTCTGAAGCCTGTGCATGAGAGGCAAAAAGTTGGCCGGTGATCAGCAATGTGGCCAAGCACCGCTTCATAACCGGCTCAAGACAATGATGGAGATAAACAGCCCCGAGAAAGCAGGCAAAAGCAATAATAAGGCACTCTTGGCGGGATGTTGACAGACAAAGCCCCCGGCTTCAAGTGAAAAATGACCGGGGATCGCATCCAGGGGAAAAGCCACATTGGGATTGGCCGGCAAATAGAGCAAGTTCTCTTCAGGCTGATCAAGCAAACGGTCGACTTCGTGGGTGTTTAACTGGGTTTCAAATGGTTGCCCCTGAATTGTATATTTAAAGATCAACTTGTAAACGGGATAGGTCTGGCCATTGATTTTTACCGCTGTTCCCGTGTCTTGTTTTTCACTTAAAGGCACTTGGATCAGGGCACCGTGGCCCAATAATTTCCAAATTTTGAGTCCCTTTAACAGCCCCTGTCCGATCAACAAGAGCCCAGCCAAAGGAAAAAGCAAAACAAACAAGACCAGATGCCCAAAGGTCGAGGCCCGAAAGCCGGCTAGGGTGATTCGGGCTTGGCTGGGTGTCTCAGGTTTAAATTCAATCGGGACTTGGGTGCCAATCGGCAATTCTTGACCTGTGGCAAAAGATTGGGCTTTGTAAGTTTGGCCATTGTGCTGAAACGCAAAGACATGGGCATAGACCCGGCTTTTGTTTTCTTTGGAACTGGTGGCTTGCACAGTTTGAATGACAGCCTGGCCTGGGGTGAGTGAGCCACTGAATTGTAGATCGCTGACCAGCACATCCAAGGCGAAAATCCAGACAAAAATCAGCGAAAAAGCAAAAAATGCCCAACCAAATTGATTCATAAAGCCCCCCAAAAACGCATTGATCAGCGCCGAAAGCGGCACTGATCGCGGAGGTGCATTTAAAGGGGGGACAGAACTAATGTAATGCCTCTTCGTAGCTGGCATGGAATTGGCGGGGCCGTGAAGGGAAGCGCTCATGGGGGATCACTTGAATATTGGCAGGGGGTGGCACTTTTAAGCTGAGATCCCCGACAGCGGCAATCATCAATTGGGTTCCTGCGGCCAAAAAATCCCGGTTGATGGTGGCAAATTGATCGCCCCGTTGGTGGTAATAGGGGGTGCTGTCATTGCTGGTCCATTCTTCTGAGAGACAAACCGAGGCATATCCCTGGTCATGAAACGAGACATGATCCGATTGACCCGTGCTGGTGCGATCAAGTGGCAGGTTTAAACCATGGGTCTTGTTGACCATTTGATAATAATCCCACAAAATTCCGTCAGGCCGGGCCACCTCCACGGTTTTGTCGCCATCGGCATCCCAGCCGAGCATATCACTGGTGTGCACACTGGTAATTTTTATTCCCTGTTTTTTCAAGCTGCGGGCCAGATAGCCACTGCCAATCAGGCCCAATTCTTCTTCGTCAAACCAAGCAAAGAGAATATTGACCTTGCGGCCCTTGAGTTGGGGCAATACAGCTGCCGCTTCAAGCACAGCCGTTGAGCCAGAGGCATTGTCATCAGCGCCCGCATTGCGAACCGAGTCCATATGTGCGCCGACGACGATATACTCCTCGGTGGGTTCATCGGCCATCAGCCGGGCAGTGATATTGATGCCATTGCGGCGGTATTCGTGGGGCTCCACTTTGTAGCCAAGTCCTTCGAGGGTTTGGCTGATGTATTGGCGTGTCAGGGCACGGCCTTGAACGGTTCCCCGTTCGGGAATGCTGCTGTTGGGGGCAATCGGGTTTTTGCCAGTCAAAGCGGCCAAATTGGCTTCCATACGGGTGGGGTCCACCAATTTCTCGATGCCGGCCTGGGGATTGGTGCGGTTTTGGGAAAAGCTGCGCAGGGCGAGGGAGGGTTGGGGAGATTGAGTGTGGTTGATCAGGGCGTTACAACTCAACAGGGTGAGTGCCGCAGCCCCCAAAAGGGTAACAAGCTGAACTTTTTTCATGGATTGCCTCATAAAACGGGATGAAAACAGTATATCATCGCTTTGAGACCTGTTAAACTGCCATAACAAAATATCTGACCCACCATCAAACATGAGGATAAAGAATTGCCATGATCATTGATCTCAATCTGATAAAAGACTACAACGTCAAACTCAGTCAAAGCCCTTTAAACAAGCTGGTTATGAATGCCGTTGGGCGTGTGGACCTCAATGAGTTGGCTGTAAACCGGGATCTGATTAAAAGCATGGATTTCTCTTTTTCAGATGAATTGGAAGTGGCACCGGAGGCCACGGCCCAACAAAAAGTCGGTGTTTGCTGGATCTTTGCTGCCATGAATTTGCTCAGATATTATACGCAAAAGAAGCTCAACGTCAAAAGTTTTGAATTTTCCGGACCCTACTTGATGTTTTGGGATAAATTTGAAAAGGCCAATTATTTTCTCGAAAAAATGGTTGAGTTTCGCGATCGGGATTATGATGACCGCGATTTGCGCCATTTTCTCAGTCAACCTCTGCCCGATGGGGGCGATTGGTATATGTTTGTCAATTTGGTCAAAAAATATAGCATGGTCCCTGCCTCGGTCATGCAACATTCCTCTTTCTCAAAAGACTCAACGGTTCACAACAATGTGATTTCGAGTAAATTGCGCCA
>JBFWRL010000177.1:0-10553 GCA_050248915.1 Candidatus Sericytochromatia bacterium
GATCGTACATCGACTCTTCGAGGGTGCTGGGTTTGCCATAGCGCAGGGTTTCTGCCACCATCGGGCGAATTTGCTGGGAGTGACAGACATAACAGCCTTCACGCACATACAGATCACGCCCTTCCAACTCCAGGGGAGAATAGGCGCGCATGGCGCTTTTGACAGGAATGAATTCCTGTACGGTCAGCGCAGGCACCAATTCGATCACGGAGCCGACCAAAATGGCGATCACAGTCAGAACTGTGAACACGGCGGGCAGACCTTCGAGCAGACGGTGATTTTTCCCAATCAATTGGGCATTGATCTGGGTGAAAGAAGGCAGTTTGGCTGCGCTGTCTTTGACCACGTGATCTTTTTGACCGCCCTGGATGGTTTTGACCAGGTTGTACAGGAGCAGACAATAGCCGATCAAGAAGAGCAAACCGGCCACGCCACGCACCCAGTACAGGGGCACAATCCGGGTCACAGTTTCGATAAAGTCGGGATAGGTCAATTTGCCTTCGGCGTTAATCGCACGCCACATCAGGCCTTGGGTAATCCCGGCGGCCCACATCGCGATCATGTAGATCCCGGTGGCGGTCACACCCAACCAGAAGTGGGCATTGGCGAGTTTTTCGCTGTAGAGTTTGGTGTTCCAGAGTTTGGGCACCAAATAATACAACATCCCGAAGGTCAAGAGGCCGTTCCATCCCAAAGTACCACCATGGACGTGACCAATAGTCCAGTCAGTATAGTGGCTCAGCGAGTTGACTGCTTTGATGGAGAGCAGCGGGCCTTCAAAGGTCGACATGCCATAAAAGGTCACACCGGCCACCAAAAATTTGAGAATCGGGTCGGTGCGCAACCGATCCCAGGCCCCACGCAGGGTCAGCAGACCGTTGATCATCCCGCCCCAACTGGGTGCCCAGAGCATCAAGGAGAAGACCATGCCCACAGTCTGAGACCATTCAGGCAATGCGGTATTCAACAGATGGTGAGGACCGGCCCAGATATACAGAAAGACCAGGGCCCAGAAATGCACAATTGAGAGGCGATAGCTGTAGACCGGACGGCCCACGGCTTTGGGCATGTAATAATACATCAGGCCCAAGAAGGGGGTGGTCAGGAAGAAGGCCACAGCATTGTGACCATACCACCACTGAATCAGCCCATCTTGCACCCCAGCAAAGACCGGGTAGCTTTTGAGAAAGCTGACAGGGAATTCCAGTGAGTTGACAATGTGCAAAATGGCCACGGTCACGATGGTGGCGATATAAAACCAGATTGCCACGTAAATATGGCGTTCCCGGCGTTTAAACAGGGTGCCAAAGAAGTTGACAGCAAAAATGACCCAGACAACCGTGATGGCGATGTCGATGGGCCATTCGAGTTCGGCGTATTCTTTGCCCATGGTTATACCCAAAGGCAACGTTATCGCCGCTGCGACAATAATCAGCTGCCAGCCCCAAAAGTGGGCGCGGCTGAGCAGGTCATTAAAGAGCCGGGTTTTTAATAGTCGTTGCGAGGAATGATAAATCCCCGCAAATATAGCATTGCCCGCAAAGGCAAAAATCGCTGCGTTGGTATGCAGCGGACGCAGGCGACCATAAGTCAGCCAGGGCAGATTAAAATTCAGTCGCCAATCGGCCAACTGAAAAGCAATCACGATCCCGAGCAAAAACGCCACAAAGGCCCAAACCATTGTGGCCACTACAAAATATTTGACTACCTTATCATCATACTCAAAGGACTCAACCTGTCCGGTTGTATCCACTTCAAGCACCGACGAGGCCGGTAAGCCAGAATGCGATTCCGATTTCATTTTCGTTCGCTCGTCCATACCTTTCTATCTAAATACGCTTCATCATTGCTCATCGTAAAGGGCCCGATGAGACGGCGTTTCCAAATCTTCAAACTGGCCACTTTTGACCGCCCACAGAAATGCTGCCGCAAAAGCCGCAGAAATCAGAATGGCCATTGGCACAGTCAGGATTAAGATATTCATAATTTTTTGCCTCCAAGCACAGCCAAAGTCACAATTGTCAGCGAGCTGACAGGCATGAGAATGGCCGCATACAAAGGGGTCACCCAACCCATCACGGCAGCCGTGAGACTGATCAGGTTATAAAAAAGGGAAAAACTGAGACAAAGCTTAACCAGCTTGCCAGTTTTGGATGCATGTTCAATCAGGGCAGGGATTTGTGCCACCCCTGCTTCAGCCAGATGTACGTCGGCGGTTTGCAGATTTTCTTCGACCCCGCCTTGTACTGAGATACCCAGCCTTGCGGCTGAGAGGGCCAGGATATCGTTGACGCCATCGCCAATCATGGCAGGGGCCTCAAATTGTTTTAAGATCTGCTCTTTTTCTTCGGGAGTGACCCGTGAATAGACCTGGTCGATGCCCACAGCTTCAGCGACCTGTTCACAGGCCTCGCGCTGGTCACCTGAGAGCAAAACCAGGGTATAGCCTTTTTTGCGCAGTTGAGCCAGGGTTTCGCGGGCACCTACCCGAATGCGGTCTCCCAGCCAAATTTGGGCCTGTCTTTGGCCATTTTTAAAAACCTCTAATTGCGTCAGCGGCTGAGCCGATACCTGAAATTCACTCTGGGCCTGGGAGGGAATAATTTGCCAAAGCTGCCCTGCGATCCGGCCCTGGACCCCGCCTGTATTGAGGGACTCAAACTCTGTTACCTCAGGCAGGGCGGTGTTTGAGGCAAAATGGCGAACCAGGGCTTGGGCCACCGGGTGGGTGGCTTGGCTTTCCAGAGCGACGATGGCCAAGCGGGTTTCGGGACTGAGTGGATCGTATTTTAAAACCTGAAACCGGCCCTCAGTCAATGTGCCGGTTTTATCGAAGATCAGGGTTTTGAGTTTGGGCAGCACTTCCAAACTGGCGGCATTTTTAATTAAAAAGCCCCGGGCAAAGGCCCGTTTGATCGCGATATTCATGACCAAAGGCGTGGCCAGCGCCAGGGCACAGGGGCAAGAGATAATGATCAGCGCCAAGGCGCGGGTGAGGGCATCGTGGTTCAATCCCTGCCAGACAAAGATGCCCATCGCGGCCAGCAAAACGCCCAGCACAAAGCGACGTGCCAGGGTATCTGTCAGGGCCACAATCGGGGTGCGGTTGATCAGATTGCTGTGGGTTTTGCGTAAGATGCCCGCCATTTTGGTGTCTTCACCACAGGCACTGACATGGATCTCTAAAAGACCCGACTCATTGCGGGTGCCTGCATAGACCAAGCTACCGATGTTGACGGTCTGGGGATAGGTTTCTCCGGTTAAAAGTGACATATCCACAGCAGACTCACCCGCAACGACCTCGCCATCGGCCGGCATGCGCTCGCCAGGTTGAACTTGGATCCGCATGTCTGCTTGCAAACGAGAAACGGGCAGGGGATAAAACTGGGCCTGTTCATCAGACCAGACTTGAATGACCTGGTGCTCAAAGAAAGAGAGCAGGGGGTGAGTTGCGGCCACACGTTGCTGCACCCGGTTGAGGGCGTAGCGGCTGAGCAAGAGTAAAAAGACCAACATCGCCAATGAGTCGTAATAGGTTTCCTGTTGGGTCAGGGTTTGCCAAATGCCCGCCCCCAGACCCACCAGCAGAGAAAAGGCGATCGGCACGTCGATCGAAATTTGGCGCAGTTTGAGGCGATGCCAGGCGGCTTTGTAAAAAGGCGAGGCACTGTAAGTCAGAGCTGGCAATACCAGCAGCAATGCCAACCAAGAGAAATAGCGGGCCAATCCCCCCTCCAGTCCTGAATAAAGGGCGACTGAGAGAATCATCAAATTACCTGCCGAAAAAGCAGCCACGCCAATGCGCATGAGCAGAGATTGGTTTTCGCGTTGGCGTAGGGCTTCGGCCTCGCGGTGATTTTTGACAGCGTAGGGTTTATAGCCAAATTGTTCAATGGCTGAGGCCACGGGGGCAAAGCTGCCCGTGGCAGGGACCGTAATCGTGGCCATGGCATTGCCCAGATTCAAACGGGCAGATTTGACGTCTGGCAGCAGTTCGGGCAGTTTTTCGATCAGCCAGACACAGGCGGCACAATGAACCCCTTCGAGATAAAATTCCAGGGTTTTGCTGCCGTCGCAATTAAAATCGGGGGTGGTAAAGGCGGCGTCATCGAGATAGGCATAGCTCTGTGTGCGGGCCGGGGCCGCTTGGGGAGCACGAATGCTGACGGCTTGGCTGCGAATTCGGTAATAATTGCCCAGACCGGCGGCCTGCAAAATACCATAGACCTGCTGACAGCCATTGCAACAGAAGACCTCTCCTTTGGCCTGCAAGTCGGCAGGTATGGGCAGGGAACAGTGTTGACAATTGGGGGACGCCTGGGTCGGACTGGGTATCAATGCAGGTTGAATGGACATGGATTTTTCCTCTTTACACCTTGAGTTTATGGGAAAATACAAAAAGAGTCTCTGCCCTGCATCAAAGCCCTTTTTGATCTATATCAAGCTTTGTATTTCAGAACCGTAACAGCCAGACAACATTGTACCTGCATTTGCTTTGCAAGATTTGGGCAGTTCAGAAAAGACCCCAAATAGCACCAAATGGCCTGTTATGCTGGTAATTATCTCCGCTCCAGAAAGGATCTTTAACCGTGTCTACACCATCTCAGCTCCATCGCCGTGTTTTTCGCCAACCAATTTGGCTGGCTGGGATGTGTGTTGTTCAATTGCTTTCGGCCTGTCAGACCTTTGCGCCTGCGGTGCCCCCCAATCCGCTCCAGACACTCTCACAAAATGCCCCCCCTCCCGGCCGTTTACACTGCCCGCCTGGCAATCCGGCCTGCCGCCCCCAGCAATTTAATTTGCCCCAACAAAATCGCTTTTTTTTGCCGCCAGAATACACCCCCACCCAGGCTGTGATTGTCTCTGAACGGCTCATGGCAGATGGCAATGGCCTGCCGCTCTTTCAGGCCCTGATCCAGGCCCAAAGTGATATCTGGATGCTCGGGACCGATGCCAATTTGGCCAAACAGACCGAACAGGCCTTGCAATTTAACCTCTCCCCTTTGGGGCTCTTTCCCCTGGCCCAAAAATTTGTGTCTTTGCCCTTGGCCACCGACAGTATTTGGAGCCGGGATTATGGGCCTTTGGCCACTTTGCCAACCTCGGATTATTCTGGCCCCAAACTGGACTACAAACTGCTCAACAGCTTTTATTATCCCGATCGGCGTCAGGATGATCGGGTCCCTGCTTCGCTCTCACGGATTTTAAACTCTCCTTTGGGGCCCCTGACTGAAAAAACAGTCTTTACCAGTCAACTCTCTTTGGCCCTCGAAGGTGGAAATATGATGTGTACCCATGCGCTCTGTTTCTCTTCGCGCAGCGTGGTGGAGCGCAATCTGGGGCAGGTCTTTCGCAACAGTCGCCCGCTCAACAATGAAGAAGATATTCTCAAAGAATTTGCCAGTCAGCTCAGTCAGAAAAGTCTTTTTGTCAATGCGCTGCCTGGAGAAGCCACTGGCCATATTGATATGTGGGCCAAGTTTTTAGATGAAAAGACCCTTTTGGTCCACCAACTCAGTGAAGCCACGATCAATCAGCTTCCCGCCTTGGAGCAAACCCAGGCCAAACTGATCCAGGCCTTTCTGGATGAGCAGGCCACAGGCCAAGACAGCTCAGGCCAAGAATTGCCCGAAAGCTTGGCACACAAGGCCAAAGCTGCGATTCCCGAACTCAAGATTTTGCGACTTCCGATGCCTGCCCCCATGCTTTATCAGGGCAATTTGCTGGTCAGAAGTTATACCAACTCACTCTTGGTCAATGGCACAGCCCTTTTGCCACAATACAAAAACCTGCCCCAAGGTGGTGTCTATCCTGATGCCGTACTCTTGAATGCTTATGAGCAAGCGACAGCGCAGGTCTACCAATCCGCCGGTTATCAGGTCAAATGGATTCCCTCAGACAGTTGGATTGTCAGTGGTGGGGCGGTTCACTGCGTGACGATGCAGATTCCCAAAACGGCGACTTAGGGCTATTTAAGCGGGCCGCCCCATATTTTTTGTTTCGTAAATTTTGTGTTTGGGGCGATCGAGCAACATGTCACGGGTCATGTTCTGCACACCTTTAAACGCCTCAGATTTCATAAATTCGCGAAAATGATCGTCGTTTTCCCATTCTGAATAGATCAAAAACGAGTTGGGGTGATTCACATCTGAGTACAAAGATGTCTTTACATGGCCCGGCAAGCTGGGCATCATGTCCAATACTTTGTTGGCTACCTCTAAAAATTGGGGAATAAATTCATCTTTGACGTCGTAGTTTAAGCCAAAAGTGATCATGATTTTCCTTTTTAATTTTTTGATTCTGTTGAATTATACTTAAGTCTAATAGATAAGCCGCCTTCACTCAACGACTGAAATTATTTTTTTAATGATGGTTCAATTGAGTTTGCAAATCTGAAACAACGTGAATCATTTCCTGATTGCTCATCTGTAAAGCTTCGATAATTTCTGCTGCTGCTTGGTTGTATTGTTCAATTTCTTGCATTTTGCTGGTAATTTCACCGCTATCTGATGCCGTATCACGGGCATGTAAACTGATTTCTTGCGAAACATTGGCTTGCTCTTCAACAGAGGAGGCAATTGTCATGGATATCCCTTCTAAATTATTTATTATTGAAGATATCTGCTGAATATAGCCAACAGCAGTCAATGTGCTGTTTTGAATTGCTTCGATTTTGGCTTGAATTGAATCAACTGAAGCTGCTGTCTCTTTGGCCAGATTTTTGACCTCAGCGGCCACGACAGCAAAACCTTTGCCTGCCTCACCGGCCCGAGCTGCTTCAATAGTGGCATTGAGGGCCAGCAATTTGGTCTGGCCGGCAACACTTTCAATGACCTTCGTTATTGCTCCAATTTCATGACTGCTACTTCCCAGCATTTCGATATGTTTAACAGCATCTCGGGTGAGGCCTTTGGCTTTTTGTACAATTCCAGCAGACGTTGCTGATTGTTGAGAGACCTCTTGAATACCTAGGCCCATTTGCTCAATACTGATGGCCAGGCTTTGGTTTCTGTTGTTAATTTCTTGCCCTTTTGCGGAAGCAAAATTGGCAAAGTGGATGGTATCCTGGGTACTGCTTAAAAGTTGTGCTCCCACTTCTTTTGCTGTGAGCAGCAAATCGTTGAGAATCTCTATCTGATTCACAAAAATAGCCTCACGAGAGGCTTGTTTATCCTCTCGGGCACGCTGGGCCTGCACCAATTGGTTGAGTGTGGTTTGTAGGCCCGCTAAATCAGGATTGTCTGAGAAATCAGGGATTTTGATCTCTGATCCAACGAGCAGGGATTTTAAACAGCCTTCTAACTGGGTTAAGTTAACCTCTATTTCAGGGCGTGTGTAAGATGACATATATAAATGACTCACTCAATAAATTTATTAGAAGAAGCAGACCTGTAATTGGGCCTGCTTCTGGGGGCTTGGAGTTACTTAAAAACCAACATGGTAGATGTTTGGTTTACATGGGTAATAAACTCTTCTCCATAGGTACTGAAACCAATGGTGGGAATCGCTGAAAAAATGGCCCCATAAGCCTCCGTCCGTTTCTCATTGCGCAATTGCAAGGTGCGTAAAATACAGTGAAAATCTATAATTCCGCTGATATTACCCAACTCAGTCAGTTTTGCCTGTACAGCTAACTCTGTATCTTTGACAATGTCCAAGGGTTGTAAAAGTGACAACTCCATGCCTTCGACCATATTGCAGTAAAATGCCAGTGCCTGATCTTTGACCTGCATTGGGCTGCGCACAAAAGGATCCTCGCCATCCATCAGGCCAACGGGATTGCTCATGAAATAGTCAGAAAGTTGAGAAACTTCTGTGCCCACAGCTTCAGCATAAGCCTGTGCGGCAGGTTGCCCATTAAACTCAAGCACAGTGCGTGTTGCTGTATCCACTTTGGTAGGTGTCAAGCGTTTGATCGATTCACAAAAACTCTGGGTTTTAATAAAGTCAAATCCGACGCTGGGTTTTAAGAGAACCAAGACTGCGGCATTTGAATACGCTTTGCCATTTGCATAAACATAAGTTTGTTTAAACTGCAGATCATCACCCGCTGAACCGCCAATAAAAGTGACATTGGTTTTATCGCCAATGCTTTCCATCAGGCGTTCTTCTGCCAGAGTTAATCCATCAATCAAGACCAACCCCACATATTTTTTGTAGTCCATTTCAGTCATGGATACGCCAAAATGTTCCCCAAAAGCCGCAAAAGCCGCGTCAACATGATCTTCTGTCTTGATATTTTCCAAAACCTGTACCTGAAAATCGTCAATCACCTGACTGTTAAACGCCATGGCCACAATTGCGTTTTGTAACATATGGCCGCTGACAATTTCGCCTGCCGTACTGCACCCCACCACAGTGGTTCCCGCAAAGTTCTCATGTAATTTTTGATTTAAGATCTGTTGATCATAAATTGATGAGGCAAACACCAAAAGTAATTTGGCTTCAAAAGCTGGATCCAATTGCTGTTTTAACTCAGCCACGGCCTGGTCAATATCTTGGGCTTGACTGAAAATACTTTTTAAATTCATAAACTTGCTTCACTCTCCGTTATAAATAAAAATTACTCAGAAAAAAATGCCGACTGCCAAAGTTAAACGGCCAAGGTAACTCCAAAATCTTGTGCAACTTGCTGTACTTTTTGAAGCATGACAGGGTCGTCTTCAGAAATGGGGGTAAAAGTTTCCACCCGGATGCCTTTGACCAAAAGTTTTGTTTTGGTCAATTTTTCCATGATGGGATCCCCCTTGGCTTTTTCTAAAATAATCCGATCCAATAACAATTTAATTTGTCCAGCCACGATTCAAAATCCTCCTGAAATCTAGTAAGTGTCAAATATCCAACAAGCCATAAGGCCCTTGTATAAAAGAGGCCCATAAGAGTTTACTCCTTCAGATCTCAAATTGTGAATTGTCCCTGACTACAGATTGAATTCTGTGAATACGTGAGATTTATTCTGTATAAAACAGGTTGAAATCAAGAAATATCCTGCAGATCTGTCATGTATTAAAGTGTCGATTTATAGAGATTATCTCATTGGCCCAGTTTGTAAAATCAAGGGGGAAATTCGTGATTTTGGTGCAGGTTCTTGATTTGTTGTATCTTAATAAAAATTAATATTTTTCTGACTATTTGACACAAATTCAACCATTTAATCCCATGTTTTGTTTTTTATCTCATTATCGTATGTTTTGTGTGTCAAAAAAAAGATGCTTTATGCATAGTGTCTGAAAATTTTACTTTGATTTTAATTGGATAATTTGTTGATAATAATCAATTTATTTATTATTTTTGATCAAAATTTTTTTCAGATTTTGAAATACAATGAAAGTATTTATTACAAAAATAAACTTTGTGGGATCGCCAACAAAATGTGAAACGCAGGAAATAACTATTATTTCAAAAAATTAAATATTGTTAAATATTGTTAAATTCGCCTGTTTTGTTAAAGTGATTTAACGTCAGTCAAGTTCAATTAACATTTCTTGACTGGCAAATTATTTTTTTGTTAGTCTGGGGTAAACCAAAAGAGTCTTCACTAGCAATCTTCCAATCCAAAAATATTAAGTGGGTTAATTGTCTAAAAATGAAGAATTTTTATAAAATATTTTTACTCAATCTAAATTCATTAAAATAATTAGAAAATTGGCATGTTTGGTTTGAATCGATCAAACATTAAATAAAAATTAAATTAAGTATATAAAAATAAAATTATAACTCATTTGCTTATTTTGACGAAGTAATTAAGTACCTAAGACTATTAAATTTGAGGCATTGACATTAATTTCATTGACTGTAACTATTTTAAATAGGCTCCCCGTTTAACTTTCATTTTCTTGTCAGTTTAAAAATCATTTGTGAAACTGCTGTCAACAATTTTTGCTAAGTTTAGAGAGGATCATACTGCAATGATTAATTTGAAAGATAATTCGATACCCAAACAATTGTTCTAATTCTTACTTCTTTCCCTATATATACTAAAAAATATAAAATATTAGTTGGAGTATTCTTTGTGATTAAAGAAGTAGAAGAAATTATAGAACACAAAATTGAATCAAAAAATTATTTAGATGTTCGAATTCCTGCCTTAATTATCGCAATGGGTTTGTTTTCTTTGATAATGTTGTTTGTTATCAATCGCTTCAATGCCGAAATTTTTAGACATCAAATTCCGATTGCCCGTTTAATAAAACACAGTCAGTTACATGTGACTGAAGCTCATCTCTGGTTCGAAGAATACGTTTCAGGAGATGCAGGAATCAACTTGCAAAAAGAGGTAATTGCTCAAATTGACGGTGTTTCACTCCTTTTAACGATGTCAACACAACAGGGGGGGCCTTCTCCCGTTGGCCAAATTCAAGCTGTAACAGAAGCTGATAGAAAAGCTGTTTTGATCAAAATGACTGAGTTATTAACACAATGGAAAGTGACCTTTACCCGATTTAGTGGAGGATTCAGTTAAGCACTTCTCCTTTCAAAGCATTCGGGGCTGAGATAGCCCAGGGTGGAATGAATTCTTTGTCGGTTGTAGAAGCCTTCAATGTATTCAAAGA
>JBFWRL010000178.1:0-10500 GCA_050248915.1 Candidatus Sericytochromatia bacterium
TTTACTGCCCATTCACAAACCTGTCTCTCTGGCCCAAGCCCGCTGGTTTTTTCGCGAAGCAGATCTGGTGGGCTTTAGCACCTATATGTGGAATTTTAAACGCACCCTGGCTTTGGCCCAGGCTGTTAAAGAAGCCAATCCCCAAGTTTTAATTGTCTTTGGTGGTCCCCAGGTGCCGGACAGGGCTGAAGCCTTTTTGCGGGCCCACCCCTTCATTGACCTCTGTGTTCATGGGGAGGGGGAGGTGACTTTTTTAAAGATTTTGGAACAAATCGAAACCCAAGATTGGCAAGCGATTCCAGGCATCAGTTATCTGCAAGGGGGCCAATTTGTAAACCATCCAAATGCCCCGCGCCTGAAAGATCTCAACGCCATTCCCTCGCCCTATTTAAGTGGTGTTTTTGACAACTTGATTCAATCTCAGCTCAAACCCGTGAAATGGTCTGCGATGTGGGAGAGCAACCGGGGGTGCCCATTTTCGTGTAGCTTTTGTGATTGGGGTTCAGCGGTTCAGAGCAAGGTCTATAGCTTTGATTTGGAGCGGCTCTATGCCGAAATCGACTGGTTTGTCAAACATCAATTGGAATTTGTCTTTTGCTGTGATGCCAATTTTGGCATTTTGCCCCGCGATATTCACTTGGCTGAATATTTGGCCCGCACCAAAAAAGAATGGGGCTATCCCAAGTTGATGTCGTTTCAGAATGCCAAAAATGCGACAGAACGGGTCTACCAGATTCAAACCCTGCTCTATGGGGCGGGGCTCAACAGCGAGGTCACCCTCTCAATGCAATCGGTCGACAGCCAAACCTTGGCCAGCATTCGGCGTGAAAATATCTCTTCGGCCTTTTACCAAGAATTGCTGCGCCGCTTTACCCGCGATGGGATCATGACTTATACGGATATCATCGTTGGCCTGCCGGGAGAGACCTATGAGACCTTTGCCAATGGGATTGAAACTTTGCTCTCGCAAGGCCAGCACAGCTGTATTAAATTCCACAATCTGGCGATTTTGCCCAATGCCGAGATGGGGGACCCGGCATACATTGCCAAATATGGCCTGGAAACAGTGATGGTGCCCCTGGCCAATGTCCACCGCAAACCCGAAGAGGCCATTGATGGCATCGAAGAGAGCCAAGAATTGGTGGTGGGCTCTACCGCGATGCCCCGCGAAGATTGGGTCAAAACGCGGGTCTTTGCCTGGGTCACAGGGCTCTTTCATTTTCGCAAAGAATGGTTGCAATTGCCCTTTATCTTGCTGCACCAAGAATTTGGACTGAGCTACCGCGAAATGTTGGAATGGCTGATTGCGGCCCCGACTGAAAGGCCGCTTTTACATGGGGCCATGCAATTGTTGGCAAACAAGGCCCGCGCAATTCAAGCGGGGGATTATGAATTTATCATGGGGGAAGGCCAATGGGATGTCTTCTGGCTGGCAGATGAGTACCTGTTTTTGCAATGGATTCTCAATGGTCAAGTGGATGCCGTCTATGCCGAATGCCTGGCCCATTTAGAGGACCTTTTGGCACAAAAATCGATCCATCTTCCTGATCATTTGCTCAGCGAAGCCATTCAGCTCAGTCGCCTGGCCTTTGACCTCGATATGCGCCCGGGTCCCTTTGAAATTGCCTTAAATTGGAATTTGTGGGACTATTTTCAGGGGGCACGCAAGGGCGAGCCGGTGCCACTCAAACAGGCTCCCATTGCTTACCACAAAGATTGGGAAGGCAAGCCATTTACCTTGCGCAGCCAAAGAGGGGTTTAAACGCAGATTGATGTCAGATATATTGGCCCCTTTTTCATTTTGGCTGGTGTTGACATTAAATGCCCTGCCTGGGATCTCTTCTTTGCATTGGAGCCCAGAAGGACTATGGATCTTGGCAGACAATGTTGATGGGCTCTATCAACTCGACTTACACAGCCACGAGCTCTCTCCCCGTTTGGCTTTGCGTTCCAGGGGGGATTTTGCACAAATTCCCAAAGCCCACAAATCAGATTTTGAGGCTTCGGCCTGGATGAACAACCAACTCTGGATCTTTGGCTCTGGCTCTTTGGGGGAGATTCGCAATCGCCTGGTCAAAGTCGAACTCCTCGCACAAAGCTTTGAAGTCAGCAGTTTAAGCCCCTTATACGCTCAGATTCAGTCCCGCGGACTGGAACTAAATATCGAAGGGGCCACAGCCTTTGGCGGTGGTCTATTATTGGCCAATCGCGGCCATTTGGGCCAACCCGATAATCACCTCATTCGGGTTCAAGACGAACAGGTCGTGGGCCTACAGCGCTTGGACCTGCCCACAGAGGTCTTTGCAGGCATTTCGGCATTGGAATATGAGGCGGCCACAGACCGGCTGTGGTTTACGGCCACCACAGAATTGACGGGCAGTGTCTACGAAGATGGTTCCATTGGCGATTCGTATGTGGGCTGGATCGAAAATTTCTCCCAGATAGATTTTCAAACGGAAATCAAACCCAGTCAATTGTTTAATTTGAGCCAAATCGATTCTCGTTTTGTTGGACAAAAAATCGAAGGGTTGGCTCTATCACCCGAAAAACTGTACCTGGGCTCGGACAACGATGGCGCACCGCCCCACTTGTTTGTTTTAGAGCGCAGCCCTCACTGCCAAAATGGTAAGATACAGCATCACTTGCCCAATCGAGGTTGAGACATGGATTCCCTTCCCGGCTCGCCCACTCAAGCCCTGAAAACCCTGTATGCCGAAGCCGATCGGCTGCAGCAGGAAGTTCACAGCCAAAACCCAGAGATGATCTGCCATGCGGGCTGCTCCTTTTGCTGTGAACACCACGGCAGCCCCATCACGCACGCTCTGGAGTGGCAGGCCATTGAGCCGCTTTTGGATCTGGATTCGGCCTTCCGAGCCCGCGTCAGGGCGCGCTTTGATACCCTCAAACAGGGCCTGCGCCAGAACCTGAAAAGCGGTGAATTGGTCAGTCTGCGTGAGGCTTTATTTGAATCCAGTTGTCCTTTTTTGGAAGATCGGCGCTGCTCGGTTTATGCTGTGCGCCCGTTGACGTGCCGCACCTTTGGCAATACCAGGCTCTACGCCGATTCAGACCCCAGGGATTGGAAAGAAATTTACAGTTGTACAATGGAAAAAGAGCGCTGGGAAAAACAATTAAACATGGCCGATGCCCCCCCTTTGGCTTTGCCCGTGCGTGAGGACCTCTTTCAAACCCTGGAAGCCCTCGATGGCAAACCTGCTTCGACCTTGCTGGTCTTTTTGGAAAGGTATTTTGCCCATGCCACGTCCTGAACCCCCTGCTCAGATGCAGCCCGAAATTCGGGCGCTCTATGAGGCCTTGACCCCCGAGCAAAAGTCCTGGATTGAAGATGTGCATTTTTTGGCAGAAGAGATCAAAGATCATCTTTTGTTGGAACAATGCCTGTTGGCTGTGGATATTCTGACTGATCGCCTGCAAAAGCTCAACCCCAATATTGGCTGTGTCCAGGGCTGCAGTCGTTGCTGCACGTCTTATGCCTTGCCAGAAGTGACCTGGGCCGAGTGGCAATTGCTGCAAACCGCTTTGGCCGAGTTACCCGAAGAAACCCTTGGCCGGGTGCAAGCGCAAGTTGCGGCCATTCCCGAAGCAGATTTTGATGCCCAAGGCTGGCCCCGTCACCCGCGCAATGCCTACGCTCAACTGGGCTGTCCCCTGTTGGTGGATGGCCGATGCAGTGTCTATGCTTATCGCCCCCTGAGCTGTCGCGCCATGGGCTATTTTTTCAGTAAACGCCTGCCGGGTGAAAAACCGCTGCCCCTTTCGGGCTTTTTACAGCAAATGATGATGCGCAAAAAGCCCCTGCCTTTGACTTGCAACGAAGAGGCCCTGCGGATCCAAGCTGAGGTCAGTCAAGGCCAAAATCTCTTGCTTTACGCCTTCACGCCCTTGGCTGATCGCTTTGTGGAGATTTTTGAACGCTTGGCTCCTGCCGGACATAAACAGCTCTTGCTGACGCGCCTGATGGACTATTTTAAAGCGCTTGAAAGCGCGCCAACAGCGCCTGAATCGCTGCCAGAATAAGTTCGGCCGGGGTCTCTTTGACCACCACGGGCTCTCCGGCCTGTTTGAGCAGTATCAGCCGCAGGGAGCTGCCTTCGGCTTTTTTATCGTAGCGCATTTTGGCCCAGATGGCCTTGTCGGTGATAATTTCAGGGATCGCAGGCAACTTGAGGTGTTCCAAATTGCGCTGTAGGGCCTGTGCGCTGGTGGCGGAGAGCAGCCCTGTGCGGGCAGAAATTTCAAGGGCAGCCCACATGCCCAAGATCACGGCTTCACCGTGGCGGTAATAGCCATAATCACTCAAACTTTCGAGGGCATGGCCCAAGGTGTGGCCAAAATTTAGGATTTCGCGCACACCGCTTTCGTCGCGTTCGTCGGCGGCCACGGCCTGCAGTTTAAACGCCACACAGCGGGTAATGGCTGGAACCAAAAAGTCCGAATTCAGTGCTAGCAAGTCAGTTAAATGCGCCATCTGCCACTCAAAAAAGGACGCATCGTAGATCAAACCATATTTCAACATTTCTCCCAGACCCGAGACCACGTCACGGGGGGGTAAACTGCTCAACAGATCGGAGTCGCAAAGCACCCAGCGGGGCTGATGGAAGGCCCCAATCAGGTTTTTGCCAGCCGGGTGATTGACCCCCGTCTTGCCGCCAAGACCGCTATCGACCTGGGCCAAGAGGGTCGAAGGCAAACTGACCCAGCGAATCCCGCGCATGTAACTCGCAGCGAGAAAACCTGCGGCATCGCCGATCACGCCACCGCCCAGGGCCAAAAGCCAGGAACGGCGGTGGGTTTTGGCGTCGAGCATTTGGCCATACAGGGGCAGCAGTTTTTCCAGATCTTTAAAGGCCTCACTGACTTGGACCACAATCAAGTCTGCGCGCCAGCCCTGGGCCAAAAAGGCGGACTTCAGTGATTCTGCCTGGTTTAAGAGAAAGGCGTCGGCCACCAGCACCACATGCGGATCGGCACTGTCTGTGGGCAGCCACTCGGGCAGGTGTTTTAAGATGTCTGCGCCAATGCGTATTTCAGAGCTGTTGTGGGGGCCGAGAGCCAGTTGCAGACTTTGGATCGGCGTATGTGGCTCACTCTCGCTCATGGGGCCTTTTCCAAAGCTTTGATACACATGGCCAGCCCGCTGGGCAGATTGCCAGGCCAAGCCGGATCCGGCAGAAACGGAAGAGCAAAGCCCTTGTCGCGATAAGGTGCCAGGTAGTCGGCATTTTGACAGAGTGGCCAGGCATCCCCTTTCAATTGGGGGGTGGCACTGGCAGGGGCCCCATAGAGGCGTTTGACATGATCGAGCAGGGTTTGGCGGGTTTCTGGGGGCAAATCACGGGCCTCGGCGCAGAGATCACTTTCTGCTTCTTGGTCGTAGGGATGCAGGGCAGTCCCAACCAGGGCTCGCTCGCGCGAGGCAAAGGCAATTTCCAGGTCGCGGTCGGGCCGCCAGTTTTGCAGGGCGATCTTGAGCCAATGGCCCTGACGCTGAAAAGGCAAATTGCTCAGCGCGCAAGGCCCGAGTTGGGGTGGCAATTCAAATTCAATTTCGACTTTTTCAATTGGGCGGCCCCAGGTACTCCCGGTGCGCAGCAAATAGCGAAAGCGCTCTCCGCCAATGCCTGATTGGTGATAACTCAGGTATTGGTGGCGTAAAACGCGGGTTTGCCCGCGCGCAAAAGGCACCTCTGAGAGGTAAACGCGGTTGAACGGAATGGCTTCTTGCCAGGTCTGGTTCAAAACCTGGACTGGCACCCGTTGGCCATCGAGCCAGGTGCCAAAATTTTCAATCGCCTCTTGCGCGTTGGGGCCGTTGATATCACTTTCTTCGGGGTAAGGAGGCATGTCAAAAGGCAGTCCAATCTGCAATTTGCGCGCCGGACCCCGGTT
The DNA here is from genome assembly GCA_050248915.1 of Candidatus Sericytochromatia bacterium. Classification (GTDB taxonomy): domain Bacteria; phylum Cyanobacteriota; class Sericytochromatia; order UBA7694; family UBA7694. The sequence goes on from JBFWRL010000178.1 coordinate 5,911, forward strand.
GCGAAAGGTGTATTTGAGTTCTGCGATCCAATGGCTGGGAATTTCACAAAAGCCATTATAGGCCTGGCTCCACGCTGGACAGGCCTTACCGGCGGGCAAGCGCTGAGGAGGCCGATAACTGAAAACCAGTTTCTCGGCCACCATGTCCAGATCTTTTTCGGATTTGAGCCGGGGCAGTCCCGCTTCAAAGGCGATACTGCTGTCGTTGGCAAGACTTGCCCCCGAGCAAAACAGACTTGAGCAGCAAAACAAGACAGAGAGCCGGAGGCCTCTTGTCAAACGGGACAAACTCACAGGTATTCGGGTTCGAGGCCAGAGCAGATCTGGTAGATCTCTTCCGCTTCCCAGGGGGTTTGTGAGTCGTATTCATTGACAAAGGCCACACGCTGCACTTCTTCGACCGAGGTCATGCCCTCGATGGCTTTGTAAAGCCCGTCTTCGGCCATGCTCACCAATTTGGCTTCGGTTCTGGCAATGCCACGAATGGTGGCAGCGGGTTTGCGCTCGATCAGGGCTTCGCGGATGGCCTCGTTGATTTGCAGCAATTCGTGGATCGCCGTCTGGCCTTTAAAGCCATGTTGGCTACACTCAGGGCAACCCACTGGCCGGTAAAATTCATAAGAGGAGGGATCGACATCGACCAGCCCCAAGAGATTAAAGGTCTCTTTCTTGGGCGTGTAAGTGGCTTTACAGGAGTCACAGAGGCGGCGCACCAGGCGTTGATTCATGACTGTAATATTGCTGGAGGCAATCAAATAGTCCTCCAGGCCCAGATTCATCAGGCGCAAGAGGGCGCCGGTGGCATCAAAGGCTGGATAGGTGGTAAGCACCTTGGAACCTGAGAGCGCGGCTTCGACCACAGCGCCCATGGTGGCTTTGTCTTTGACTTCACCCACCACCAAAATATCGGGATCCTGTTTTAACATGGCCAGAATCATGTCTGCGTAACTAATGCCAGAATCGGGGTTATAAGCCCCCTGTACCGTGCCGGGCACGGGTCGCTCAATCGGATCTTCGGCAGTGATGATCGAGCGATTCTGCTGGTTGAGGTAATTGATCGAGGCATAGAGCGTGGTTGTCTTGCCGGTATTGGCTGGGCCCGTCACAATCACAATGCCACCGGGTTGGTTGAGAATCTTTTGGTAGCGCTGGATATACAGCGGCGAAAAGCCTGTGCGGTCCATATTTAAGAGCAGATCTTGAAAGGTGCTCTCTTTGTCTTGCAGTTGAATCACGACGTTTTCGCCCCAAATGCTGGGGTAGGTAGAAACCCGGATTTCAATTTTGCTGCCAGCAATATCACCCACCACGCGGCCATCTTGATAGGCTTTGACATCGTCGGGATTGAGGCGGCAGACCTTTTTTAAACGGGTGACCAAGGCCGGGCCCAAATTGCTGGGCAAGTCGGTTTTGTGGTGCAAAACCCCGTCGATGCGGTAGCGGATGCGAATGTATTTTTCTTGGGGCTCAACGTGGATATCCGAGGCTCGGTCTTTCATGGCGTTGGAGATCAAGAAATTGGCAATCGCCGCTGAATTGTCTTGTCCGGCGGATTTATCTTCTGCCTCCGGTTGGATACCTTCGAGTTTGACCTGTTCCAGATGGGGATCCATTTTTTTGTCGATCGAAGTAGAACTGTGATAAAACTCGTTGATGGTGCGCGAAATCTCGGAAGCCGGGGCAATCGCGGGGGCAATGCGCAATTGCAATTGGTGTTCCAATTCTTTGACCAGATCCAAATTGGCGGGGTCGGCCATGACCACCGTGAGTTGATCGCCTTCTTTGTAGACCGGCAAAAACTGGTTGGAGCGCACAAACTGCTCAGACATGCCATCCATCAAGGCCCGGTCCATCAATTGCAGCGAGGGAATAATTTTGGGCACATCCAATTGGGTCGACAGGGCGTCGGTCAATTGGGATTCGGTGATGATTTTTTGCTCTACCAACAACTCACCAAAGCGTTTGCCACTTTGTTTTTGCTGGTTGAGAATCAAATCCACATGTTTGATCGTGATCAGACCCATATTGACGAGCAACTCACCCAGGTAAATGCGTTTATTGTATTTTTTTAGAAAGCGTTGCAACTCTTCGCGGGTGATCAGTTTCAGCTCCAGACAAATCTGTCCGAAGGGTTTGTATTCACCGCTCAGGGCCTCTTTTTGCTGCTTTTGAATCGCCAGAACTTTGTTCAGGGCATCCATGGTGAGATAGCCTTCGCGTACCAGCAGTTCACCAATGCGGAAACCGGCCTGACCTTGTCTGGATGGCTGCGTTTGACTCATAAAAAGACACCCTCTTGATTCTGTTAAATTACTTCATTGTACCCGCTAAACCCAAAAATGCGCAGGCCCCACTTATTGCTCCCTCGCAATTGAAATTCAAGACATAGATAAAGTTGAATCATTATGTATACTTAATAGTTGTTATAATTTGCTCTTTTTTAAGATTTGTCACTATTGAAAATGAAAATATAATCAAAAATGGAAAAAATACCATGAAACAAATTTCTCTTATTAAAAATAAAAAAATTATCAGGAAAAAATTATTTTTTCATTATAAAACACCTTCCAAGCTCTGGCTCTTGGTGGGCTTGTCTGTGGGATTATCAGCCTGTTCTCCACAAAATCCCAGTTCGGGTGTGAACAAGCCAAATAGCCCCCAAGCTTCATCCATTCAAACTGGGAACTTGAGCAGCCCAGCGTCACAAGCGCCCATGGGCAGTGCCCAGCCGCTTGAAAGCCCAACACCTGAAGTTCCCGAGGCACCCACAACAAGCCAACATGATATTGTTGTGATTGGTGCTGGGGTCTCAGGGATGAAAGCAGCCCAAGAATTGTCTGGCAAAAATTTAAACGTGGTGGTCCTGGAAGCCCAAAATAAAATCGGGGGTCGAACCCGTACCGATCGTTCGTTGGGAGTGGCGTTTGATGAAGGTGCCAGCTGGATTCATGGCTCAACTGGTGAACACCCGATTACGCAACTTGTCGCAGGTGCTGGCCTCAAGTCATTTAGCACATTTTCAGACCAAGTAAAGGTCTACGATGCAGAGGGTAAGGTTATTTCCAAAGCTGTGTTTGAGCCCTTATACGCTCAATACAAAGAAGCGTTAAAAATGGTAAGGGAATCCGGGGAACTCCAGAAAAATTTTCAAGAGGTCTATGCCTCACAGGTTTTTCCTGATTTAAACGCTCAACCCCGTTTGCGAGATTATATGTTTACGGCATTTTTGGGCTTTAACGCGGGAGGGGATATATCCAAACTTTCTTCTGTCCAGTTTGAAGACGACCAACAATTTGCGGGTACAGAAGAATTGATTACCAATGGCTATGATAAAATCCCACAATTCTTGATGGAGTCGGGTAAGGTCAATGTGCGTCTCAAACAGGTGGTCAAAGAAATTGATTATAGTGGCGAAAAAATCAAAATAACCACTGCCAATAACAGCCAATTTTTTGCCTCTCAAGTGGTTGTGACGGTTCCTTTGGGCGTGCTAAAAGCGGGAAAAATTCAATTTCAACCGGCCTTGCCTGAATCACACCAAGAGGCGATTCGGCGCATGGGAATGGGCAATGTGAATAAATTTTTGATCAAATGGGCGGATGATATTGAGCCCTTTTGGGAGGAAGACCTGCACTATATCGGTTATACCAGTGCCATTCCAGGTTTGTTTAATTATTTCCTCAATTTAAAATTGGTCAAAGGAATTGAAGCCAATGCTTTAATGACTTTTGCCTTTGGGGATCAAGCAGATGCCAGTGAAAAATTGAGTGACAGCGAAATAAAAGCGGGTGTCATGAAAAATCTGAAAGCGATTTATGGAGATAAAATTCCTGAACCCCAGACCATTCTTCGTACCCGCTGGCGGGCCAATGAATACAGTTACGGCGCCTACTCTTTTGCTGCAGCAGGCAGTCCCAGCACTGACTTTGATACCTTAACACAGCCTGTTGGACAGAAACTCTTTTTTGCAGGTGAACACACTTCACGCAATTATCGCGGAACGGTTCATGGGGCGTTTTTCTCTGGTCGAGATGCCGCCCAAAAAATTCTAGCGGTCCGTTAAGTTTAGTCATCGTCATAAGCACTGGTATTTCGTTGCCAGTGCTTTTTCAGTTTGGCATCCAGTAATAACCCGGATGAGACACTGTAATTGCGGTATACTGAGCAATCATGAGTCCAATCCCTGCCACACCAGCCCCCAGTCATCTCTTTGCCGATGTCCAAGAACACCACTTAGACAACGGCCTGTGTGTCTTACTCAAAGCTGATTCGGCTTTGCCTGTGGTGACCGTGATGATTTGGTACCACACGGGCTCGGGCAACGAAGCCGGTTCCCCCACCGGCGTTTCCCATTTTTTGGAACACATGTTGTTTAAAGGCTCCTCTCTTTTTCCCAGAGGGGAAATTGATCGCTTAACACTCTCTGGCGGGGGCGAAAACAACGCTTAAACCTGGATCGACAAAACCGCTTATTATTTTAATTTTGCCTCTGATCGCTGGGAAATTGCCCTTGAAATTGAAGCCGACCGCATGCAAAACTGCCTGCTGGATCCACTTGAAATTGAAGCAGAGCGCCAAGTCATTCTCGAA
>JBFWRL010000179.1:0-10276 GCA_050248915.1 Candidatus Sericytochromatia bacterium
TTTAATCAGACCTTTGCCACAGATTTTGATGTGGATTTTGATACCTTTACCATCGGGGGCCAACTTTCCGCGGCGATCATTAACAACAGCCGCATCAGCAACACAGTCGATTCCAAGATCCTGAAATGGAATGGCAGCCAGTTTGTGGATTTTCAGAATATTCCCACCACAGGTGGACTGAATTGGGACTATTTCACCGTCAAAGGCTGGCATTATCTGCTTTTGACCACCAATACCACCCTGCCTCAGATTTACCGCTGGAATGGGGCTGATTTTGAGTTATACCGGGTGCTTTCCATGGACAAAGCCTGGGGTTCTGCCTTGTTCAGCGCAGGCCCGCTGGAAAACCACCTGATTCTGGGCAGCCTGATTGGCCCCCAAGGCTATTCATCGCCCAGCCGCGTTTTCAGGTTTGACTAACCCAGCTCCCCCGCCAGGCCAACGGGTCTCTATTTTAGCTTGTAAACTATTTAGAGCCTAAAATATCAAGGTCAGCGGCAAAATTGGCAGGTTGAATCTCACCCCGCATTTTGTTAGCATAAGGGAATCCACACTGCAAGGAGGCATATATGCGCCTCGGTCTGTTGTATCTTCAGGGCAAGGGGGGCAGCGCGGGCTGGACCTTGGGCCCGCTCGGCCTGAGTTATCTCTCAGCCACCCTCAAACGCGATTTGCACTTTCGCGATCAGGATCTCGTCCTCGAAGTAGACGATCCCGACCGCCTGCTCAGTCATGACCCCGACGTGATTGGGATTACCTCTTTTACCGAAACCTTTGAACATGTCGTGCGCCACGCCCGCTATTTTAAGCGTTTGGCCCCCAACGTGCCGATCATTGTCGGCGGAGAACATATTTCTGCGGCCCCGCAGAGCTTGCCCGAATCTGTGGATATTGGGGTGATCGGCGAAGGTGAAGAGACCCTGAGAGAGCTGATGCATCTGTACATGCGCAAAGAAGCCACCCCCGAAAACCTCGAAAAGGTCAATGGCATTGTCTATTGGCACAAAGGCCAGCGCGTGCAAACGGCCCCCCGCGCCTGGATCATGGACATGGACAGCATCGCCAAACCTGACAGGGCCTTTATTCACAGGCCCGATCAACTCTGGCAACAGCCCCTGTTTACGGCGCGGGGCTGCCCATACCAATGCACCTATTGCGCCTCGACGCGTTTCTGGCAAAAAACCCGCTACCACTCGATTCCCCGTGTGATCGAAGAAATCGAAGACATTATCCGCGATTTTCCCCAGCAGAGCCTGATCGCGATCAACGACGATCTCTTTCCCCTCAACCGCAAACGCCTGCGCACAGTCGTTGAAGCGATTCGCGCCAAAGGCCTGCACAAAAAAGTCGGCTTTACCCTCAATACCCGCGCCAATGTCTTTGATACCGAAATTGTCGAGTTAATTGCAGCCATGAATGGGCAAATTGTGGGCTTTGGCTTTGAATCCGCCAGCGATAAAATCCTCAAACAGCTCAAAGGCAAAACCAGTTCCCGTGAGGCCCTCAAAGCCCTGCAACTCTGCGAGAAATACGGTATTGCCGTGGTCGGCAGTTATATGGTGGGCTCTCCCGATGAGACCTGGGAAGATCTGGCCCGCACCTATTGGTTTATTCGCAATAACCGCGACCGGATCTGGAAACTCTCGGTCTTGCTCTCGACCCCCTTTCCGGGCACGGAGTTTTGGCATGAAGCGGAGTCGCGCAAATTGGTCGATGAAAATTTTCAGCGTTGGAATTCGCTCGATCTGGGCCTCGAACCCGGTGAATCGGTCTACCTCAACCAACACATTCCCGTCAAAGAATTTGTACCGGTCTACGACCGCTTCCGCCATTTTCAGTCTCAACCCGAGAGCGATCGGCAGGCCTTTACAGATCTGCATATTAAACGGGCCTATTACCAATACCTCTATGGCCGGATCAAATCGCTGGTCGGCGATCAGAAAATTTTGCTGCTCTCAGCCCAAGAGCTGGGTGTACATGAACACTTCCCTGCCGAGCAGGTCCGCTATTTAACCGTGGCCGATGGCAAGGTGGATTTGAGCGCTTTGGGTGAGGAGCGCTTTGTCTGGATTGGCTTTTTACATGCCCTGGAAAAATTGCGCCACCCCGAAGCGGTGGTGGCCGAATTGCGCCAAAAGTACCTGGCTGCCGAGGGTGAGTTTATTGCCATCAGCTACAATATGCGCCACCTCTCCGTGCTCTACCATCTGCTGCGCGGCAATTGGCAATTGACACCGTTTTCAGTCCAAGAACACGGGTCTTACCGTTTTTTCAGCCCAGAGAGTTTAAAAAAGCTGCTCGGCCAGCAATCCCTCAAGGTGACAGATATTGAATACCTCAAATTCAGCCAGGCCAATTTTAAACCCTTTCAAGAGCAAGTCCTGCCCCTGCTGAGTGAGTTGGGGCTTCCGCCCCAAGCAGAGCAAGAGGCCTTCAGCATCTGGTTGCGGGCCTGCCCGGCCGGTCTGAGTTTGGCCGATGTCTCGGTGCAGGTGATCTCCCGCGATCTGGCCATTGGTCAGGGCGGCGTTCACGAGACAGCACCGATCCCGCTGCCCCATACCCATTAAAAGTGCCAGCAAAGTATCAAAACCCATGCAGATTCAAGCCGTCTCTCGCCTCAAAAGCAATACAGCTGAACTGCGTTGGTTGGAAGTTTCACCCGAACGCCAAAACCTCGAAAGCCAATTGCGGCATTGGCTAAAATTGACACCCCCCGAGCAAAAATGGCAAACCCAACTCTGGGAGCGGGACTTAAAAGATCTGGCCGACCCTTCACGGCTCAGCCTGCGTGAGACTGTTTTACACTGTCTGGACGAAATGGAGCAGACAGGCGCCACCCGCCAAAGTGCAGGCACTGCAGGGGTCCGTCTCGGTCTGCTCTTGGATCTCTACCACGCCCTCAATCGCCAGATCGAATTGGCCCGCCCCACAGTTCCATCCCCTGCCGAGAATCAACGCTGATGCGTCTCAATAGTGAAAACAAGAGCGCTCCGCCTGCGATTCAATTCAAGGCCATTCCCATGCCCGCCGCCCTGGCCAGCCCCAGCATTCAGCGCATACGCACGGGGCCCTTGCCCCCTTTGCCGTCTTTAGAAGGAGCAGCTTTGCTCCCCCCACAGAGCGAAGTGCTACCAACCCAAGACAGCATCTTGCTAAGCGGTGCCCAAGCAGAAGCGCCGTCTGCGCCCAAACCGCTTACACCTTTCAAAGAGCGGGTTCAGGCCGCTGCAGACCAAGTCAAAAGCAGTTTGTTGGAATTGGTGGGCAATCTGCAGGCCGAGGGCCGGTATCAGTCCCTGAGTCAGAGCCAGAGCAAGGGCCTGCTCTTGGCCGAAAAACTGCTGCGCCAGCACAGTGGGCCTGCCTTTGACCAACTTTCAGCCCCACAAAAACTGGCCCTGCTTGAATTGCTGGTGGATCTGAACCTGGAACCTGCCGCCCTGCTGCGGGCCGAAGTGCAAAACCGCGGCGGCAATAGCTCCAGTGGACGTGTCACAGGCTCAGGCAAATACGGCCATTTTGTGCCCAGTGCCCTGAGTTCGCTCACGGCCCTGATTCAAACCCAGCGCCTCAGCCCCGAATTACTCACGCGCCTGCGCGAACAATACCATGCGCCGCTGAGCCCCGAATTGGAATCCCAGCGCAACAGCTTGTTTTTGAGCAGCCTGCAAAACGTGGCCCTGCCCCACACGATCAATCAGCGGGGCCGGGGCACCTGTGCGGCCACAGTGCCCGAAATGTTGCTGGCCCAACACGATCCCGTGCGCTATGTACAATTGGTAACCGCCCTGGCCAGCCCCGGTGGCGAAGTGCCATCCGCTCTTTTGCCCGGCGGCGGCGAGCTCCTGCGCGAAGCCGGCAGTGAGAGCCAAGATTTGAGCGGGCGCAGTTTTGCCAGCCGCCTGCTGCAACCGGCCCTGATGGAATATGCCAACGGCGCTTTGAACTACGACAATGCCCAAGATCAACACAGCGATGCCAGCACAGGTCTCGACAGCGCACAATCGGCCCACCTGCTCAATGGCCTGTTTGGAGCAGAGCAATACCAAGCCACAAACTATGACGCCGGTTATACCATTGCAGAATACCTCAACAAAGCTGAAGAAGCGGTGAATCAGGGTCACCCGGTGGTGATCGGGGCTGTTTTGCCGGGGGGCGGTCATGCCCTGCTGCTCACGCGGGTCGATCGCGAGGCTGGACTGGCTTATGTCTACAACCCCTGGGGTGAATTAAACACCGTCGATCTGGATTTTTTGCTCGAACATTTGCAGTCAGCTGAATTGCCCACAGGCCCCCCGCCACCAGGTTCTGGGGATGCCCTGGACCGGCTTTCGGGCCCGGCGGCAGACCCCAGCGTTTACACACCCTTGCGCCTGGAAGCCGGTGGGCGTTTTACCGTAAATATTCTCAATCAAGATCCCGCCACAGCCCAAGACTTAAGTGAGTCGCAAAAACAGACCCTCTGTGATCAGTTTCTGCGCCTGGGGCTGCCCAATGCCGAATTGGAGCGGGTCATTCACATGGCCCAAGCCGGGGGAGTGCCCCCGATTTTATTGGATCGTATCAACGAGATCCAAGACCCCGATGCCGCACTCAAACTGCTGCGTTTGGGAGAACGCCTGGCCCTGAATCAGCTGCCGCCAGAGCAACAGGCAGCCATTTTGTTACACTTTCCAGAACAGCTTCTCTCCACCCAGCAATTCGAAGCCCTGCTCACGGCCCTCGATCAACAAGATCAGGCCCAACTGCAAGCGGGCTTAAATGCAATCCAAGCGCCAGAGAGTTCCGCCAATGATAGCCTGGCAGAATTGCAAGCAGAGCGCAGCGCCGAACCGGCCCGCAGCACTTGGCTCAGGCAGCTCTGCCAAGCCCCCGCTGAGACCCAAATTGCGGCCCTCAGCGCGTTGCTCGAAGCGCCCAAAAAAGGGGATGGTGCCTTGCTGGTGGCGCTGTTTACGGCTGCGCCGCCAGAATTGCAACACCGATTTTTTCAGGCCCTGCACCCTTTCGAATTGGGCCAAGCGCTTCCAGAGCCAGATCAGGCGAAAATTCTGCTCAAATTGCTGCAGCAAAGTGAGTTTCCGGCAGAGACCCAAACCTGGATCCAGACCCATGTGCTCGCGGGGCAGGCCAAAACCAACCCCGCAGCGGTCCAATCATAGCGATCCCAACAGGGGCCCGGCCTCAGAGCAGGTTCAGTCCGCCATCAACATACAGGGTTTGGCCTGTCAGATAGGGATTGTCGAGGAAGACCTGCAGGGCCTGGGTAATGTCTTGCACGGCCCCTGTGCGCTGCAGCGGAATCTGGGCCCGAATGTCTGCCGCATTGTCGGGATTGCCCGCCACCGGCGCGAGAATATATCCAGGGGCGATGGCGTTCACCCGCAATTGGGGCCCCAGACTGCGGGCCGCCAAACGGGTCATATCTGCCAAATTTTGTTTGGAGAGACCATAGGCAAAATAGTCTGGCTGTGGGGCCTGGGCATCGGTCATATTGACCACCAACCCAGCCTGGCAGCGGCGGGCAAAGGCCTGGATTAAAAAAAACGGGGTTTTGACATGCAAATGGTAAAACTGATCCCATTGGGCCGACGTGGTCTCGGCAAAGCTCACAGGGAAAAAAGCAGAGGCATTGTTGAGCAAAATATTTAAAGCGGGGAAATGCTGAAAAGCCTGTTCAAGCAAGACTTCTGTGTTTTCGGCGGCTTCAGCGACCGACAAATCTGCGCTTAAAATTTCCAGGCGGCGGCCAAAACTGGCCACAACCGGAATCAGGGCCTCAGCTTCGCTGCGGGAGCGATGGCAATGTAAAGCAATATCGTAGCCCTGAGAGGCCAGATGCAAAGCCAAGGCCCGGCCCAGCCGTTTGGCTCCGCCGGTGATCAATGCTGCGCCCGCTGGCTTTAACATACTTAACTCACGTAGAGGGTTTTGCGCGAGAGGCGCTGCAAAATATGGCCAATATCCAGAATCAAGACCACGCTGCCGTCGCCCATAATCGTGGCACCGGCAATTAAATCAACATCGTCGAAAAATTCACCCAGGGTTTTGATCACGACCTCTTCTTGGCCCAAAAGCTGATCGACCAAGAGACCAATCCGCTGCTCACCCACACCGACAATAATCACATAGCGCTTTTGGCCTTCGTCGGGGGTGTCTGGCAAGCTGAGAATTTGGGAGAGCGGCACCAGCGAGACAAAGCGGTCGCGCAGATGTAAGACCTGTTTTTGGTCAATGCTGTAAATTTCACTGGGCTGCACCACCAGGGTTTCAACCACATTATTGAGCGGAATCGCGTAGGTATAATCCCGCAATTTGACCAAAAGCGCGGGCACAATCGCCATGGTCAAAGGCAATTGAATCCGAAAGGTGCTGCCTTCACCCACACGGCTGTCGATTTCAACCAAACCGTCCAGCTTCATGATATTTTCTTTGACGACGTTCATGCCCACGCCACGCCCAGAGATATTGGAAATGGTCTCAGCAGTACTAAAACCGGGGGCAAAGATAAAGTCCAACATCTCAATTTCACTCAGACGCAGACTGTCTTCGGGTGATGCCAGGCCTTTTTCAACGGCTTTTTTGAAGATCTTGTGCGGATCCATGCCTTTGCCATCGTCTTTGATTTCAATGACGATATAATTGCCTTCAGAATAAGCCGACAAAAAAACCGTGCCTTCGGGGCTTTTGCCACTTTTGCGGCGCTCTTCGGGCGTTTCCAAGCCATGATCAACGGCATTGCGAATAATATGCACCAGCGGGTCGCCAATATGTTCAATCACCGACTTGTCCAGCTCGGTGTCTTCACCTTCCATGATCAAATTGACCTGTTTGCGGGTGTCGCGGGCCAAATCGCGCACCATGCGTGGCACCCGGCTAAAAACCTTGCGAATCGGCAGCATCCGCGTCTTCATCACCGCCTCTTGAAATTGGCCCGTAATAAAGTTGATCACACTGGTGGTCAACATCAGCGATTCGGTCAACTCGTTTTCTGAGAAGCGCTCTTCAAAGAGCGAGGTAAATTGTTGCAAGCGGTTTTTGGCAATCACCAATTCCCCGGCCAGATTCATCAAGGCATCCAGCCTTTCGACATCCACCCGAATGGTGGCCTCTTCAGGGTCTTTTTTCTTGGCAGCGGGGGCCGCAGAGGGTTTGGCTTTGGCGGGGGTGGGCACAGCTGTTTCGACACGGGGAGAGGGCGATTCAACGGGGGCAGCGGCCGCAACAGGGGACGGCTCTGGTTTGGGTGCTTCGTTTTTTTTCTCTGGAGGAGGTGCCACACGAACCACGGGTGCAACAACGGCGCTGTCACTCTCCCCGTTCAAACAGGCCTGAATTTTGGCAATCATGGGTTCAGTATCTATTGCCGCTTCATTTTGCAGGTTTTGCATCAGGGTCTTCATGAGATCGACCGAGGTCAAAATCACGTCAATAATATCGGGGGTGGCCTGTTTGTCGCCACTGCGCAATTGATCGAGCAAATTTTCCAATTGGTGGGTAAAGCGGGTCAATTTATCAAAGCCCAAAAACGAAGAATTGCCTTTGATCGTGTGCACGGGTCTAAAAATTTGGTTGAGCAAATCGAGATTGTCGGGGGTCTGCTCCAAGCTGAGCAAATCTTGATCAAGGGATTCGATCAACTCTCCGGCTTCCACTTTAAAATCTTCAATGATCTCATCCATTTCATCGCCAAAATCAGCCGCAGAAATGACATCCGCGACCTTGACTTCGATCACTGGGGCAGAGAGCTCCCCTTTGAGGCACTTTTCCAATCTTTGCAGGGTGGGTTCAATATCGACCTGAGACTCATCACGCAGATTGTCCATCAGCGCCTTCATCACGTCCACCGACGCCAAAATCAAATCCATGATTTCGGGATTCATCGACATCTCACCGCTGCGCAATTTGTCGAGCACGTTTTCGGTCTGGTGGGTAAAACGGGTCAATTTGGCAAAGCCCAAAAACGAGGCATTGCCTTTGATCGTGTGCGCCGCACGGAAAATGCCGTTGAGCAATTCCAAGTCTTCGGGCGCCTGTTCCAGGGCAATCAGGTCTTGGTCCAATTGCTGCAAAAATTCACCGGCTTCAACAATGAAGTCGGCAATGATTTCTTCGTCTTCAATAATAAACCCAGGTGGAACGTCGTCCCCTTCAGCTGACATGAAAAGCCTCTTACCGCCTAATTAATGGTGCGCTCTTTGGGCCAAGAGATATTTTTCTCTTTGGCCAACAGTTTAATTTCAGTTTTCCACTCTTCAATATCTTCCAAGGCAGCATCCACTTTGCTGCGAATCAAAGGAACCTGGTGCGAATCGCGTTTGACCAGGGCTTTGCGGTATTCGTGAATCAATTGGATGGTTTCATCCACCTCTTGAATGCCTTTTTCGTTCAGGCCCAAGACCAGCCCTGTTTTGGGCTCGATTTTTTTTAAGCCACTCAGGTATTTATCCAATTGCAACAAGACCCGGCTGCGCAGCACACCCAATTGGGCTTTTTCATTTTTGCCTTTGACATCTTGAAACTGATCTTTTGCGGCCCGCAAATTGGTTTCTAAGTTAAACAGATCCTGTTGAATATAGACAGCGAGGTCTTTGGCATCGGGGTCCCCTTGGCAACCCACCAGCAGCGAGATAAGTAAAACAGCAGAGAAGCATTTTTTGAACATGAATCTTGGCCTCTGTCTCCAGATAATGTTTCATTATACACGATCAGAAAAAGACCTTTTTGAGGGTTTCATCCAGCTCTTCATTCCAGCTGATACCCAGCCCGGCCAGGGTCTTTTCGGGTTCGCTTAAAATCGCCTGGGCAAAACCCGGTTCCAAGACACTTTCTTTGAGCAATTCTTCCACAAAGGCATCCAAACTGCGGGAGTCGGGCAGGGCTTCCAAGAGGCTTTGGGCCAGCTCTTTTAATTCAGGTTCTGCTTGAGGGGTTTCAGCCAAAACCTGGGCCAAGGCATGGCGGGCCAATAAAGGCATATTCCAGCGGCTATAGGCAATGGCCAAGCGGTACCAGAGCCCCCGATCGTCGGGCCAAAGCTTTAACTTTGTTTTGATCAGCCCAATCACGGGGCCCCAGTGGGCCAATTGCATAGCCGCAAGCAGATGCAAGTTTAAAACATCGCGGTTTTCTGGAAAGACCGTCAAAAGGTGATAACTCAAAAATTCACTGTGTTCATACTCTGCCTGTAAATACAGTTGCTCCACCAGCTTGAGGCAAATGGGCAGACGCTGCTGATCGAGTACCGGCAAAATCAGATCGAGAAAGAGGGTTCGAAAGGGTTCTGCTTCAGGCTGAGAACAGGCCAGAGCCCACTCTTCCATGAGACGCTCACTGTAACCCAAACTCAAGCCCATTTGCAGCAAATGAAAAGAGACCTCGTATTTGTGGTGCAAATGGGCCAAATAGGTCAGGTCTTCATAAGCGGGAAGGTAATAAATATCCGCCTGCAGGGCTTGGTTCAGTGCCAAAACAGCCGCTTCTGAATCCCCTGTAAAGAGCAGATAACGGCTGAGCAAATGAAAAAGTTCAGCACGCGGATGTTCACTCAGCTGCTCGCGCAAGAGAGCCATCGCAGCAGCGGTTTGACCCAAATGGTGCAAACACTGGGCCTGCCAACAGCGCAATTGGTCACTGGGAGAAATTTGCCACGCCAAATCTTGCTCGGCCGCTTGCAACTGCATCAAGGCCCCTTTTAAACCTGTCCAATGCTGTTCTTTTTCGGGGGCAGGGAGGTTTTCCAACTGAATCTGCAGGGCTTCAATCAAAGCCAGGGCCTCTTGCCAACGCTCTTGCCCAAACAAGAGTGGAATCTGGCGGTAATCGCGCAACCCCGCTTGGATCAATTCATCTTCTGACATATTCAGCAGGCGGGGGGACTTTTCCGCCAGGTACACGCTGCACACTGGCCGGGTCCCGAAAAGATTTTCACACTCACCGCTGCGATGCCCCATTGTTGCAACTCGTCAGGATCTTGGGTTAGTTTTTCGAGAAAAAGCCGCGAAAACTCTTCGACAGTGGCATTTTCAATGGGCAGCAAAAGCACATCCTGACGCAAAAAAGGAATGCGCTCTTGATTAAAATGGGCATAGAGATAGTCTTCACTCTCTTCGATCCGCAAATGGGGAGAGCGGGTGGGCAAAAGAAAGTATTCGTTCCAGTCTCGGCAGAGGGTTTCAATTCGCCGCTTATACAGCCCGTAGTCAAAACACATGCCATTTTCCAAGACCTGGGCTTCGATAGAGACATGCACATTAAAATTGTGGCCATAGAT
>JBFWRL010000180.1:0-10268 GCA_050248915.1 Candidatus Sericytochromatia bacterium
TGGTGGAGCCCCTGATAGAGGCCCTACAAGACGAAGATTCTCAGGTGCGGGCCGAAGCCGCTTATGCCTTGGGCAATACCCGCGATAGCCGCACTGTGGGGCCTTTGTTGGAGCTGCTGCGTGATGAAGACAGCCATGTGCGCACCAATGCCTCCGAGAGTCTGATCGCCTTGGGTGATTCCAATTTGGTTGAGCTTTTGCTCGAATCTCTGCGCGACGAAGATAGCCGCATGCGCACCAGTGCTTCGTTTATTCTGGGCCGTTTGGGTGGTTATGCGGTGGAGCGCCTGATTGCCTCTCTGCAAGATGGGGATAGCCGCATGCGTTCAAGTGTGGCCTTTGTCTTAGGCGAAGTGGGGGATGGACGTGCTCTGGCCCATTTGATCAATGCCCTGCAGGATGCCGATCGCCGCGTGCGGGCCACTGCCGCTGAGGCGATTGAAAAATTGGCCTACCATTCGATTCAGCCCCTGATTGATGCTCTTTCAAGTGAAGACAATCGGGTGCGCAGTCGGGCCGCCAAGGCCTTGGGCAATTTGGCCCAGCAGACAGTGGCCCCTTTGCTCAGTGTCGCCGAAGATGACGACGCCCGTGTGCAGACCATTGCCGCTGAGGCCTTGAGTAAACTCGGTGGCGAACAGGGCTAAAAGGATCTATCATGACACACGCAAGTGCTTCCACTCAGTCCCAGGTTAGCTGTACCTATTGTGGCCAGATTCATGCACTCAAGCCTGAGACCCTGAAAAAAATTCAGGTTCGCTGTTCCCGCTGTAAATTGCAATTGGGAGAAACAGATCATCACAGCCGCTTTCGCCATATGGACCCAGCTGTGTATCGCCACCCGCTCGATCACGAGGCCCAGGACCATCTCAAGGCCCTGCCAGGGATCGACAATGTCTTGAAAAAACTCTTGGAATATTCCCAAGAGGCGTTTGGGGACACTTTCTTTGCCATGAACTGCCTGCGGGCCAGTGAAAAACAATTCCCGGATCTCTATGCCAAATTGCAGGTTGCCTGTCAAACCTTGGGGATGAATGCCGTCCCCGATCTCTATGTGGCACCCGATGGGCTGGTGCCCGGTTCGGCCTGGGGGACGTTTAGTGGCGGTTTGGATCGGCCGTTTATTGTCTTTCCCAGTTCTCTGTTGGATATTCTGACTGAAGAAGAGACCCTGGCTGTCTTGGCCCACGAAATGGGGCATTTTCACTGCAACCACCACGCGCTCAAGGTGGCAGCAGATTTTCTGATGATCCTCAAAGGCAAGGTGCTCAAAAAGAGCCCCATGCTCGCGCTGGTAGACAGCATTACCCCCCCTGTGCAAAATGCGCTCTTTCTCTGGCGGCGCAAAGCGGATTTGAGCGCCGATCGCACCAGTTTGTTGGTTTTGCAAAATACCCGACAAATGGCTCAATTGCTGGCTCAGCATGTGGGTGGGCAAAATTTGGAGCGTGTCAATGTGGATGAATTCCTGGTTCAAGCCGGCAATTTTGATCGGCAACCCCTGCTGGGCTGGCTGGAAAAATCCTGGCCTTTGCAGCTCTGTGATCGGGTGCCTGCCCTGGGCGTTTGGCGCATGTCTGAGCTGCTCAATTGGACCTCTGACGAAATGAAAACCTACGGTTATTCCAAAATTATCAAAGTTTTTGCAGCCTGATTCAAAAGACATTTTGAACGGTTTGCGCTCAGCCAAGAAAGGGTTTTTTTCCTATGCGTGAAGGACTGACATACAGCGATGTTCTGCTGGTACCTCAATATTCAGATATCGAAAGCCGCCGCAACGTCTCGACTCACACCCGCCTCTCCCGGCGTTTGAATTTACATATTCCGATTGTCAGCGCCAATATGGACACCGTGACCGAGTCGACCATGGCCACCCGCATGGCTGAGTTGGGTGGCATTGGCATTATCCACCGCTTTTTAACTCTGGCCGAGCAGGTGCGTGAAGTCGCCAAAGTCAAACGCTCGCACAATTTTGTGATTCCCGACCCCTATACCATTCGGCAGGATTCGACCCTGGCCGATGTGCGCGAGGCGATGTACCAGCGCAGCGTGACCTCGTTTTTGGTGGTGGATCAAAATAACCGCCTCTGTGGGATTGTCACCCCCCGCGATATGATGTTTGAAGATGGCCTGGATACACCTTTGAGCCAGATGATGACGCCCTTTGAGCGTTTGGTCTGCAAAGAGGTGGGATCTTACAAGGAAGTGGATTATGAGCAGGCCCGTCAATTGCTCAAGGCCCACAAACTCGAAAAACTGCCGCTGATCAATGCTGAGCGCCAGATCATTGGCCTGATTACCGCCAAAGACATTCAAAAGCGCCTGCAATACCCTCAGGCCATTAAAGATGCCCAGGGCCGCCTTTTGGTGGGGGCGGCCATTGGTGTCAAAAACGACTATCTCGAACGCACCCAAGAATTGGTCAAAGCTGGCGTGGATGTGCTGGTGATTGACATTGCCCACGGGCATTTTAAATACCTGCTCGAAACCCTCAGCCAAATCAAGTCGGCTTTCCCTCAGATTGATGTGATTGCGGGCAATGTGGCCTCTGCCGCAGGCACCCGCGACTTAATTGCCGCTGGGGCCGATGCGATCAAGGTTGGTGTGGGGCCTGGCTCGACCTGTTCGACCCGGATTGTGACGGGTTCGGGTGTTCCCCAATTGACGGCCGTGATGGATTGTGTCGAAGCCGCCAAGGGCGTTCCTGTGATTGCCGATGGGGGGGTGCGCTATTCGGGCGATATGGTCAAAGCCCTGGCGGCGGGAGCCAGTTCGGTTATGTTGGGCGGTTTGCTGGGAGGCTGTGAAGAGAGCCCAGGTTTAACCCGCATCAAAGATGGTCAAAAGGTCAAGGTCTATCGGGGCATGGCTTCGTATGATGCGGCCCGCAACCGCCAGAGTGCCGAAAAAGGCTACGAAGTCGATCTCGACAGCTATGTGCCCGAAGGGATTGAAACAGTCATGCCCTACAAGGGCAAGGTCCACGAAGTGATTGGCCAATTGATGGGGGGTCTGCGCTCAGGCATGAGTTATTTGGGCGCACACACCCTGCCTGAAATGGTTGAAAAAGCGGAATTTGTACGCATCAGCCCAGCCGGCTGGCACGAGAGCACGCCACATGCGCAGGGTCGGTTTTAAGTAAGAAACCATATTGACGGCGCTGCGCTTGCAGCTTATTCTGCTTGCGGTGGGTATGCAAAAAGACAGCGCTCAGACGCTGCCTTTTGAGTTCAAACAGAGGTCTTGGGCTTTGCCTAAAACCTATTCGGTCTATCCTGCGCCTTGGCTGGTCACAGCCACGGTCATAATGCCCCAGCGCTGATCGTTCTTTTTGAGGGTGTAAATCGCTTCTTCGGTCACGGTGCCAAGGCTGTTGGTGACTTTGCGGCGCACTTTGGCGGTGGCAGAAGCGTCGGAAACACTGCTCACGTCCACGCTCAGGATCTCCTGACGGGTGCCAAAATTATTAAAGCCAGCAGAACGGGCGGCTTGCATTTCAGCATTGATGGGCGACGAGGGGTGCAAAGAGGCAAAGAGGGCGTCGTAATCATCGGTGTTGATGGCGTTGGCATTGTCGTGTACCACCTGTTCAATCTGCTTTTTGACCGCAGAGCTGTCAGGCAAGGAGGGGGCTGGAGTGGCTGTCACATTGGTGGTATTGCCACTTGTGCTTCCAGAAGTGCTTCCACTTGTGCTGCCCGAATTGCTGCCGCTGGTCGCTCCCCCCACAATAATATTGGGGGAGACAACAATATTTTTGCCGGCATTGTTTTCGCAAGCGGCCAAAAGCAGGGTGGTGGTGCTGAAGAGGCTGAGAAAAACAAGATTTCTTTTCATGGTTTTTACCGTTATGTAATTTAAATATCTTTTACCATAACACACTCTCACTGCTACTGGCAGATAGCTGGCTCACAGTGGGGTGGTTTATTTTTTAAACAATCCTTTTAAACCGTCAAACAGGCCTTTTTTGCTCGGTTTTTCTGGCTCAAACAGCCGTTTGGCGGTCCCATCTTTGGGATCCAGTACCAGGGCCTGTTTTAGCGCCGACTGGGCCATGCCTTTCCAACCTTTGCTGGTATAGGCCTGTCCCAGAGCACTGTGGTATTTGGCCACACTGGGCATGGCTGCAATCGCTTGCTGGTAAGCTGTAATGGCTTCATCCAACTGATTCCTGGAAAAAAGGCGCTGGCCTTCTTTGTAAGAATCTTCGGCCTGTTTCTTCTTGTACTCTTCGGCAGAGGTTTTGGCGACATTGCTCTCAATTTTGACAGCGGGTGTTTCCGCGGCTGTTGCCGCAGCGGCTTTTGCGGCAGTGGCGGCTGCTGCCGCTTCTTCAGCTTTTTGGGTGTTCACCAGGTGTTCAGCCAAAAGGCGGCGGGTGTCTAAATACTGGGCCCGCTTCATGTCATTGGAAAGAACTTCATAGGCCCGATTGATCATCGAGAAGCGCTCTTTGGCCTCTTCCTGTTCTTTGGAGTTGGCAGGATAGCGATCCGGGTGGAATTTTTTTGCCAGACTCTTGTACGCATTGCGCACATCATCTTTTTCGGTATCCTGGGCAATGCCCAGAACTTCAAACAGATCGACCCGCCAGAGGTCGTCATCATCTAAGGTTTCCACCTGAATTTCTCCCTTCAGCGTTGCTGCGCGCAGTATAACACAGGCATTAGTTCAAAGCCTTCCAGATCACGCGCCAGTTGATTTCTCGGGTTCCTTCTCCCACTTCTGAGACGAAGACATCACGGGTCAAGCGGCCCACAGCATATTCATTCATGCAACCATAGCCGCCGAGCAAGTGACGCGCTTCGCGGGCCACCTCTTCAGAAATTTGTGCCGACCAATTTTTGCAAATCGACGCAGCCAAGGCTGCCTGGGGATTTTCGCCGACTTCTGCAGCGGCCCGCATGATATATGTCCAAGACAACTCCAGCTTCATTTTCATTTCGGCCAATTTGAACTGGGTATTTTGGAAGTCTGCCAGGGTTTTGCCAAAGGCTTCGCGCTGATGCACGTAAGCCAGAGCGCCATCAAAGCAGCCTTCGGCCACGCCGTGGCAAAAAGCGGCAAAGGTCACCCGGCCCTCGTTGAGGTTTTTGGTGAGCAAATCCAGACCCTGATTAAGGGGGCCCAGCAAATGGTCGGCGGGAATCCGGCAATTCTCAAGTGAGATCAGGGCCGTATCTGAGGAGTACCAGCAGTTTTTATCGATGGGTGAGGCTTCCATACCGGGGGTGTCTTTGGGCACGATAAAAATACTGATGCCTGGTTTTTGGGTGCTGTCGGTGCGGGCAGAAACCAAGACATAATCTGCGATACATCCGTTGGTGATAAAGGTTTTGGCACCATTGAGCACCCATTCATCGCCCTCTAAGACGGCGCGGGTTTGCAAATTGGTGGCATCTGAACCGGCATTGGGTTCGGTCAAGCCAAAAGCGCCAATCATCTCACCTTCGACGGTGGGCAAGAGGTATTTTTGCTGCTGTTCGGGGGTGCCATACGAGAGCATTTTGGCGCCGAGACCGCAGGCCACAGAAGCCGAGATCGCAAAGCCTGGCAAGACCTTGGCCAACTCTTTGACCCAGATGCACATATCCAAGATTCCGCCACCGCCGCCACCGATGGCTTCGGGGTAACGAATGCCCGGAAAGCCCAGCGCGGCAAACTCTTTGTAGAGGTGCACCGGAAAGACTTTCTCGTGTTCGTATTTTTCAGCGACAGGTGCCAGTTTGGCGGCGGCCCATTCCCGGACCGTCTTTTGGATCATTTGCTGCTCTTCGCTGAGTTTCCACATGACTACCAGTCTCCTTCACTCGAATCGTTGGGTGATTGGCTGATGTTTTTGAGATCACTGCCATCGAGATTGATCTGGAAAATATCATATTTGGAGCTGTCTGAACCCACTTTGGCCCCTGAAAAAATCAGGCGCTTCATATCGCGTGAAAAAACCGGGCCAAATTTGGGGGCCTCGTTGAGGGTCAGGCGGCGCACTTTGCTGCCATCGGCCATCATGACGTAAATTTCGTTGGAACCGGCATCCCGGTCGGAGGCAAAGGCGATCATGCTGCCATCAATGGACCAATTGCCGCCATAATCCTGTTTGTCGTTTTTGGTCAGGTTTTTTGCACCTTTGCCATCGGTGCCAATGGTGTACAACTCATTGTTGTTGTCACGGTCGGAGACATAGAGCAGGGTTTTGCCATCGGGTGACCAACGCGAAACAGCGTCACCGGCGGGATGATTGGTCACATTGGTTTGTTTGGAACCATCCACGTTCATGATATACACCTCTTCATTGCCGTCGCGCTCAGAGGTAAAGGTCAGGCGTTTGCCATCGGGGGCAAAATCGGGATAGAGGTCGCGGCTGGGGTTGTCGGTCAGGCGGCGTTGGTTTTTGCCGTTGCTATCCATGGTGTATATTTCGGGATTGCCGTCGCGGTCGGAGACAAAGGCAATTTTGCTGCGATCTTGTGACCAGCGGGGCATGCTGTCGGACCCTTCGTTATTGCTGAGGTTGACCTTGCCGCTGCCATCAGCGTTCATGATAAACACCTCTTCGTTGCCATCAACAACATGGGTCAGAATCACTTTTCCCATATTGGGTGAATCATCACCAGGATATTTGGGACCACAGGCGGTAAAGAGACTTAAAAGGGCAGAACTGGTGAGCAGAAGAGTTAGAGCGCGTTTCAAGGGATAGCTCCTTTGTATTTAGACAGACTGGAGGTATTATATCAGGTTCGCTTTTGCTCTCAAGTGGGCTCAAGCCTGTTTTGCTGGGTTCATCTTCTTCGTTGACAAGGCTATAATGACATATGGTTTTCAACGTGATTCACCTCAATTTAGCTTTTATTCGCTCTGGGGCAATGTTATGAGGGCTTTGATCCGGCCCGGATTGCGCCAGATCAATGCCTTTATGGGCGTGCGGGGTGGTGAGTGGTCTGTTTTGATGCTACTTTTGGTGCATCTTTTTCTCACGCTGTCGACCCAGTCGATGCTGCGCAGCCTCAATACAGGGCTGTTTTTGGGGGCTTTTGATGCCTCTGTCTACCCCTGGTATTTTTTGGCGGAATCGCTGCTGACTTTGGCCCTTTCGATGATTTATTCGGGCTGGGTGGTGGGCAAAATTGACCGCAAAGTTGAAACCATCGGCTTTATTCTGCTGTTTATTTTTATTTTGATCTCGGGGCGATTATTGCTTTTTCAAGCTGATGCGCGCTGGGTCAAATTTGTCTTGCCGATGTTTTGTGACTCAATGATCGGCATTTTGCTGATTCAGACCTGGAGCATTTATGGCGATTGTCTCGACAGCCGCAAGGCCAAACGTCTCTACCCTTTGATTGGCTTTGGGGGCACCTGTGGTGCTATCTCTGGGGGTTGGATGGCCTCTTCGCTGGTGAATACCCTGGGTACTGAAAACCTGCTCTTTGTGGGGGTGGCGGTTTTGTCGCTGCTGATGCTGATTGGCATGGTGATCCAGAACCGCTATATGAACCCCATGATGGCCGCTTCTGGGCGTCTGCAAGAGGAAGACCTTGATGACGGCTGGGGCCAAAAAGTGCGGGAATTTTTTAACGAAATTTTTGGCAATAAACTCTTGCTGCTGATGATTCTGGTCTTGGTTGGGGTGCGTGTTGCTTCGACCATTGCCGATTTCCATCTGCAGGTGCAGCTCAAAAACAGCTTTCAGCAAAACGAGATCACCGCGTATATTGGCTCGTATCTGGCGATCACCAATTTGTGCATGCTGGTGATTCAGGCCCTGGTCGAAAACCGCCTGATCAATGCCTTTGGGGTGGTCTTTGGCATGGCCACAACCCCAATTGCCCTCTCGCTGGGCATGGGCAATTTCCTGCTTTCGCCGTCTCTCTTTAGCATCACTGTGACCAAATTCTTGGAGCAGATCACCCGCAATTCCATCTTTAAGACCTCGGTTGAATTGGTCTATTTGCCCTTTGACTCGGCCCGCCGCCGCAAATTGCGTCTGCGTGTGAATGCCTTGCTGGGGCTGGCGACGGTTCCCTGTGTGAGTTTGGCGATTGTGGTCATGAACGGGGAGCAATTGCCGCTGACGATTCTGGGGCTGACCTTTGCCCTGGCAGGGATCGTGATCAGTCTCGAACTCAAAAAACCCTATACCCAGAGTTTGCATCAATCGCTGATGCGCCGCCGCTTGCTGGTTGACGAAGAAGATGATGACACACCCGTACAGCTCTCCAGTGCACGGATCGAAGAGAGCCTGGCCCAAGACGATACAGAAATGGTGCTCTTTGCCCTGGAATTGCTCAAGAGCCACGAACTCAATTTGCCCCAGGACCATATTCTGCCACTCTTGGAGCACGAAAACCCCTTTGTGCGCGAAGGGGCCCTGCATATTCTGCGCCGCCTGAATAACCCCGATTATGCAGATACGGTCTTACATATTCTCAAACGTGAGCGCGTGGGCCGGGTGCGCAAGGCCTGTTTTCAGGCCTTGCAACAGCTCGGCGATGAAAACCACAACGTGATCGCCATTGACCATTTGCGCGACAGCGACCTCGAAGTACAGGCCGAAGCCACGGTCTTTTTGTTTACCCGGGGTGGGATCGAAGGGGTTTTGGCGGGGGCCGAACATTTAAAGGGGTTGCTCAAATCCGAAGACCCGATCGAACTCAACGCTGTGGCTCAGATCATGGGGGCGATTGGCATTCGCTATTTCCGCAAGGACTTTCTGGCCCTGCTCGAATCTCCCTGGCCCGAGGTGCGCAAAACCTGTCTGGTGGCGGCGGGTATCAGCCCCGAGCCCACCCTTTTGCCCGTGCTCTTTCGCTGTTTACAAGATCGCCAAACTTCCCGCGAGGCCTTGAGTAGTCTCTACCGCTACCCCCCTGAACTGATTCTGCCCCAGGTGGTCAAAGAGTTTCGCAAAAATACCAGCAGCCATGAGTACCGCTCTGAGCTGATTCGCCTGATGGGCAGCTTTGCCACCCCCGAAACAGCAGCCAGTTTGCTGGAGCTGATGCAAGAGCCACATGTGCGCCTCAAATACCAGGCCCTGACGGCCTGCGCCAATTTGCGCCGCAAACTCACCCTGGATTTGTCTGAATACAATCACATCATCTATTACCAGATTCAGCGCGAGTTTCGCTATGGCTATTCGTATTATTTCTTGAGTTCTCTGGTGCGCGACAATCCCCTCAACAAAGAGCGGGCGCAATTGTTGCAGGATGAACTCAATCAGCGGATTGGCTTTGTGCAGAATATGCTGTTTAAGCTCTTTGCCCTGCTCTACAATCCCAACGATGTCTACAAGGCCTATCTCAATTTTAAGAGCCAGGCTTCCCATTACCGGGCCCTGAGTTTAGAGGTGCTCAACTATACCCTGAGCCGGGATTTGGTCGATGTGGCCCTGACCCTGCTCGACGATTTGCCGATGGAAAAACGCCTGTCTGTGGCCCGCGACAAGGCGTTTATCGACGACTATATCGGTGAGTCGTGGTGGAGCAGCACCTTTATTCAAGAAGATATCTGGCTCAACCGCATCGCTTCGTGGGTGCGTGACTTGGACCCCAGCAATGAGGAGGAAAAAGCTGTGTTTCATCTTTTGGACAAGGTCTTTTTGTTAAAAAAGACCCCCCTCTTTAAAGGCTTTCAGGCCGCTGAGCTGACCCCTGTGGCCCAGGCGGCAGAAGAGGTGCTCTTGCCCCCGCAGACCCGCGTGTTTAAACAGGGTGCGCCGGGGGATGCCTTTTTTGTGATCAGCAAAGGGGAGGTGGTGATTGAGCGCAATGGCCGCGAAGTGGTGCGCCTCGGTGAAGGTGAGTGTTTTGGCGAGGTCGAAATTTTGAGTGCCTCGCCCCGTTTGGCCACCATTCGCACCTTGAGCAATTGTGAGTTGCTGCGCATCACCCGCGAGGACTTTATCGACGTGGTGGAGACCTACCCGCTCTTTGCGCGGGGACTGCTGGAGATTCTCTCCAAACGCCTCGGCGACAATTTGACCTCGGTGGAGAAGTATTTGCCTGAGAGTGTGGCGGGCAAAGGGGATTGAATGAACCGTAGGCTTGTTGGTCAAGCAGTGCAGTAAGATCCGGAGAATATTGGGTCAGTGATTGCCTCAGGGCAGGAACGGCTCTCCTCTCAAAAAAACCAAAACAAACAGGCCCTTCTTTCGTTTAAGAAGGGCCTGCCTGCAAAAAGTTCAAAGTTTAGCGGGTGCTGGCCACGCGGTAAATCGCAGCTGAGAGCGGCGGCACCGTGACTTGAATAAAGCCAGCCTGAATCTGCACCCG
>JBFWRL010000181.1:0-10152 GCA_050248915.1 Candidatus Sericytochromatia bacterium
CAATTTGCAGCAACAGATCCAGAGCAGCTGGAGGAACAAGAGCCCGAAGAGGAAGAATCACCCCCAGAGCCCAAACCAGCCGCCAAATCAAAGACAAAAACCGAGCCTGATGCAGAAGAGGAAACCCCAACAGTTTCAGAAGCAATCGGCACTCAAGCCCAAGGGGTGGTCTTGGATCCTGCTCTGTTGGCTGATCTCGAACCCACAGAGATTTTGCTGGTCGATGACGACCTCGAAACCATGCTCGAATTTCAACAGTTTTTGAGTGGTTACCCCGTGATCTTCAGCTTTGTTGACAATGGCCGCAAAGCCTGTGATCGGGTCAAAGAAAAGAGCTTTGACCTGATTTTGATGGACTTGGATATGCCTGTGATGGACGGCAAAAAAGCCACCAAACAGATCCGCAAATGGGAAAACAGCGAAGACCGCGCCCCCACACCGATCATTGGCTTGATGACTGAAGAAGACAGCTCAGACAATTGTGATGGGTTTTTGAGTCTTGAGAGCAAACCCCGCAGCAAAGAAAGTTTACTGGGCTTACTGAGTAAACATATACCGCTTTGGTCGGAGCAAGCCTCTCTTTTGATGCTGGACAGCGATCATGATGCAGCAGAAGAGAATCCAGACAGCACAGGCTTCGAGATGGAGACCAACAAAATCATTGTGCAAATTTCAGCAGACATGGCCTCTCATGCACCGCCATTTTTAGCCAAGCGTCAACAAGATCTGCTCAAAATAGAACAGGCCCTGGACCAGGGTGATTTGGGCTTAATTCGGGTGCTGGGCAAAAGCATGAAAAGTGCGGGCGGAATCTACGGCTTTTCTGGAATCTCAGAAATTGGCGAAGCTTTGGAGTCTGCTGCCACAGCAGGAGAAACCGACAATATCAAGCAAAACCTTGAAACGCTGCGTCACTACTTGGGTTCTGTAGAGATTGTGGTCGAAGCTTGATCGCTGTCAATTTCCAGGGCCTCGGACGCAAAGCCCAATGGCTGATCAACCTCTCGTAAAAATTTGCGCGCAAGAAACAGCCCAAACCCACTCAGAAAAGGCACCGCAAAGAGAGCAAAAATCAGGGCCTGTTTTAGAACATACCAATGTGTGACAAAAAGTGGAGCCGGGTTTTCTCCCGACTCCACTTCGAAGCCTTGACGGCGACTGCGCAACATGTCTACATTTTGATCATCATGTCATGAAGCTTTTCTTGAATTCTGTGCAGTGAATCAGACATCCGTTCCGCTTGAGAAATTTGTCCACATTTGCCGTACAAATCATCCCAAAAAGCACATTTATCCGCAACACAGGGCACCGCTGCATCTTTCGAAAAAGAGGCACGGAAACTCATAATCGGACATAAACCACTCTTCTTTTGATCAGCCATGGAACCCCACCTTTTTTGTGATTTGTAAGATTATAACAAGCTGTGAATGGTCGCGACAAAACCCAGAACCGGAGAAGGAAAGAGGAAGAGCCCCAAAATACCCGCAAAACTCAAAACACTGGCCAAAACCATGGCCGGGTGGGGCGTTTGCATTTCCAAATCCGGCTGACTTTGCCCGAAATAAAGCACACGAATAATTTTACTGTAATAATAAAGCGATATGACGCTGTTTACAACCCCCACAAAGACCAGCCACAGATAACCTGTCCCCATTTGGGTAACAGCCCCAAAGAGATAAAACTTGCCTGTAAAACCGGCAAAAGGCGGCAATCCCGTGAGAGAGACTAAGCAACAACTCAAAACAAAGGCAAACCAAGGTGAACGAACACCCAAACCAGAAAAATGAACAATTTCAGTGCTTTTCACTTGTTTGGAGAGATGGGTAATTGCAGCAAAAGCCCCCAAATTCATAAAAACATAGACCAGCAAATAGAGGAAAATCCCCCCCAAGCCACGGTCCCGTGCGCCCGTATCCGAAAGTGCTACCACCCCCATGAGCAAATAACCAGCTTGGGCAATGCTCGAATAGGCAAACATGCGTTTGATATCCCGCTGTGCAATGGCCAGAATATTGCCCAGGGTCATCGATAAAACTGCCAGAATAATCAAGAGCTTGGCCCAGACAGGACTCAAACTGGGGGTATTCAACATTTCCACCATCCGAATCAAGGCCGCAAAACCAGCCAGCTTTGAGCTGACCGACAAAAAGGCAGTCACAGGCAATGGTGCGCCTTCGTAAACATCTGGTGCCCACATATGAAAAGGCACAGCTGCAATTTTATAACTCAAACCTGCCAGCACCAAAAATATCGCCAAAAGTGGCTGGAGAGCAAGGAATCCCTCTTTGGTAGCCAAGGTCTGGGCATTTTGAGTCAGAAAAGCGTTGACATGAATGTATTGAATACTCCCGGTCATACCAAAAATCAGCGAAAGGCCATAGAGCAAAAGGCCTGAAGACAGGGCACCAAAGATCAAATATTTGAGTGAGGCCTCAGCCGAACGGGCTTTGTCTTTGCGCAATGCCACCAGTACAAACGAAGAGATACTCAAAAGTTCAAGCGAGAGATAGAGGGTCAACATTTCAGTGGCGGCAGATAAAAACATCGCTCCCAGGGTGGCCAGGCAAATCAAGGCATAAAACTCACCCGCATGGCGGATTTTGTCATGCACATATTGCACCGAAAGCATGATGGTCAAAAGAGCAGAGAGCAAGAGTGCAAAGCGGAAAAAGAGGGTCATATGATCGGGAATAAATGAGCCAAAGAAACGCTCAACCGCTACATAGCCACCGGCATAACTGCCCATTAAAAAGCCCAAAGCCAAACTTAATCCGGCAGCAGCAACAAAAGCCATCAATCCCCGTCTTCGACTCTCATCACGGTAGCCCAAGAGATCCACTCCAATGACGAGCAAGGCCGTCAGGCAGACCAGAATCTCAGGTA
Organism: Candidatus Sericytochromatia bacterium; assembly: GCA_050248915.1. Classification (GTDB taxonomy): domain Bacteria; phylum Cyanobacteriota; class Sericytochromatia; order UBA7694; family UBA7694. The sequence goes on from JBFWRL010000181.1 coordinate 2,884, forward strand.
AGATGGCAGTAAAATCCACTTTAGAACTCCTATTTCGGCAAAAAGGATACCAACTGCTCGGAGGCAGGGTTAATATAATCCACAATCAGCGCCGGGAAAAAGCCCAGAACAAAGACCAAAAGCGTCAAAATCACCACGTTGAATAATTCAACCCGGTTTAAATCACCCAGGCCTTGCCAGCGCTCAGGCAGCGGCCCGAAAAAGACCCGTTGTGTCAACCAAAGCGTATAACCAGCCCCCAGAATAATCCCCAGGGCGGCGGCCACAGTAAATAATTGAATCGCAAAATGGGGGAGCCCTTTCAACTCATTGCCATAAGCCCCAGCAAAGACCAGGAACTCACTGACAAAACCGCTCATACCAGGTGCACCCACTGAGGCCAGAGCGGCGACAACAAAGAAAGCAGAGGCAATGGGCATACGGGCGCTTAAGCCGCCCAAATCAGCAATCACACGGGTATGGGTGCGGTCATAGACAATGCCGACAAAAATGAACAAAAGAGCCGTGATGGTGCCGTGGGTAAACATTTGCATGACAGCCCCATTTAAACCCATCGGATTCATGGCTGAAAGCCCCAGCAGCACAAAACCCATGTGGCTTACGCTGGAATAGGCGATCACCCGTTTCATATCGGTTTGGGCCAGGGCCAAAAGGGCACCATAGAGAATATTGATCATACCCAAGGCCGCCATAAAGACCGCCAACTGCTTGATCAAATCGGGGAAAAAGCCAAAGCCAAAACGGATAATGCCATAGGCCCCCATTTTGAGCAAAACGCCGGCGAGAATCACGCTGATCGCTGTCGGCGCCTCAACGTGGGCGTCGGGCAACCAAGTATGTAAAGGGACCATCGGCAATTTGACACAGAAACACAGCATCAGGCCCACCAGAATCATCATCTGGAATGAGGGAGCCAAACTGGCCAAAAGCGAATTGTGATTCTTTAAAAGCACAATCATGTCAAAGGTCTGGGGCTGAGAGAAGAAATAGATACTCAAAAATGCCAGGAACATAAAGGCACTGGCCAAAGCCGTATATAAAATAAATTTCAGGGCCGCATAGTTTCGGCGAGGCCCACCCCAGATCCCGATCAAGAAATACATCGGAATCAATTCCAATTCCCACATCACAAAGAATTGAAACATGTCCAGCGAAGTGAACACCCCCAAAACAGCGGTTTCCATGATCAGCAACATAAAGAAATACGTACGTGAGCGCTCAGTAATTCCCCAAGAGGCAAAGACCGCCACAAAGAGGATCAGCGTGGTCAGCAAGACCATGGGCAAACTTAGACCATCCACCCCAACTTGGTACTGGATCTGCATCGAGGGGATCCAAGGCAAGCGGTCCACCAATTGAAAACCCAAATCCGGAGAGCCGGTGGCAGGCCGATTGTGATATTGACTCAGGGCAAACAGAGACAAAACAAGGGTCAAACCCGTCCAAAAAGCTGCCATTTTATGATAAAAGTGGTCACGGCCTTTGTCGGAAAAGAGCAAGAGACTCAGCGCTCCCAGCAATGGCAGAAAGAGAATTGCCGTTAAAAGAAATGTATTGGTGGGCATCAGACTCCTACCTTTCCAAGCCCCAGCCAGACAAAGGCCAGAACCAGCACAACCAAAACGCCCACAACAGCCAGGGCATAATAAGCGACACGACCCGATTGGCTGTATATGAGGGTCTCGCTGCTGCCAATCGTCAACAGCCCTACGCCATTGACCAGGAGTCCGTCGATCAGGTATTTATCAATAAAATAGCTGATCCGGGCCACAGCCATGACCCCCAAACGCACAAACAATAAATAAGCTTCATCAAAATAGAAACGATTGAGGGATGCTTTGTAGAGGGGCTGAAAGCGTTCAGCCAAAGCCTCGGGCTTAATTTTGGGCTGAGCGGAGTACATCGCCCAGGCCAAACCGAGCCCCAGCAAGAAAACCGTCAAAGAAACCCCCACCACAACAGGATTCAATCCTGCAACAGCCACGGCTTCATGGCCTTTTTCGGTGGCATGGCCAGAAAAGTGTAAAAAGCCGTGAATATGCGCAGCCGGCGGCGTCCAGGGGGTGCCAATAAACCCAGCAACCACAGAGGGAATCGCCAGAATCAGCAAGGGGCCTTTCATCAGCCAACCGGGATCGTGAATGCTTTGGGCCTCATGGTGGCCACGATAGCTGCCTTCAAAGGTCAGAAAATAGAGCCGGAACATATAAAAAGAGGTCAGAGTTGCAGCAATAGCTGCCAGCCAGAATAAAGGCGAATGCGCTTCCCACATTGCGAGCAAAATTTCATCTTTGCTCCAAAAACCTGCCGTCAGAAAAGGAAAACCCGAAATAGAGGCTGTGCCGATCAGGCAGGTCAAGGCGGTGATGGGCATGTATTTGCGCAAGCCCCCCATTTCACGCATATCATTGCTGTGAACGGCATGAATCACACTGCCAGAGCAGAGGAAGAGCATCGCCTTAAAAAAGGCATGGGTAAGCAGGTGGAAAAGGCCCGCAGTATACCCCAGAGGAACAATGCTATGTAAATGACCGGCTTCCATGACGGGCTGATACATGCCCAGCGCCATCATCATAAAGCCCAATTGGCTGACCGTGGAATAGGCCAAAACCCGTTTGATATCGTTTTGGGTGACGGCAATGGCTGCCGCCAGTATCGCGGTAATCCCGCCAATCCAGGCAATGGCATCCAAAACCAAGAAAGAACCAAAGAGTGGGCTGGTGGCCTGGGCAAAGAGCGGCATGAGTTTGGCCACCATATAGACACCTGCAGCCACCATCGTGGCAGCATGAATCAAGGCGCTCACAGGGGTGGGTCCTTCCATGGCATCGGGCAACCAAACGTGCAGGGGAAACTGCGCAGATTTACCAATGGGCCCGCAAAAGAGCAGCAGACAGGCCACAGCCAGCAAAATACCTGGCAATTTGCCTGCGGCAACCGCTTCGGTCACCGCATGAAACTCCAAACTCTGGGTCATGTAAAAGAGAATCAAGATGCCCAAGAGAAAACCAAAATCCCCAATCCGGTTCACAATAAAGGCTTTTTTGGCTGCGGCTGCAGCCTCGGGTTTAAAGGTAAAAAAGCCAATCAACAGATAAGAGCAAATCCCGACCAATTCCCAGCCCATATAGAGCACAAGTAAATTGTCAGCAATGACCAGCAATAACATTGAAAAAGTAAACAGCGAAAGCGCCCCATAATAGCGGGGCACGCCCTCTTCGTGGGCCATGTACTCAGCAGAATAGAGCTGCACCAATAAACTGACAAAGGTCACAACGACAAGCATCATCGCACTCAGATTGTCTACCGACCAACCGATTGTCAAATCAAAAGAACCCGTGGTCAACCAGCGAACCTTACCGTGTAGCAGCGTTTCGGGATGGGTTAAACGGCTGAGCAATAACCCAATCGAGGCGAGCAAAGCCAAAGCTGTACCTGTCAGCGAAAGCCCCATTGCCAAGTTTTTGTTCTGTCGTTGGAAAGCGGCGAAAATAAAAATCAATATTCCTGCAAGCAAGGGAAGAGAAGCCGGCAGCCAGGCATTGTGAGTTAAAAAGGGCATATTCATGATTGGGCTACCACTTCATTAAATGGATTTTGTCTAAATCCACAGTCCGAAAATGTTTATAAATCGACAGGGCAATTGCCAAAGCCACCCCCGCTTCGGCAGCGGCAATGGTCATGACAAAGATCGCAAAGACCTGTCCTGTCAGCTCGTGGGGAGTTACATAATGGGAAAAAGCGACAAAATTGAGGTTGGCGGCATTGAGAATAAACTCAACCGACATCAAGACTTTGATCAAATTGCGGGAGGTGATCAAACCAAACAGCCCAATTGCAAACAAAAGGGCACTGGCGACCAGATAATGTTCCAAGCCAATGGTGAGAAATTTACCCGCCATATTTAGACTCCTCAGAGATCTCATCTTTTTTGGCGATCACAACAGCCCCAATCAGCGCCATCAGTAAAATCACCGAAGCAATTTCAAAGGGAATAATGTATTGACTGAAAAACAACTCACCAATCCGGGCCACGGTGTTGATATCCGCCGGGGTCGTCGAGCCCTCAATGCGCCACTGGCCGCGAAAAATCGCCTGCCCCATCAAAACCAACACGCCCAAAAAGACAAAGATAAAGGCAAAGAACTTAAAATCCACCGAATACTCGGGAAAGCCTTTGCCGCCTTTGCGGGTTAACATAATCCCAAACACAAAAAGAATGGAAACCGCCCCAGCATAAATCAAAATTTGTGCGGCAGCGAGGAAATCGGCATGAAGGGTGACATAAAGGCCGCCCATACACAAAAAAGACAGTGCCAATAAAAAAGCACTGCGAATCACGTCCCGCACCAAAACAACGCCTGCAGCGGAAACAATCATGGTGGAACTGAGAAGATAGAAGGCCAAGACCGAGCCAAAATTAAACAAGACCAAACTGGCCAGAAGCAGAAAGCCTGCAGCAAAAAGCAACCCAAAGACGAGCTTATCTGCGAATCGGAGCGTCATTCTGTTGCGTATCCTTGCTTCAATGGCTGCTGTTTAATGATGCCTGATTTGTGGGGTTGGCTTAAAAAAGCCCAGAACGAGATTCGAACTCGTGACCTCATCCTTACCAAGGATGTGCTCTACCAACTGAGCTATCTGGGCGAAAGTGGGAGGAGCTGGGTTCGAACCAGCGTACACTTACGTGAGCAGATTTACAGTCTGCCGCCTTTAACCACTCGGCCATCCTCCCGGATATGTGGGGGCTGATGCCGATGATAGGAATCGAACCTACAACCTACGGTTTACAAAACCGTTGCTCTACCGTTGAGCTACATCGGCATGTGCTCCACCCATTTGCAGTTTTTATCTGCATTCAACAGGTCTCAGCGAACTTTGACCGTGTCTTAAGAAACAGAGCGCAAACGGGAATTCAGAACGCCAATATTAAAACATCAATCGTTCATATCGAAAACATTAAAACACTTACCTACACTTACCCAAATGACACTAATGAATGACACCATGCAAATGCGAAGGTTAAAACGTCTCTATTAAAACATCAAGGTTCACTACAAATGGCACGTCATCCATCTTACACCGTCACGTTCTCAGATACAAGTAGAAACAAGCCTAATCTTAAACTTAAATCCGCTTTTAGAGTAGGTTACTCACAACGATTTCTTGCCCTTTGACATTGGCAATCATGATGTAACCCCGCTTCTGAGAACGGATTTTTTCCAGATAAACAGCTTCTACAGCAAAACTTTCGGGCAGATAGCTTTTTAAAATAGACTGTAAATCATTGATATTATTGGCATGAGGATACTCACCATTGTTTTGCAAGGCATATTTTTCAAGTGCATGCCGCAAATCATACAGTGCCACAAGCACCTGATTTACCACGCCTTCAGCATCGGACCGACCCAACTTTTCGCGCAGGGACTCAACCTCCTGACGCAATTGGCGGTTTTCTTTCTGCAAGCGCTCCATCTGTTTGGCGGGCTGCTCCCACATGGCCTGAAGATTCTCACAACCCGAAAGCAACAGACAAAGCCCCAAACCCAAACCAAGTATTCGCTTAGGCATCGGCACTTAATCCAGATTTTTTCCAATCAGCAAGAAATTTTTCAATGCCACTGTCAGTCAAGGGGTGAGAATAAAGCTGCTTTAAGATTTTAAAGGGCACGGTTGCGACATCAGAGCCCAATTGAGCCGCTCTCAAGACATGTTGAGGATGGCGCACACTGGCGGTCAAAATCTGAGTTTCAAAATAATACTGATCAAAGACCGTACGTATATCCTGAATTAAAGCCATGCCGTCTTGGCCGATGTCATCCAAACGCCCAACAAAGGGGCTGACATATGTTGCCCCAGCCAATGCCGCCAAAAGGGCCTGATTGGCAGTAAAAATCAAAGTGACATTGGTTTTTATGCCTTCTGCGGACAATTGTTTGGTGGCTTTGAGCCCTTCGATCGTCATCGGGCATTTGATCACCACATTGGGCGACCATGTGGCGAATTCGTGGGCTTCTTTGAGCATACCCAAACAATCCAAACTGAGGGTTTCGACACTGATAGGCCCATCAATCAAAGCACTAATTTCCTCAATAATTTCACGGTGAGGACGGCTTTCTTTGGCAACCAGCGAAGGATTGGTTGTGACTCCAGCAACGGTCCCCCAGCTTGCGGCCTCACGAATTTCATCGATATTGGCTGTGTCAATAAAAAACTGCATAACCCAGGATCTCCTTTAAGGAATATTTGTAGAAACGTGTGTCCCGTTTTATCACGATACCAATCAATCGGGCTCACACACAGATGATTGAGTTTGCTCAAAAGCCCTTAACATAAAACCGAGTTGGTTGCCGGTCAAATATCCCTCGGACAGATCAAGAGGCAACCAGAAACCTTTCAAACAAGGGTAATTCAGTATATCACAGGGTCTTAACTGCCCAAATCGCGAAAAAGAACAAGCGGGATCGAATCCAGGTGTGATCAAAAAACTTGACTCTTTACAGGGGAGCCTGAATATAATAAATTGACTATCACAAGCAGGAAAGTCAATTTTTTCAATTTCCCTGCAAATAGTGTTAAGATATTTTAAGAACCTTTACAGCAGGAAGTAACTGGACCTTGAAGAAAAAAACGCCACTCCCCATCCTGGTTCTCTCCAGCTTATTGTTGGCTGCAGGTGTCGCCTGCACAAGCATCAATAACCCCTTTTTTCCAGCAGCAGAGATTTTGGTTGCTGAAGTGAAAGCGGGAGGTGGAACAGGCAGCACAGCAGGTTCTGGCTCTTTGATTGGCATTCGTCAATCCATAAGCCAGGTAGATGGCGTCCCAGCCATCCTCTATACCTACACAGAACCCGTTGTGACTGTTGAAAATAAGCCACTTTTGCCGCGGGTCAATTTTTATAAATTTCAAATTGAGTACCGCTTGGCCGACGGTACGGTCTTGCCTGTGAAGGAATACCCCCTCAATAAATCCATGCTTGCCAATGTGTTGACTGTGGACATTCAGTTTAATGTTTTGAGTATCGACACAGATCTCCGTGGGGTCGTCTACCCTGGAAATCGGGCTCCCCGCGTGAGTGATGGAACTGCCAAACTTAAGATTTTTGGCAAAGACAGCAATGGCTACGAGCATACCTTGAACGCGGATTTTTCACTTAAATTTGAGTCACTGGCCTTTAGTGAAAACAGTGAAATTCCAGTCCCCGCCCCCACAGCCAGTCCAGGGGCAAGTCCTGTACCCACTGCATCACCGCAGTTAAATTTCCCC
>JBFWRL010000182.1:0-10024 GCA_050248915.1 Candidatus Sericytochromatia bacterium
AAGTGAGTCGGGCACGCCCAGAATACAGAACCCTCTTCAATGGCTTGAATGAACGCTTGTCTCAGGATGTTCATGAACTAAAAACCCACCAGAATGCCTTAGAAAAACTGGTGCATCAAGACAGCGAAACAGCCTTGTTAAAAGCCTTTGAGGACTTCCCCCAATGGATGGGTTGGCATCATCCTGAGTTGCAGCATCCCGATGTAAATGGCCAAGTACTCACCAGCCTTGTTTTGGCTGTTCTTTGGCCGCAAAAACATATGATTATTTCTAAACGAACACTGGATGCCCTCTCTGCACTGGCCATCCATGGAGAGATCAGCATTAAAGAAATTGGGGACTGGCAGGTCAAAGACCTAGATGCCGCCTCTGCATTACATATTTCTCTATGGGGCCAAGCGGTCTGTCGTGAAAGAAACTCGGCCTGGAATACCCTGTGGCTGACGCCGCGCAAACTGGATATGTTGCTCTATACCTGTCGTGGTTTGGAGTCAATGTACCGAAAGCATCTTCAAGAGGGAAAAAGTCCCTTTCAGACCCAAAGATTGCGAATGATTGAGAGCCGGGGAGAAACACAAATGAAGGCACTGTTGGGAAAATTTTCTTATTCCGATAAAAAGCGTTTTTGGGGTGCCCTGAAAGCGTTGGCCGATATTGATTTACAACCTGAACGGATTGTGAAACTGTTTGCGCGCAACTTGATTTCGGCGTAGAAAAAAATAATATTTCAATCAAAATAACAAAATACATCTCATAATCGCACATAAATATTTACATAAAAAGTACAATTAATTTAGATGTTTTAAAATTTTTTTATTTTATTCGTAATTTAACTATATCGGTATATTTTGTATTAAATAAGGTGGTAAATAATAATCATGGACTTAAATATGTCATACATTTTAGTTAAGGTTTTTTCAAATGAAATCCCTAATAATATCTCTAAAATTAACAAAGAAACAAAAGAAAATTTAAAAAATTCTATAAAAAATTTAAAAAATTCTAATAATAATCTTGATAAAGAATGTTTAATTGAAATTGAAAATAAATTAACAGAATTTATCAAATTTTCAGATATATCAAGCATGGAAGATGTTGTAGATATTTTAAAAGTATTATCTAAAGATAATTTGGATACACGAATTCGTTTAAAGATAAAACAAGAATTTGACTTTGAAAAACATCTGTGTTTAATGAGGAATTCTTTCTATTTAAATCTATTAACTATAAATGATTTAGAAGAACTAATTTTCGTTAAAATAAGAAATATGTTTGATTCAATAGCAAACAATATATTTGATCATCAAAAAATTAGTGATTTAAAAAAAATTTATCACTATATTAATCTTATTAAAGATGCAAATTTAGAAATATCAAAAAAATTAAAAGATTTAACCTATAAAAATCTTGAATATAGTTTTGATTTATTTGAAAATAATAACATTCAATTAATTATAGAAAATATAGATGATATATCACCGTTTGAAATATCATCGTTAACACTCTTTTTTGAAAGAATCTTTCTCTCTAATGAAAAAGAAATTAATGTTAGAATTAATGCTTTAGAAATATGGAAGAATCTTGTTGAAAATAACGAAGAATCTTTTTCAGTTAGTAAAGATAGAATTGAAAAATATCACAAACTCCCTAAAGAGATTAAAGAAAAATTAATTGAATATCTCCTATCATCTAAATATAATCATTTAAAAGAAATAGGTGATGAAATCAAGTGTATTTTTGATTTATTTGAAAATAATAACATTCAATTAATTATAGAAAATATAGCTGATATACCATCATTTGAAATATCATCATTAAGAATCTTTTTTGAAAAAATCTTTTTAAATATAGATGAAAAAATTAATATTAGAATTAATGCTTTAAATATATGGATAAATATTATTGAAAAAAACAACGAATCTATTATAATTAGCAAAGAAGCAATTAAATATCGCAATCTTCATGAAAATATTAAAGAAAAATTAATTGAATATCTCCTATCATCTAAACAAAATAAATTAAAAGAATTTGGAAAAATAATCAAAACAGATAGACGTAAAGGAAAAGAAAAACCTAGAAGAGAACAACAAGCAAAGAATGAATCAACCTGGGTTAAAAATCCTAACTGGCATGATGGCGGTGGTAGTACAGTTGTAATTGACCCTTATGGAAACCTTGTTAAAAAAAGTGATATGCTCCCCCCTACGCAAGGCTAAATGGTTTGATCGTCAAATTAGTATAAAATAAAGATATGAATCAATTTTGGCGAGGTTGATTATGTCAAAAAGACTGCACTTAAGGGGTTCCTATCAGAGGATTAAGACTCCACATGGGGCAATTTAACCCAATTGTGGGTAGCTTCTGCTCTACGGACAAGTATGTATCCTTGGGGCATTGAAAGCGAAACACAATTTTCCTTGTTGGCCAAGGCCCTGAAAAGTGAAGGCAATTGCCCGGCGCACGGCCCACAGATGGTTCAGCCGTGTGACGGGCGCAGCGAGCGGCCTGAACGTCAGGGGCTTGCGCCAACCGAGCCGATTGCCCTTATCTAAACAAAGTCAAAACCAATTGCCCATACCACAAACTGAACCAATTAAAAGTTCAAACATCCCCGATCTTGGGTTAAGATAATCTAAAGCATCATTTCTGGAGTTCCCCCCCGATGACCACCTCCCCTCTCAGCCCCTCACTCAGACCCCTGCCCCGCCCCGAAAATCTGGGCGCAAAACCCACCGCAACCGCCACGCCAGCAAGCCCTGCTGCACCAGAAACCCCTGCCCCAGAAGCGAGCGAAACCACAGCAGGCGAGGCCTCCGCCGCCGAAAGCGCCGACCCAGCCCCCAGCCTGCCGCAATACCTGTCTTATGACCAAACCCATCCCGATCTGCGTTTCCCACCCCCCGATCCGGCTGCTGAAGAAACGACAACAGACGGCACAGCCCCCCCCGAAACGCCCATCGATTACCCCCTCGGCCAAACAGAGGCCGACACCCATGTTTACCAATATGGCGAGGCCAGTCAAAGCGACGAACTCTCACCCAAGCAAGAAAAAAAAGAAGAGCAGGCCAATTGTGGTCCCGCTTCTGCTGCCATTGTGCTCAAGCGCCTGGGCATCCCTTATGAAGATCTGCACAATCTGCGCATCGACGGAGACGCCGTGGTGGGCAGCGACAAACCTGCCGATGGGGTTTATGCGATCAATGCCGACCAATTGAGAACCATGGTTGAACTCAACGCCGCCCGGCAAATGCGCGATGTGGAATCTGAGCGGATTGTCTTACCCGAAGATGCAGAAGCAGCCTATGACACCATTCGCACAGCCCTGGCGGATGGACATGAAGTCGTATTGCGCACCGGCAATATGGACAGCAACGGCAATGGCGGCCATTATGTGGTGGTCAACAGTGTGGGCGAGCCCCCGGATCGGCACTTAAATATTTCCGATCCCCAAAACGAAAATGGGGCCGAACATATTGAAAGCTTTGAAGAATTCGAACAGGCCCTGAAAAAACGCGACAAAATTGGCATGCCCAGCGATATTCTGCTCTTTAAAGAAAAACCCCAAAAGATCGACGATCCTTTTTTAGAAGCCCGCATGAGTCTTCCGCCTGAAGCTTCAACCCCTTAGTTAAGTCTTCAGGAAAACTTCCAAACCAATTCTCGCTCTGCGCGGTTTTTCTGGCGAAAGGCCTTGGGTGAAAGTCCCACGGCTTTTTTAAAGGCCTTAGAGAAGGCAAATGCGTCTTGGTAGCCCACGGCCTGTGCCACGTTTTCGAGATTCTCGTCGCTCTCGTTCAGGCGTTCCATGGCCTGCAAAATGCGCAGGGTGGTCAAATAGTGGTGGGGTGTGTCTCCGAGCACCTGTTTGAAGCGCAGGGCAAAACCCGAACGCGAGAGCCCAACTGCCACTGCCAATTCTTCCAGGCTCCAGTCATGGCTGGGTTTGCCGTGCATCAATTGCAGGGCCTGATTGAGAGAGGGATCTTTGACCGCTTTTGACCAGGTGTGGTTGGGTGTGGCCTCACGGTCTAAGATCCGCCTGAGTATCAGGTGAAAGAGAATGTCCAATAGGCCTGATACAATCGCCTCAGAACCCAAACTGGGTGCGCCTTGTTCGAGGGCAAGCAATTGCAAGGCATGTTGCAGCGCATCCGCATAATTCAATTGCTCAGCCTGAATAATCACCCACTCAGGCAATTCACGAAATAGGGGATGAATCGGCTCGTTCCAAAGCTGATACGCCCCACTGACCATCGAAATCAACGGTGTGGCTTGGCTGGAGGTCTGGGGTTTTTCAAAATGCTGGCAAATTTCAGCCGGAGCAGCTGTTTCGAGCAGCGCAGGATCGCGATGGGAAGAAATAAAATGGGGGGTGCCCCGCGCCATAAAAGCGATGGTGCCTCTTTTGAGCTGCTGTGGGGATTCTTTGTCGCCACTCCAGAGCCAGGCTTCACCCTGGGTCACCACATGAAAGCCCATGCTGTGCGAACAGGGAAAACGCATCGCCCAAGGGCCCTCACTGGCATTTTGCCTGAGAATCCGTTTTTTCAGGCCCGCTGTTTTTAAGATGTCTGCCAAAATATCCATGATCTTAGCTTGACATAAAAACTGATCAAAGTCCACTTCAATAAAAAATATTAGATTTTAAGACATGAAATTTAGATTATTTACCATTCAAAGTATATTTGTTTGAGATTATTCTAGGGGAGTACCCAAACACAATAAAAAACCAACAACAGATTTTAGAGGAGTCCAAAGATATGTCTCAGATTTTGATTATCGGGGCCAGTGGCCAAGTCGGTTCAGAACTCGCCAAACGTTTAAGCAGCCAAGGTCAGAATGTGCGTAAAGCGACCAGCAACGTGGCCAGTGCAGCCGATCAGGTGCATTTAAATTTGGTCACGGGCGAAGGTTTAGAGTCCGCTTTTCAAGGGGTAGAAAAGGCCTTTTTAATGGCCCCACCCGGTTATACCAACCAAGATCAACTGCTGGGCCCCGCTTTTGCTCAGGCCCAAAAACAGGGAGTCAAAAAAATTGTTTTGATGACAGCCATGGGGGCGGATGCCGATCCCGAAGCCCCGATGCGCAAGGCCGAAATCTTACTCGAAAATTCGGGCCTGGATTACAATATTATTCGCCCCAATTGGTTTATGCAGAATTTTAATACCTTTTGGATTCAGGGCATTTTGAGCCAGCAAAAGATCTTTTTGCCGGTGGGCCAGGCCAAAGGCAGTTTTATCGACGCCCGCGACATTGCTGCCGTGGCTGCAGCCCTGCTGGTCAAAGACGATTTCAACAACCAGGCTTTTAATCTCACCGGAGGCGAAGCCCTCGATCACGACGAAGTGGCCCAGATTCTCTCGGCGGTTACAGGCAAAAGCATTGGCTACGAAGAGATTTCTCCCGAAGCGATGCGTGAGGGGCTCTTGGGGGCTGGTTTGCCGGCCGATTACACTGAATTTCTGCTGATGATCCTGGGTTATTTTAAAGCCGGCTATGCCGCTCAGATCACCCCCGAAGTGGAAAAGATCACCGGGGGCAAACCGATCACCTTTGCCCAATACGCTCAAGACTACAAACAGGCCTGGGCTTAAGTCTCAGCCGCAATCAGCCGGAAATCTCTCACAGGCGCTGAATCAGAGATTGGTCACTTTTACCAGGTTCTGAGGAAGCGCTTGTTGAGTTCTAGTTTGCTGAATTTGAGCAGAATCGGGCGACCATGGGGACAGGTATAGGGATTGCGGGTCTGGGACCAATTCTGAACAATTTTTTGCATCTGCTCCAGCGTTAAAGGATCTCCGGCCCGAATCGCGCTGTGACAGGCAATGGTCTTGCAAAGGCGGTTAAACGACTCTAGATAGACCTTGGCCACACCACTTTCGCGCAGCTCCAACAAAACCTCTTTAAAGGTTGCTTCGGTTTCGGCAAAACGCAGACAGTGGGGAATGGCGCGAATGGCAATGCTTCCAGGGCCATCCTCTTCCCATTCAAAGCCTGCGCGCTCAAAGACTGCACGGTGCTCTTCGAGCAGGCCGCGCTCAATTTCGTCAATGTCTATCACGACCGAGATCAGCAGCGGCTGGCTGAGGACTTTTTCCTGTTCGAGCAGTTCTTCGTAGAGGTAGCGCTCTTCGGCCACGTGTTGATCGAGCAGGGCCAGGCCATTGCCATAATGGGCCACGATATACGTATAATCACAGGCTTGGCCCAGGGCACTGACGGGTTCCAGAGGGGCACCGGCTTCAACCGGGGCTGGCGGGGGGGATATTTTGAGATCGGGCAATTCCAGCACTTGCGGGGGGCGTGTGGGCAATTCTGGGGCCCAAGTGGGGCCTGATGGCTGAACCTGCGCTGGTACGAGAGCCAGGGGAGAGGCGTAAACTGGCGCAGCAGGTTCCTGAACGTAAGGCTGAACAACAGGAAGCGGCATGGCAAAAGGCGGAATTTCATCGTCATCATCAAAAGCATTGCCAGCAGGGGCTTTGACAGGAGTCAGCGCAGGGGCTGCGGGCACATTTTGCTCATTTTGCGCTGCGGGCGCAGTGGGATTAGCCGCCCCAAAATCCACCACTGGCGGCCCCAAACTGGCACTGCGCTCAAAATGGTAACGCGAGAGCGAGTTTTGAATGCCCTCGCGGGTCAATTGAAAAATCTGGCTGAAATGTTTGAACTTGACCTCTTTTTTATTGGGGTGCACGTTTACATCGACATTGCCAGCGGGCAATTCCAATTGCAGAATGGCCACCGGGAAATTCTTTTTGGGCACCAGATCGGCGTAGAGATCATCAACGAGTTTGGTAATGCCCGGCACCTTGACCCAGCGCCGATTGACAAACAAAAATTGGTAATTGCGGTCGCGGCGCACACAATCGGGATAACTCAACACCCCCTGGAGCAAACCGGCTGGGGTTTCGTGGCTGACGGTATACAGTGAATCGGCCAACTCTTTGCCCAAAATTTGGCGCACCACCGAACTGAGACTCTGTTGGCCGCTGGTCTGAATCACGGTTTTGCCTTTTTTGACAAATTTAAAGCCGATCTCGGGCAGGCCCAGGGCAAAAGCCTGCATCAATTGTTGGATATACCCCAATTCGGTGGTCTCAGAGCTGAGAAATTTGAGCCGGGCGGGGGTATTGTAAAAGAGATCGCGGATGGTCAGACTGGTGCCCACCGGCCCCCCAGCGGAGCTGTTTTCGATGATTTCACCGCCTTGGATCACCAGGCGTTTGGCAATGTCTTGATCGGCTGTGCGGGTCAGAATTTCGACCCGCGCCACCGAGGCAATGCTGGGCAGGGCTTCACCGCGAAAACCCATGGTATTGATGCTCCAAATATCTTCAAAGCTCTGCAATTTGCTGGTGGCAAAACGCTGAAAGGCCAAACCGACGCTCTCAGCAGGAATACCAAAGCCATTGTCGACGACCCGCAAAAAGCGCCCGCCTTGATCGACCTCGACCTGGATAAAGGTCGCACCGGCATCGAGGGCGTTTTCAACCAATTCTTTGATCACTGAGGCGGGCCGCTCAACCACCTCGCCTGCGGCAATTTGGTTGGCGACCTGGGCATCGAGCAGTTGAATCGGTTTTATCATTGTTCCCGCGTGGCATTCAGGCGCAGCGTTAAATTGAGGGGTTTGCCTTTGCCGCCTTTGAGAATGGTGACCTGAATGGTATCCCCGACCCGTTTGCGGGTTTCGAGATAGGTCAACAAATCGTTTTCGACTTTCACAGGCTGGCCATCGACCGCGAGAATAATATCTCCGCCGAGGTAGAGTTCATAATTGCCAATATACACGCGCTGGGTTCCACCTTTGATTCCGCCTTGGGCCGCAGCCCCGGTCGGGGAGGTCTGCATCACCAGCAAACCTTCAGAGACGGGCAATTTCATCAATTGGGCCAAACGCGGACTGAGCGACATCACGCTGATGCCCATCCAGGGGTATTGGGCCTTGCCGTATTTGAGCAGGTCGGGAATAAAGCGTTTGACCGTATTGATCGGAATCGCAAAGCCCAGGCCAACTGAGCCGCCCGAGGGGCTGTAGATCAGGGTATTCACACCAATCACGCGCCCAGCGGAGTCAAAGAGTGGGCCACCCGAATTGCCACTGTTGATCGCCGCGTCGGTTTGGATCAAATCTGACATGACCCGGTTTTCTTCGACCTGGATTTTGCGTCCAAGGGAGCTGACCACCCCAGAGGTCATGGTCTGGCCCAAACCAAAGGGGTTGCCAATGGCAATCGAAGTCTGCCCCACCTGCAATTTGGAAGAATCTCCCAAACTGACGGGATTGAGCAAATTGCCAGGGGCCTTGACCTTGAGAATCGCCAAATCGCTGCGCTGGTCAAAGCCGACCAATTCAGCGGGGTAGGAGTGCTCCATATTGCCAAAGGCCACAAAGAAACGCTGAGCGCCGTTGACCACATGAAAATTGGTCACAATATGGCCCTCTTTGTCGATCACAAAACCCGAGCCTGCGCCCTCGCTGGGCACCATTTCCATAAAATAATTGTATTGGAAGGAGCGGGTGGTCACGTTGACCACCGAACTGCTGACCCGTTTGTAGAGATTGATGGTCTGCTGCTCTTGAGATGCCCCTGCCGCAGCCAGGGCACTGGGGTCCACCAGCTCTGCCATGCTCGGTGAGGCGGCAGGCGCTTTGGGTACAGCTTGGTTCAATTGCAAATACCCCAAAACCAGTGAGCCCCCGGCCAAACCTGCCAAGGCGAAGCCCAGCATTTGTTTAAACAGGGGAGAATGTGTTTTTTTTTCTTTGTTTGAATCGGTCATGTTTTCCTCGTTTCGTTGGGCATGGCCCAGCCCAGATTGTCGTCTTGCAGATAGGCCAGGGCCTTTAAGGGTTTTTCAGCCAATTGTTCAAAATAGCCCTGCAGGCAGGATTGTAATTGCCGTAGGGCCTGGGGCTTCAGCTCTGGAGCTGTCTCTGGCGGGCCCTCGGAGGCCTGTAACTCACGCAGGACTTCGATCTGTTCAAAGCTCAGGTAACGGCTGGTCTCTTTGCGCTTGCACGCTTCACAGCGCAGACCGCCGTGTAAGGTATCAAAGAAGTGGTAATCGCGGGGGCGAAAGTCGATTTCACATTGGGCACAAAAATCCCAATCCTGCTGGTAGCCCAATTGCTCCAGGTAGTGCAATTCAAACCAGAGCAGCAGGGGCAGTGCCTCGGCACCTGTGGACAGTGCCTCTAAACCGTGCAAAAAAAGCGCAAAGAGATATTCATTGGGATCTTCTTCTTGCGAAAAGGAAGCGATCAATTCACCCATGGCCAGGGCATGGGTCAGGGCGTGGTAATCGCGGTTGAGGCCCGAAAAGGAACGCAGGGCATCACATTGGGTTATTTTGTGCAAATTGCGCCCCCGCTCCAACACCAAATGGTTGCAGCGCAGCAGATCTAAACGACCAGCCAGCTTACTACGGGGCCGACGCACGCCTTTGGCGATCGAACGCAATACCCCAAACTTGCGGCTGTAGAGCACCACAATGCGGTCGTGCTCGTTATAGTCGTAGTGCTTGAGGACAAAAGCCTCTACTTCAAACGGATGCCGGTTGGGCGGCAAGTTCGACATGGTCGACAATACCTACAATCACACAGCGGATGGGGGCGTTTTCATAGTGCAAGATCTGCCGGGCTGAAGTGCCCTCTTCGAGCAACAACACCCGATCTCCCACACCAGCTTGAACCTGATCGATGGCAATGACCTGTTCTCCGGTGTCTTCGCCGTAGGGATCGATCGGTTGGACCATGAGCAGCTTGCGTCCTTGCAGGGCCTCATGTTTGATCGTGGCAACCACGCTGCCAATGACTCGTGCCAGTCTCATGGCCTTACTCCTTGAATCTGTTTAAATCCTCAGTGGTATACATTGTAGCCCAGGTCACAGCACATCCCACGGGGAAGGGCCGAAAATCTGATGCTGAAAGCCTTTTCCCGCAAAAAACACAAACCGCCGGGATATCTATCCCGGCGATCAGTGAGAACGTTCAGTTAAAGCTTACTTGCGGGTATAA
>JBFWRL010000183.1:0-10014 GCA_050248915.1 Candidatus Sericytochromatia bacterium
GTTCGTGCAAAATAGCTGTGTGAAGGTGATAACCTGCATAGCCCTTTTTTTCAAAGGCCTGCTCCAAAAGCGCGGGCGAAGGAAGGGCTTCGAGCTAAGACGGATTGATAATCAACATGACCTCCGCTTGATCGGGGCTCAGATGAAAGATCAATCCCTCCTGCTTTTGGTTTTCAGAGGATAAATCCGATACATGATAGGTAAAATGACTCATAGTAGCAGATTCAGATCCTTCTGATGCTCTTCCTTGTCATAGCGCTTGGCAAAAATACATCCACTCTCCCGCCGCGATCAGCAACTCAATCCCTGTTTTTAAACAGAATGTATTTTCTGGCTCTTAACATAATTAAACAACAAATAGTCAATAAATTGAAGGGCTGGTGCCTATTTTGCTCGGCTCCCACCCTTCAATTGATGTCTCAATTTTTACTTCAGTCCCCCATAAAGACCGCGTTTGAGAAATTTTCCGTCGCCTTTTTTGCCGATATAATTGTTTTTCTCGACCACGACTTTGCCACGAGAAATAACCGTTTCAGCCACCCCTTGGACCTCAAATCCCTCATAGAGACTGTAGTCGACATTCATGTGGTGCATATGGGGGTTGTTGATACTGATCGTCTCTTTGCGCTCAGGATCAAAGATCACCAAGTCGGCATCGCTACCGACAGCCACCGTGCCTTTTCTGGGAAAGAGCCCAAAGGTTTTGGCCGCTGCCGTTGAAGTAATATCGACAAACTTATTCACAGAAATGCGGCCGCCAACCACTCCACCATTGTAAATCAGGCTCATGCGGTTCTCAACACCGGGGCCGCCGTTGGGGATTTTGGTGAAATCGTGTAATCCCAGGTGTTTTTGGTCTTTAAAACAAAAGGGGCAATGATCAGTGGCGATCGATTGTAAATCTCCAAAACGCAGACCGCGCCAGAGTTTGTCTTGGTTCCACTTCTCACGCAGCGCGGGCGTCATGACATATTTGGCCCCTTCAAAGCCCTCTTGAAAATAATAGCTTTCATCCAAGAAAAGGTATTGCGGGCAGGTTTCAGCAAAAGCGGGTACACCGCGCTGACGGGCCATCGAGACCTGCTCCAACGCATCCGAGGAGGAAAGGTGCACGATATACACAGGCACACCTGCCACTTCGGCAATCGAAATGGCCCGGTGAACCCCCTCAGCTTCCATGCGGGTCGGGCGGGTCAGAGCATGCCATTTGGGGTCGGTTTTGCCTTCGCGCAGGGCCTCTTTGATAATTTCGTCAATTACAATGCCGTTTTCTGCGTGCATACAAATCACAGTACCATCTTGGCCCGCTTTGCGCATGGCCCGAAAGATCGTGCCATCGTCGGTATAAAGCACCCCTGGATACGCCATAAACAGCTTGTAAGAGGTAATACCTTCGCTGGCCAATTTGGTCATTTCGGGAATGCGCTCTTCGGGCAAATCGGTGATGATCATGTGAAAGCCGTAGTCAATCGCAGTTTTGCCCTCGGCTTTGGCATGCCAAATGTCCAGCGCTTCAAAGGTCGATTTGCCCTTGGTTTGAATCGCAAAGTCAATGATCGTGGTGGTGCCACCACAGGCCGCTGCGCGGGTACCGGTTTCAAAATCATCAGCAGAAACAGCCCCCCCGAAAGGCATGTCCATATGGGTATGGGGATCAATCCCGCCGGGAATCACTAAGCGACCGGAGGCATCGATGACCTGGTCCGCGGGCATATCCAGATTTTTACCGATCACAGTGATGGTTTCATTCTCGACAAAGACATCTGCAAAATAATCATCCACAGCGGTGACAATGCGGCCATTTTTAATCAGCAATGACATAGATAGGGGCATCCTTTCCGAGCTTAAAAAATGAAAGAAATGGACAGTGTGCGCATCGGCAAAGGCAGCCTGAATATAGTTTGAATCGCAGACCTGGACAGGTATTCAGGCTCATTGCCAACAGGATTATGGTAGCACAGAAGCCCTTTTTTTCCAAACCGGCTGGGATTGCAAAAGCCCATCGAGATCGTGAATGTGTGACACCCTAAATCGGGGCTGTTCTTGCTCAGACTGGGGCAAAATATGGGCACATTCTCCCTGGCAGATCCAGACGGTGGTCATGCCCAAGGCATTGCCCGCCACAATTTCATTGGTGATGCGATCGCCAATCACCCAAAGTTCGCGGGGATCTCCCCCCAACGTTTGATGAATTTCAGCAAAGACCTCGCGTTTGCCCTGCAGACGGGCAATATCCACATAAAAAATCTGTTGGAAGAGCGCTTCAATGCCCAAGAGCTCGACCTTGCGGCGCTGGGCCTGCTCATAACCCGAAGTAACCAGATACAGAGGCACTGCCTCGGCCCATTTTTGCAGCAAAGGCAAGGTCTCGGGAAAGAGGTCCAACTCGCTGAAAACAGGGTTAAAATAGGCATCAAACCCCGCTTTGATAATCGTCTGACAGGTAAAGCCAAAGTGATTGGCCAACAGGGCATTGATCTCTTCGCGGGGCTGGGTTACCAGCAAATGCTGGCGGGTCATCATCAATTCATCGGGATGAACGGAGAGACCCGCCGCGTGCATCGCGAGACAGGCCTGCCAATGCGCCTCTTTCACCAATTGACCATGGGTATCGATCAGGGTATCGTCCAGGTCAAAGATCAGGGCGCGAACAGGCATGGCTCAGAACTTAAAAAGGTGGCAATTCGTCGTCGTCGACAAATTCATCGGGGCCAAAATCGTCTTGGGCAGCGGCCCGAGCGGGTGCAGCGGCTCTGGCGGGGGGAGCAGATTCATGGCGAGGGGCTCCGCCGCCAAAATCACCTGTGCGCTCTTCACGAGAGCGGCGGGATTCGAGCATTTGGAAATTCTCGCCGTGCACATAATATTTTTGGCGTTTTTCGCCTTGGGGGGTTTCCCAATTGTCGACGCGCAAGGCCCCTGTCACACTGATCAAATCGCCTTTTTTGACAAACTCACCCAGGCGTTCGGCCTGTTTGTCCCAGAATTTGCAAGAAATCCAGTCGGTGATGGGGTTGCCAGAGGCATCTTTGGTGGTGCGGTTGACAGCCAAACGCACCTCAGCGATAGCGGTCCCACTTTGGGTGTGACGCATATCGTCGGACACGTTGTTGCCTGCCCGACCAATCACAACAATCTGATTATTAGCGGCCATAAGTATATTCTCCTTTAGAGAGCATTCAAAGTTATATGTACTTCAGCATAACATACGCAGACATACATGACAAGTGCGTTGTTTCTCTGGCAATTTAGCTGGTAAAATCGTCGTCTTCTTCTGAATCAACCGATGCGCCTTTGCTCTTGCGAAAGGCGCGGAAGTCCGTAATTTGAGCCACTTCGACAGCGGCTTCTTTTTTGGCAGCGGGCGGGGCGGGCTGTGCCTGCGGGGCTTTGGCCTCTTGAAAGCCTCTTCCGGTCAAGGTAATTACCGATTCTTCGACCATTTTGGCAAAGTGAAGAAAATCTTCGCGCGAAAAATAAAGGGCTGCCTGATAGGCATTGACCACCACCTTGTTTTCGCTTTGAACTTCCCAAATGGTGCCAAATTCGCATTCACCGAGTGTTTTAAAATCTTCTGCATCCATGAGTGTTTAATCCTGGTTGTTTAAGCTTGCGGCCTGGGCACTGTTTGGGCACATCTGGCTGGAATCCGCAACAGGTGTGCGCTGGGGCTCATTTTAACACAGCTTTTTGGCCTGCGGTAGGCCCCCATGTTAGAGTGAGTCCCAGAGGATTTTAACCATGCGTATTCTGCTCCTGGCCGTGCAAAATCGGCCTGAAAGCGTTGACCTGCCCAGCTCTGAACTCAGCAGTTTTCCAGGTGTGCTGCGCGAAGAGCCGATCTCAACCCAACACAAACTCGTCAAAGATCTGCCCACAGCAGCCCAAGAGATCAGGGCCTATCAACCCGATCTGGTGGTCTTTCGCGGTGAGCCTGGGGTGACCTTGTTTTGGCAAAACCAACTTGAAAAAGCCTTTCCCCGTTTGTTTAGCTTTGTCTCAGAGCAGGCCGAAATCTTCGCGATCCTGGCCGAGCTCAATCCCCGGCTTTGGGCACTGCGTCGCAAGCGTCTGCAGGACAAATGCGCCCCCTATCGGCCCACAGAAAAAGTCGATACACACAGCCTTTTTCAGACATTTGAAACAACCCATCGCAAACAGGCAGAAGAAAAATTACATGACTGGTTACACCTCCACCCACGTTTATTGCCTTTTTTAAATCAGGTGGAGAGCGCCGACTTTGAACGCATCCTCTACTGCATGGCCCTTTTGGAAGAAGCCCTGCGCGATTGGAAATGCCCAGCCAGCGTTCGCGCCCTGGATGTGGGCACCCATGCTTGGAACTACGCCCCAGCCCTGGCCGTGAGCCTGCGCGAAAAAGCCTCGCTGGTGGAGTTAACCGGTATTGAACTCGATCCCTGGTATTTACACCAAAACTGCACCCGTGGCGATTTGGCCCGCTATTATGCTCAGATTTGCCAGGCCCGCTTTTTGGAAGGGGATTTTTTGCAATTTCGCGAACGCCAGGATTTGATCTGCCATTTTTTGCCCTTGATTCTGCCTCAAAATGCCCTGCTCTGGCGCATTCCGCTGCAATACCATCATCCGGTGCAATGGCTCAAACACACCTGGGATCGCCTGCGACCCGGTGGCCGCGCCGTCTTTTATATCGGCAAAGAGGTGGAGTACAAAGCCTTTCTTCAGACCGTCAAAAATGCCGGGCTGGAGCTGAGTTATTCAGCGCCCTGGTTTTGCCCTTGGCGCCAAAAGGAACAGGGGTTTTTGAATCTCCTTGGCCGTGCAAAATAGGCGCTATCACTGGTTTAATCGAACCCTCAAAAGGCCGCAGGCACAAACCTTGAAGTCAAAAACTGTTTGGGGTATCTTTTAAATAGTATGTTCAAAAAGTCTAGAGATTCATTTATTCAAAAACGCAAAGCAGAGATTACAGGCGTTGTTTCTGATAATTGCTTGTATATCTTTGTTGCCAGCAATTTTTTTTATATGGGGTTATTTACCTCTAATCCAAGAATTAGGTTGGCGTTTTTTTATAGAAGGGCACTTAACAGGCCTGCCAGCATTGCAATTTATCCCAAATTTAATTGTTTCTCTTTGGCTGTTTAGCATTTTATCTTTTTTTACTTTCTTTGCCATCAAAAAAAAAATGCGAATTGGGAGCTATTCCGGTCTATTGGTTTTAAGCATCGTCGGAATGCAGTCTGTTTTTTCATTAAAAATTGACTTGTTTGGTTCTATAGTTCCCTTGATTACATTGGCTTCCGCATGTTTCTATGCCTGGATCATGATTGAAGATATTAAAGCTTCAGAAAAAACAAATGAAGCCAATTGATCCTGTTTTACTTAGAAAACCAACCGAAAAATTAAGTTCGAGTTAAGCCAAATCAGGCAAGATGATCGGTATTTTTCATATAATCCAGATTAGGTGCTTTACCTAAACTTAATCTCAAAAGGCCAGCCCTTGCTTTGGCATGTGTTGTTGCGGGCCTGTTTAACAAAAGGAGTGACTCCATGACAGACGGCGGAATCAAGGTTGGTTCTCACGACAAGGGATTTTGGGATCCCAATAATCCAATCAACGCAGCGAAAAAACCCCTGGCTTCGGGGCTGAGTGTCGATCAGGCCCTCGAAACAGCCAAGAAGCACGAAGGTGCTGAATTGGTGGTTGTGAATGCCGACGGCAAAGCCAGTGTTCACAGCCTGTCTGTTGAAGATGGCTTCTGGTCCGAGAACAAACAGGTGCTGATCTCTGAATTGGATCGCGACCCCAATGTCAAACAGAACCAAGCCAAAACCCCTTTGGCGATCGACAACAATATCTCCCAGGCCTTTTCTGGCAAAGGTGCGTTCTTGGTCGATGCCAAAAACCAGACCACCTACCTTGGCGATGATGTCGATCAGACCACTCCTGCCGTCAAACTCAAAGACGCTGAATCGTATCTGAGTAATCCCACCCAGGCCAAAGTGGATGCGGCTTACGCCATTGCCAAAGATGCAGGCAACGAGCGTCACATCGACAAAAAGCTCTCGGGCCAGGTACTCGACGATTTGCAGCGCGACTACCGCCAAAGTGCGCCTGCTGAACAAAAAGTGGCACTGCTCAAACCGGGTGAAGCCAAAACCAAAATGCAGGGTTTAATTGGCGAACTCAAAACCGTGGCAGGCCAAGAATCGAGCCGTGTGGGCGAGTTGCGCAGCCAATTGCAGGCCCGCACCGACAAATGGCCGGCCGATCTGCAAGAACCCACCAAAAAACGCGATGTGGCCCTCGACGCTTGGAATACCAACAACAACCGCGAAACCAAATTGGTGACCACCGCTGCGTACAATCTGCGCGAAGCGCGCTTTCCCAATGTACACAGCCTCGAAGACACGATTGACGATGCCAGAAGCCACCGCAGCCAAATGAAGTCTCAACTCGAAAATGCCACCTCCAACCGGATTCAGGCCCAAAACAAGGTCAATGAATTGGAGCGCCTGCCCGGAGAAGCCGAAGGGCATTTGCAACAGGCCCGCCAGCTCGAATCCGACAATCGCGGCATGTATGTCCATATCCAAACCTACACCACCTTGACCCTCTCCCAGGTGTCTTCGGAGCGGCGCAGCTCTGAGCGGGAATACAACCGTGCCAGCACCGATCTGGATTTTGAACGTGCCAAACCGACCAAACCCAGCTCACCGCCGCCCTCCAGTGGCAATGGCAGCCCCAACGGGGTCGATCCGTTTAAACCCGGTGGTGGCAGTGGCAGCCCCTACGGCACCGATCCCTTTGCCGATTCGAATAAATACCGCGATTCGTATAAAATTGACCAGCTCGAAACCCAGGTTTCGCGTTTGGGCCGCGAAGTGCGCGATTTAAAAGACCGCGAATCCAGCCTGGAATCGATCAATCTGCGTCTGGCTTTTACCAAAGACATTGACCAGCTCAGCCTGCTCTTCTACAATCTCGACCCGATTGACCGCATGGCCCTGAGCCAGTACAAAGACCGCAAAGACACCAATGAGCGCTCAATTGCCAGCCACCAGCGCACGGCCCGCGATTTGCAGTCGCGTTACAATTATGAGATCAATGGGGCCAACCGCAACCTCTCCGAGGCCACCAGCAGCGAAGAGGGGGCCCGTGGGCGTTACAGCCAAGCCGAAGGCCGCGTGGCAGGCCTCGAGCAAAACCACAGTGATCTCTTGGCCAATCCCCGCCCAGATAACCACGCTGAGGTCAAACCGTTTTTCACGGCCCACCAAAAAGCCGTGGAACACAAAGAAGCCACCGTCGGTGCCAAAGCACCGCTGACCGTGACCCGCGACAAGACCCAAGGCGTGGTAGATGAGATCAACCAAATCTACCGGAGCGACAAAGGCAGTCTCGATGGCCAGATCAGCAATGTGCAGCAGACCCTCTTGAGTGAGGCCCAAGGCAAAATTGGGGCCACACGCAACCAAGTGGCAAAATAGAAACAGTTTGGAATTCAGCCCCGGTCTTGCTTTTAGCAGTGAGATTCGGGGCTGATTGCTTTTTTTGAAAGACGAGACAGGTGATTGGCGCTTATCGGGAAGTATTGAGATGGGTCAGTGGTTTTTTTGGAGGAAAGGGTCAGTGGCTTCAGTTGGCGCAAGGCTCTGACATTCGGGCCGCCCCTTCGCCTGTCTCGACTCCGCTCGACAGACGTCTCAGGGAGCGGTAGGAAAGTCTGGCAAAGGTCTCAGAGAGTAAAGATGTGTCCTGAGCGAAGTCGAAGGACATCGTTCAGAGCCTTGGCCAACGGGAATGATTGTTTTTAAGATAACCTCATTAATGCAAAAATAACCGCACAGTGGCAAAGGCTACTGAAGCCAACACCCCCTGTGTTAAAATTACCCTAAAACCGAACAAAATGTCTGTTTTGTTTCTGACCCTGCAATTTAAAGGATTCCCTATGCTGATACTCAACCAGGACGAAAACCGCTTTGATGTGATTGTGGTGGGCGCGGGCCATGCCGGCTGTGAAGCTTCTTTGGCCGCGGCGCGCATGGGCTGCAAGACCCTTTTGCTGACGATCAACCTCGACACCATGGCCTGGATGCCCTGCAACCCGGCTGTGGGCGGCTTGGCCAAAGGCACGCTGGTAAGAGAAGTGGATGCCCTCGGCGGAGAAATGGCCAAAATCACCGACCGCAGCTATTTGCAAATTCGCACCTTAAACCGCTCCAAAGGCCCCGCTGTGCAGGCCCTGCGCGCCCAGAGTGATAAAAAACAGTACAGCCGCATGATGCGCCAGGTACTCGAAAACGAGCCCAACCTCAAGATCAAACAGGCCATGGTCGATCAGCTCTTGCTCGAAAATGGCGCAGTCGTCGGACTGCGCACCCATTTTGGCATGGAGTACCAGACCCGTGCCCTGGTCTTGACCACCGGCACCTTTTTGCAGGGCAAAATCTTTGTTGGCAAAACCGCCTTCTCTGCGGGCCGCTCGGGCGAGTTTTCAGCAGAGAGCCTCTCGCTCAATCTGCGCGAAATGGGTGTGCGCACACACCGGCTCAAAACCGGCACTTCGCCCCGGATTGACCGCCGCACGATCAATCTCGCGATTCTCGAAGAGCAGCCCGGCGAAGAGCCAATCCGCTTTTTCTCGTTTGAGCCCCCAGCCCAGGCTCTGCCCCAACATGTCTGCTGGATCACGGCCACCAACCCCGCCACCCACAAGGTGATCACCGACAATATTCAGCAATCGCCGATGTACAGCGGCATGATCGACGGGGTCGGCCCGCGCTATTGCCCCTCGATTGAAGACAAGGTCGTGCGCTTTGCCGACCGCCAACAACACCCGGTCTTTTTGGAGCCCGAGGGCGCTGATAGCAACGAAATTTATGTGCAGGGCATGTCGACCTGCCTGCCTGAGCCCGTGCAATTGGCCATGTTGCGCACCATGAAAGGCCTCGAAAACGTCGAGATCATCCGCCCGGCGTATGCGGTGGAGTACGACGCGATTCCCGCCACCCAATTGCACCCCTGGCTGGAGCTGCAGCAGATTCCCGGCCTGTTTACCGCAGGGCAGATCAACGGCACCAGCGGCTACGAAGAGGCCGCTGCCCAGGGCATTGTGGCCGGCATCAACGCCGCCCGCCGGGCCCAAGAAGCTGACCCGATTATCTTCCAGCGCTCAGAATCGTATATTGGCACCCTGGTCGATGATCTCGTCACCAAAGAGATCTCCGACCCCTACCGCATGCTGACCTCGCGCTCAGAATACCGGCTGGTGCTGCGCCACGACAATGCCGACCTGCGCCTGACTGAATTGGGCTACCGGATTGGCCTGGCCAGTGAGGCGCGCATGCAGCGTTTACAGGCCAAAAAAGAGGCAATCAAACGCGAACTTGACCGCCTCAAAAACACCCGTGTTAAAGCCGCTGAACTCAACGACAAACTCGGGGGCATCGAAGAATCGCTCGGCAGCCAGACCCTGCTGGAATTGCTGCGCCGCCCCGAAATCACCCATGCCCAATTGCAGCAATTTTATCCACCAGAATCGGGCCCGCTCGACGATGAGCTGGGTGAACAGGTTGAGATCCAGGTCAAATACGAAGGGTATATCAAACGCCAGCAGGTGCAATTGGCCCGCACCCAGCGCATGGAAAATTTGGCCATTCCCGCCGACTTTGACTATTACCATGTCAAAGCCCTCTCGCGTGAGTCGCAAGACAAACTCACGAAACTGCGCCCGGCCTCACTGGGGCAGGCTGCCCAGGTCGGGGGCGTGACGCCTGCAGATATCTCGGTGCTGCTGGTCTTTTTGGAGGCCATGCGCCGCCAACGTGTGCCGGCTGGCACCTGAGTTATACACCCATGGACCACAAACTCCAGTCCCTGCTGATCATCGACGACGAAGAGGGCATCCGCCGCTCGGTCAAACGGGCCCTGCGCCAAGAAAAATACGAGGTGCTGATGGCTGAAAATGGCCAACAGGCGCTGGAAATTGTGCGCCAAAATCCCGAGCAGATCGCCATTGCCATCTCGGATTA
>JBFWRL010000184.1:0-9954 GCA_050248915.1 Candidatus Sericytochromatia bacterium
AATATTAAACTATTAAATATTAAATTGCAAGCGCGCTTCAGCTTGGCGCTGGCGTAAAATAGCCACAACAGCCCTGTTCTCAGTTCAGAAAGCGGCTTTTTAACTCAGGGGTGGGAATTCGGCAAGACTCACTTTGGCCAAACCATTGGTAGCGATTGCGGGCGATCAGATCGTATACCCCATTGCGCAGCCATGCTGGTACCCACAAAAATTGGCCCAACCAGTGATAGCCTTGCAAATATTTTGCTATTTTTAGGGCTGCTGTGGAGCGGGTAAAAATCTGACCGGCCTCGATCAAGATCAGACTTTTAAAGTCTTGGGTGGGCAAAGCATATTGTCTTAAGAGCGCCTGCCCCACCTCTGACTGCAGAGAGGCAAAGCGCAATTGGGCCTGAGGATCGTGATCGATCATAAACTGTACGCTGCGGTTGCACAAATTGCAGATACCATCAAAGAGCACAATGGGAGCTGGGTTGTCAGTCATCGTTTTCCCTGACCAAACGAAAGCCTGTCAGGCGCACACGGGTCTCAGGGGCCAAATAGCCCCGAGCTGCTTGGCGGCAAGCACTCGCGTTGCAAAACCAACTGCCCCCACGCATGACCCGACCTTGCCCCCTTTCGGGGCCTTGGGGATCTTGCGTCTGCTCCAGGAGATAGGCCCCATAATGATCTTTACACCATTCCCAGACATTGCCATGCATATCATACAAACCCCAAGCATTGGGCTGTTTTTGAGCGACAGGATGGGTCTTAAAATTGGAGTTATTATTGTACCAAGCATAGGCGTCCAGGGTGCTGGGGTCATGGCGTTCATAATAGCTCTTCATATTTCCGGCCCGTGCGGCATATTCCCATTCTGCTTCGCTGGGCAAGCGGTATCGCCCCTCTCCGAGGGCATTCAGGGCTGGCAAAAAGCGCTGGTTAATATCCAACCAAGAGATATTTTCAATCGGCAATTGGGGGCCTTTAAAATCTGCGGGATTATTTCCCATCAACTTTTGCCATTGGGCTTGTGTAACGGGGGTGCTCTGCAGCCAATAAGGCTGGCTCAATGTCACAGTGTGTAATACTTCGTCGCTCTCTCGGTTGTGTTCATAATCAGGAGACCCCATTAAAAAACGGCCGGGTTCAATCCGGACAAAACTCATTCCCAGTGAATTATGGACTGGCGCGTGGCTGGGCGGGCTCAATTGGACCGCAATTTGGCTGGCCCGGCTCATTTCTGCCTGGACCTCTTTCCAAATTCGTTCAGCTTCGATTTGGTCGAGGCGCAGACGGTTCCTGAGGGCATGGATGTCAGATTTTTGGCTTTCATTCAATTCGTCCCAACGCAAAAATACGCCCCTGATAGCATTGCGGTATTCTTCTTCGGACTCAGCCATGAGATTGCGCGGTTGAAGCTCCAAGGGAATGACCCCCAAGGCTGCGGCCCAGGTTTCGACGATCCAGGTGGCATAACGTTCGGGCAGATCTTGATTGTGTTTGAGTTTTTCTGTAAAGGGCGTTTGCCAACCCGTGACAGGCTTTTCCAGTTGCAGCAAATCCATTGGAATGGCTTCGTCCAGCGCCATCATCATGAGATCAATCGCTTTGGGCTCATCTGGACAGACATCAACCAGAATGGCTTTTAAATAATCGCTCTGCCCCAAGAGACCTTTGCCCTGAGAATCCAACAGATCTTTGAGGATATGGCCCACCAATTCAGACATCTTTACCCCTGTTTTTAACCAATCGCGTTAGCGCTTAACTTCTTCTTCCCAATTTGCACCGAACTTTATCAATTCAGGGCTGTCTGTCTGAAAAATGCCGGCGATTTTTGTTTGGCAGTCTGGGCAGTCGCCGTTTGTCAGGTCGTTGCGCAAAACGCGGTGCCAATCCCGCTCGATCAGACTGCGCTGACAGTTGGGACAATAGGTGGTTTGGCCACTGCGATCGTGTACATTGCCCACATAGACATGGTATAAACCCATACTCATGGCAATTCTTCTGGCCCGATTCAGGGTTTCCTGGGGAGTGCGAATTTTGTCCTGCATTTTAAAATCTGGGTGAAAAGCCGTAAAGTGCAGTGGTACATCGGGCCCCAAATTTTCGGCGATCCATTCACACATCCGTTTGGTTTCGTCCCAACTGTCATTTTCGTCGGGGATCATCAGATTGGTGATCTCGAACCAGATTTGGGTTTCGTGTTTGAGCCAACGCAAGGTATTGAGGATCGGTTCCAAATGTGAAAAGGTCAATTTGTGATAAAAAGTTTCGCTAAAGGCTTTGAGGTCGACATTGGCCGCATCGATATAGCGGTAGATATCTTTGCGGGCTTCAGGGGTGATATATCCTGCTGTGACCAACACGCTTTTAAGGCCGGCCTCGCGGCCCAGACGCGAAATATCAATCACGTATTCGCCAAAAATTGTGGGGTCGTTGTAGGTCATGGCTATGCTGGGGCATTGGTGTTTGAGCGCAAGTTGCACCACCTGTTCGGGAGAGGCTGAGACGCTGTTTTGTTCAACCAATTTGGCTTTGGATATGTGCCAGTTTTGACAAAATCGGCAGCCCAAATTACAACCGGCGGTACCAAAGCTCATAATGGCGCTGCCGGGTAAAAAGTGGCTCAGGGGTTTTTTTTCAATGGGATCAATGGCAAACCCAGTGGATTTGCCGTAAGAAGCAGCATAAAGCTTGCCACCGACATTTTGACGCACATAGCAAAAACCGGCTTGTCCTTCTCCCATGCGGCAAAAGCGGGGGCAGAGGGTGCAGAGAATTTTGCCTTTTTCATCGGTCTCCCACCAGCGTGCTTCGGGGGTTTCTGGGGTGATTAACTCAGACATAACAGACTCCTTGCTCAGGGAGATACCCCTTAATTGTACTTTGAAAAATGCCAAGACGCTCTGAAAGTGACAAAATGGTATGATACCTAGCAGTCTGATTGCCATGGAACAAGAAGAAATGCGCCCCGAAGCAGAATGGTCCCCCCAGCGCAATGCCCGTCTACTGAAAGAAATGGTCTTTCTCTTTCAGTCGATTTATTTTTATTTGGAACATCTCGATACCCGTTTGCGCGTCTGGGCAACGGAGCTAAGGCCTTTGTTGGCTTTGCTGCCCGACCAGCAGGCCCGTCTGCTGGTCTTGGAGCAAGAATTGGAGTCTTCTACCAGTTTATTAGAGGATTTTCACAGACCCGCATTGTCTTTTCCCAGCGAACTTCAGTCTCAAATGCAGGCTTTGCAGCTCTACTATGCCGATCTCGAGGCCTTAGAGCAGCGCTTGATGGGCTATTTGCAACAATTGGAGGGCTTGGAGCAGGAGTATTTGGATTTGGCCGAAAACCATCGCCAAACCTTAGACGAAGTGGTTGTTTTGAACCAGACTGTTCTGGCTGGTGAGCAAGAAATTGCTGTGCTCTCTCAGCGTCAAAGTGCATTGGAACAAGCTTTGGCTGACCAGGCCCGTTTGAATGAAGAACAGGTTGAAAACCTGAACGAAATTATCGAAAAAACTGCGAAAGAAACCTGGCTTTTGCAAAAGAGCCACCAAGATGCCGGGGTTTCTTTGGCGCGGATTGCTCAGATCAAAAATGAAGCGGACAGCCAGATTCTGTTGCTGCAAAAGCGTTTGTTGGCGCTGGAAAATGAAAATGCCGAATTGCTTAAGGGCCTCTCAGAGTCCAGTTCACTGCCGCTGACCATGCCCCAGCAAGAAAAACGCAATCAGGTCAGGTACCAGACCTGTCTTGAGTTGCTCTCACTGCTCCCACTCAATTTGCCACTTTTGGAGCAGGAACAGTTAGCCGCCGCCTTAAAAGGTGCATTGCAAATTACCGATGCCCAGGCAGTCGCTTTACAAACCCGTGTTGATGCGGGACTGGGCCATCTTAACCAAGTCTTAAAACCACAGTATCAGGCTCTGCGCCCCCCCTCAGGAGGCATGGTGAGTGTGCCTGCCGGAATATATCCGATTGGAGATGATTTACATACTGCGGAGCGGCCGGCCCACAGTCTCAAAACTGAAGGTTTTCTGATTGGCATTTTTCCGGTGACCAATGCTGAGTTTGCCCAATTTATGGCAGAAGAGGGTTATCAACAGGAAAACTATTGGTTGCCAGAGGGCTGGAGTTTGATTCAAGAAAAATCCATCCATGCCCCCGCATTTTGGAATACACCCGGTCACAGCTCGGGAGTGGACTATCCCGATTATCCAGTGGTGGGGATCAGTTGGTATGAAGCCATGGCTTTTGCGACTTGGGCCGGCAAACGATTGCCGACTGAGGTCGAGTGGGAAATGGCCTGTCGGGGGGTGGAGGGGCGTATCTGGCCCTGGGGAAACCATTGGCAGGCAGGTTGGGCCAATACCGCAGAAGCAGGGGTTTTTAACCTGGCTCCGGTGGGTTGGTTTCCCGAGAGCCAAAGTCTCAATGGCTGTCATGATCTGATTGGCCAGTGTTATGAATGGACTTCCAGCCTCTATTTGCCTTATCCCTATCTCAAAGAACAGGCCGAAGATCTTGTGCGCAGCGAGCCTCGCAGTTTAAGGGGCTGTGCTTGGAGCGCACGCGGCCCTTATTTTACGCGGGCCTCTTATCGTTTTTTTCAGCCCCCTGAGCACCGCCACAGTGATATTGGATTTCGCTGTGTGCAAAACGCGGGGAACAATTACCCAGAGGGTACCGTCACTTGAAAGTCACAAAAAATTCAAACGAGGATTCAATGTATGTCTTTTAAAAAAGTCTTGCTCTCACTCTTGGCAGGTTCTGTTTTTATCTCTGGCTCGGGCTGTACTGCCGAGCAGCTCAATTTGGCCGTCAATTTGGCCAATCAATTTCTCAAAGATTTGGAAAGTGGCAATACGGCCAGCATTGATTTGCAGTTGGTGGCCGAGAGTGGCCAAGTTTCTACCGTTTCCGATGGGGATATTGAAGATGTTCGGATTGGTGGCCGCAAAGTGAAACACCGCTTTAGCGCCAGTGGTGAACTGGTGGTTGAAGATTTTAATCTCTCAGATGGTGCCCAGGCCGAAGCCGAAGTTTATCTGCGTGGGTATCAACGGCCGGTGATTGTGGTAATTAACCCCGAAAACCAAAAACGCAACAATATCCGCATCAGTGCCCAAGTTTCCGTGGCCAGTACTGCTCAACGCAAAGTGGTGCTCGATCAACGGGCGACAGTGACCCAGGTTCAAAAGAAAGACGACCTTCAAGAATTTTTACGCAATGCTGTGGTCTTTGATTTGGGGGCACAGGCAGCAGCCAAATTGAAGGGCAAACAAATTATGGGTGTTTGGCTTGATGGCGATCGCATGCCCCAAAACCAGATCAAAGTGCAAGCCAATGGCAACGTCATGATGCATACCAGTGCTTTTCTGCGCTATTTTATGGGGCTCGATGCCAAAGGCAATTTCTTGAGAACCGACGACAACCTGACCACGGTGAGTTTCCGCAATTCAAATGCCTATAAAAAACTCAAGGACAATCTGCGTAAAAAAGTGCTGCGTGAAAAAGCCCGCTATGTGCAAACCCGTGTCGTGACGGAAACCCGTGTTGTGATTACCAAAAAGGTGATTACCGAACAGCGCTTTGTCACCCAGCAAATTCGTGCCATTCCCGTTTCTCAAACCACTTTGGACAATCGCCTGCGTTTACAATTGGCCCTGAATCGTTTGGATGCCCAAAAACGCGCAGAAATTGAGCGCAGGGCCCAAGAGGAAAAAACGCGCTTGGCCGCGGCAGAACGCCAAAAATTGGAAGCGCGTCTGGCTGAGTTAAAACAGCGCCAAGCAGAGCTCAATGCCCGCCGCCCTCAATCCAATGTGCAGGTTGTCCGGGTTGGCAACCAAACCCTTGAGCGCCGTCAATTGGCCAGTATTCGCGGTTTGGCTGCAACCAAACTGGCCCGTGACAGCAAAGTCTACAAAAACCGCACCCTCTATGTTTTGACCCGCACCTCCTCTGGCAAAATGCAGTTGTTTAAATTTGTGATCAATGCCAAACAAATTGAGCGCTTGGCCCAGCGTTTGGATCAACGTCTCAATCTGGCCAAACAGCGGGCAGATCGCGCCCGTCAGCGTTTTACCAATGTTCAAGGCTCTGTTAATGTCGACGAATTATTGGGCCAGGTGGCTGCTGATGTGGATACCTTGGGAGATCTGAACGAAGCGGGTGATCTGGTCTGTGAGACCCAAGTCGAAGACCTGGATGCCGCTAGCGAAGAAGAGCTTGCCGTTGAATTGGCTTCCGCCGAAGGCGCTGAACAGGCCATTATGGAAGAAGAAATTGAAACCGAGCTGAGTGAAGAGCTGTCGGATGTCTTGGTAGACGCTGGCACGTCTGCGCCGGATGAAGATCTGGAAGTAGAATTGCTGGCTTCTGATATTACCCAGGCCGCAGCTGAGTCCAATGTCTCAGCCCTGCCCGAAGAAAATGTGCTCAGTGAAGATCAGATCAATCTGGATTCAGAAGTGCAGGCCTCTGCACAGGTTTCTGAAGAAGTGGAACAATCAGTAGAACAAAACCTGATTGAAGAAATTCTGGTTGCTCAGGCCCAAGAAGCATCATAAGACCGTCTTGATTTAGACCCCCTGAAGTTCTGCTTTAGGGGGTTTTTACTTTGGGTTTGGATTTTTGATAGGCTTCGCGCAATCTTTGAATGCCAGCCGGACCTTGGGCTGTGAGATAAGCCATGAGCTGAGATATAGATCCCGTTTGCTCTTTGAGAAGTTGTTCAAACAGACCCTGTTCTTGGTCATAATGCCGATAGGCCATGATCATGGCATTGTTCCACTCGCGCTGTTCAAATCCAGCATAACCAGTTCCTTTGAACTTTTTCACAATTTCCAGTTTAAAACGGGTTTTCATCTCTTCGATCAATTGGGTCTTGCGTTCGAGTTTATTGGCACTGAAGGCATCCCCTTCGTACAGGGTCTTGAGTTGATCGTGTAAATCGCCGATAAATTCAGCAAATACTTTTTGGTTGCTTTGGATCGCAAGGCCCTCTTGGTATTGTTTGCTGCCTTTGCCATATTTATCGGCATAATAGGCCAAGGCCCCATGATAGCCCACAAAACTGGCCAGATTTTCATTGAAACTCACATCGCCAGGAATCCACAGCGAAGCGTGGACGCTTTCATGAATGATGGTGCTGACCAAATAAAACTCGCCATATTGAAACATCGTGGAGAGCAGGGGGTCTTGAAACCAGCCCAGGGTACTGTAAGCCGGGGAGGGCCTAAAATGGGTCTCAAATCCCTGGGCTTGAAGTTTTTTCTGATCCTGAAGCCCCATTTCTTTGTCGTAATAGCCTTTATAAGGCACGGTGCCCACCACAGGGAACCACCAGGTATACGATTCCATTTTGAGCGGGGGGGAGGCTGTTAAGACCATGACGAGGTAATTGCGTTTGAGGTCCAGGTATTTTTCGTAATTGCGGGTGGGTTTGAGCCCTAATTTTTGTTCCGCAAACTGTTTGACCTCAGCTACCCGTTTAAATTGCTGTTTGAGGCTCTGAGATACACGGGCATCTTGTGCCAGTTCGGAGATCGGTTGCCCGCCCAGCAACAATGAAACCTGTCCCCTGACCGATTGCCAGAGATAGAGGGTGGTGTCTTTCCAAATCAGGGCCGCGATAGCTGTTAATAGGACCAATCCCAAGCCTGACCACAGAGCCCATTTAAACATGCGCTTAAACATGCGCTTAATGGGAGAGCAGGGCCTGAATTTTGGTAATCAGCATGTCCATGGCCACCAAATTATTACCACCCTCGGGAATGATAATATCTGCAAAGCGTTTGGTGGGTTCGATGAATTGTTGATGCATCGGCCTGACGGTTTCGAGGTACTGGCTGAGAACATATTCCAAAGAGCGGCCCCGTTCGAGCACATCGCGGCGAATGCGGCGAATGATACGCAAATCAGAGTCGGTATCAACAAAAATTTTAATCCCGAGCATATCGCGAATTTCTTGGTAGCCGAGCACGAGAATGCCTTCGACCAGAATCACTTTGCGGGGCTCAATTTTTTCGAAGCCAATTCGGGCAAATGTTTTAAAATCGTAAAGCGGTTTTTCGACCGGCAAATTGTTGTGGATGGCCTGGAGATGTTCAAAGAAAAGCGTGTTATCAAATGCGTCTGGATGATCAAAGTTGAGCTTCATGCGTACATCAGCAGGCAAATGGCTCAGATCTTTGTAATATGAGTCCTGTTGGATATATGTGACGTCTTCTGCGCCCACGGCTTCGAGCACATTGCGGGCCACGGTTGACTTTCCTGAGCCGGATCCACCGGCCACTCCGATAAAATGTATGTTGTCCATGTTTTTCATTATACAAGCTTGTTGATAAGATAGAGGGATAAGGTGTAATTCAGACTGATCGACAGCCTGAAGATCTAGCATAAAATTAATGAGATTATTACAGCAAGATGACTGGTGAATTTAGCGCTGAAAGCTTTAATCCTAATTATGTTGAGGAATTTTTAGATAGTTTCTCGCATAAATGCGTGGAATTTGGGTATTATTGTGACCAATATATGCGTGCGGAAATAAATCTGGGTGAAATTACCCGGCGGCTTTCTGAAGCCACAGGTGAAGGGGAGTCGTTTTTTAGTTTGTATCACGCCAAGATGACCCCTCAGCAAATTCACCGCTTTGAAGTGTTGCAGCGCTCTTTGGATCAAATGACAACCCAATTGATTGAAACGGAAATCAAGCGCAATCAACAGACCATTCAAGAGGCGCTGCGCAAGGGCGAATATTTTATTGTCAACATCACCTTCAACAGCATCCACTCCTCAATTTATATGGCCTATAACAATCCTGGCGAAGAGATGAAAATGCAGCGCGATGCCAAATTGGCGGATTTGCAGCAGGAGCAGGAATTAATTCAGGCCCTGATGAAGGTGCTCAAGGCGATTGAGAGTCGCAATCAACCCAGTGAATACAATGAAGTTGAACGCCATAAATTGCAAAAAGCCTATCAGATTTATTCCGAATATTTTAAAAAAATCGAACACTCTTCGGCCAAAATCGCGGGGGATGCCCGTGCCATCGCCTTGCTCGAAGAACATGTCGCTTTTTTAGAGCAAAACAAATTTTTTGATGAGCGCCTCAAAGCCTTGGAACATGTTTCGATTTGTGCCAATTACCTCAAAGAAATTGCCAATCCCCAGCAGCGTCAAGAATTGGAGGCCTTGCGGGAAAGGGTTCGCCCACCGGACCCCAAAAAAGAAATGTTACGCCTGTTTGAAGAGGTGGAGCGGGCTGATGGAGAGGCCAATATCTATTCTGCTGTGGTGGCATTTAATAATTTTGCTGAGCAAAACAGCTCAGAACCTGCCGTACACGATTATAAGCGGCGGATGCGCGTGATTCTCAAACAAAAGGGTCTGTTATAAAAGATTCCCGTGTGCAAGCCCCGCAGTCCCTTGTTTTAAGCTTGACTCAGTCGCGAAAGCTCGCCGGTCGGGGTGCGTGAGCCCATCACGGGCTCCATAATTTGCCGTGTAAAGACATGTTCAAAACCATAGCCCTTGAGACGATTGTGGTAATAAAAGAGCAGGCGCATGTCTTGAACATGAATCTGGTGCCCGCCATCCAAGACCACTTCTTTGGAGTAAAACATCTGTAAATAGCGAATGGCTTCACTCACGATTTGGTCTGCGGGTTTGTTCTTGAGGGTGGTGGCCAGCCGCAACACGCCGTTTTTTTCCTGTTCGGAAAGATATTTTTTAAAGCGGTCCACAATCTGTATCAGCTCGGTGCGCTGAATACAGGCTTCGCGTGCGCCAATGCGAATCAGTTGGTAGAGATCGAGGCGGGGATTGATATGCACCAAATAGCGAAACATCACATAGGCAAAGAGCTGGGTGGAGAGAATGACGTTGTTTTTGAGATAACTCTCTGCCACTCTGCGGCCAGCTTCGCGGGTAGATTCGTGGTCGCGGTTGTCGTCCAGGGTTATTTCTCCCGC
>JBFWRL010000185.1:0-9934 GCA_050248915.1 Candidatus Sericytochromatia bacterium
AGGCTGATCCCGAAGGGCAAAACGAACCTGCCAATAAATTTGCTGTCATGCCAAATTTTAAGGAGCCTTTGCCGCTCTATTTGCAGATTTTGGACAGGCATTACCAGACCTTTGCCCTCAGCCCTCAGAGACATGATATCTGGGAGAGTATTTTGGCCATGTTTATAAATACCCGTCAGCGCGAGTATGTTTTGGCTTACCGACTCTCCCCCCACGCGGAAGAAGCACTTCAGCCGATTCAGCAGGGACAGGACCTCAGTTCAGCCTTGCTCGATTTGCCTTTGCATCCTGAATTTTCGGGCTCGGCACTCGAAAATACCGAATTTTTGGCACTTTTGCAAATGGCTGAATGGATCTCCGTGCGCAGTGAGGCCTGTCGCCTTGCTTGGCTGCCTCATTTGAGCCATTCACGGCTCTTTGTTTTACCACCCGCTTTGCCCCAAGACCTGGCTGCCCAGTTGGCAACGCCCTCTCTGGTTGATTTGCAGACCGAAAGGCCTTTGCGCCTGATTGTTCCTGTGTTTCTCTCTCAAACCAATCCCTGGTTGGTGCAATTATTGTCTTTTTTGACGGACCCAGATTTGGCTCAGACGTTTAGTTTTGTTTTAATTGGCTGCAATCTCAGCACAGACGATTTACAGACT
The DNA here is from genome assembly GCA_050248915.1 of Candidatus Sericytochromatia bacterium. Classification (GTDB taxonomy): domain Bacteria; phylum Cyanobacteriota; class Sericytochromatia; order UBA7694; family UBA7694. The sequence continues at coordinate 645 of JBFWRL010000185.1, forward strand.
TTTTTGGAGGGGGTGCTGGCTGAACGAGCTTTGGATCCCGAATTGTTGCCCGATCTGCTTTTGATGGAGTTGGCTGATTTTCAGGGCAAACCCCTTGAAGGTTTGCGTCTAGCACAGGTCTATCTACGTCTGGAAGGCTGTGACCCTTTGGGTGAATGGATTTTATGGGCCCTATCGCTGGCCTGTCCCGTGCTCAACCTTGAACCTTGGCTTGGGCCTGAGGCCTTGTCTGCTCTTCAGTCCCAGTCGGTGTTGTATGAGAACGCAACTGCGTCGGATACGTTCCACAAAGATCTGCAAAAATGGGGGCCACTCTTTACTGCGGGGCCCCATTTTATCTCGGGGTGGGAGGTGTTTCTCTGTCAATTATTGGCAGATCAACTTAAACAGATGCCAGTGGCACCGGTTGCCCTCCTTGGGCTTGGGACAAGCGAATCGCATCCAGAACCTTGACGATCTGGGCTGAGAAATGTCCATCAGAGGGAATCTGCTTGTCGCCTGCTAATATGGCCTGAATAAAGACCTGGACTTCGGCTTTTAAAGGCTCAGACAGGCTTAGACGCGGAATCCAGGTGTCACCCTGTTTGGGCAGCAATTGGTATTGGCCAAAATCCTGGTAATAGGGTTCTGGGTTCACCCCTGCATCATAGATCCGAATGGGCTCAACCACGTTGATATCGTCCCAGACCACCATTTTTTTGCTGCCCACCAGGGTGATCTGTCTGACCTTGACCGGGCTCAACCAACTGACGTGGGCGTGGGCCAATAATTTACCTGGATACGACAAATTAATAAAAGCCACATCGGTCAGCCCCTCTTGTAAAAAGGACTGTCCTTTGGCGGAAACCTCAACGGGCACTTCATCAAAGAGATAATTAAAAATCGAGATATCATGGGTGGCCAGATCTTCGACGGCCCCGACATCGTTGCGAATGGGGCCCAGATTGGTGCGGGTAGAATGGGCATAGAGCAAATCCCCCAGGCTCCCATTTTGGATGTATTCCTTGAGCTTGATAATGCCTGAATTGAACAAAAAGGTGTGGCCGACCATTAAGAGTTTGTCTGCTTCACGGGCCAAATGGACCAATTCTTGGCTTTCGGCATAACCAGGGGTGAGCGGTTTTTCGCAGAGTACATGTTTGCCTTGAGACAGGGCTTGGCGTACCAAGGGTGCATGGGTGGAAGCCGGCGTGGCAATGATCACCGCATTCAGTTCCGGATGATTCAAAACAGCTTCGGCTTCTAAACTTGTCTGCAGGCGCGGATAGGCCTTTTTCATGCGCTCCAATTGTTCAGGGTTGAGATCTGAACAGATCACCATCTCCGCTTGGGGCAATTGTTCAATCACCCGGATATAATTGGGTCCCCAATGGCCGCAGCCCACCAAACCAACTTTGACGCTTTGCATGTTCCTTTACCTTTGGCTTTTGTGTTCAGTATACTTGAAACTGCAATCACCAAGAGAAGGAATTCCCCATGCTTTCAATCACGGATTTAAAACGTCAATACGCCATTTTGGCTGAAGAAATTCGCCCTGCCGTGGAGGCTGTTTTTGCTTCAGGTTGGTATATCAAGGGGCCCGTGGTGCAAGACTGTGAACAAAAACTGGCGGCCTATCTCGGTGTGAAATATGCCATTGGGGTGAATTCCGGCACCGATGCGCTGATTCTGGCACTGCTTGCGGCGGGTGTCGGGCCCGGAGACAAAGTCATTACCTCAGCCATGAGTTTTACCGCCACAGCGGAGGCGATTACCCGTACCGGGGCTGAGCCGATTTTTGTGGATATTCTCAGGGGCACAGATTGCCTGGACCCAGCGGGCCTGGAAAAAGCCCTGCAACCCGGTGTCAAAGCCATTTTGCCGATTCATTTACATGGCTATCCCTGTGATATGCAGGCCATTTGTGATTTTGCCCGCAACCATGATCTCAAGGTGATTGAAGACTGTGCCCAGGCGATTGGGGCCACTTACCAAGACCGCAAGGTGGGCTCTCTCGGAGATGCAGGCTGTTTCAGCTTTTTTCCCACCAAGAATCTGGGCTGTTATGGTGATGGGGGCTTGATCTGCACCGATTCTGAGGCCATTTATGAACGGGCGCAGGGTCTGCGCGAACACGGCATGCGCCGCAAAAATATTCAAGATTATACCGGTTTTAACTCCCGGCTCGATGCTGTGCAAGCCGCAGTTTTGAGGGTCAAACTGCCCTATTTGGATCAGTGGAATGCCCGCCGCCGGGCTTTGGCAGCCCAATATGACACCCTGCTCCAAGGGGTGGCCATTGAGCGTCCGCCTGTGGAAGTGTCTGCAGATACCTACAGTGTCTTTCACCATTATGCCTTGCGGGTGCCCGGAGACCGGGACCGTGTTCAGCAGCGCATGGCCGAAGCCGGTTATGAATGTCTGGCTTATTACCCTGTGGCCCAGCACCGTCAGGCGGTCTATGCCCAACGCTGGCCTGAAAACACCTGCCCCGAAGCAGAAGAGGCCGCGCGTTCGACCTTGGCGATACCGCTTTTTCCTGAATTGGAAGATGCCGAGCAAGTGGCGATTGTGAATCAGCTCAAACAGATTTTGGAGGCCTAAACAGGGTGCCTGGGGCGTTTGATTCCACACCACCCCATTTGGATTTACGCACCCTGGCTCTGCCACATACCTCGCTGGGCAAATGGCAGCACCTGACTTTTCCCGTTTTAAAAAACGCCCTTTGGCGTTTTTTTCATCACAAACGTTGGGTCTATCTCTGGGCCGATGGTGGGACCTGGATTTTGGGTTTGGCAATTGTCGATCTGGGTTATATGGCCAAGACCTTTGTGTTTATGGCCGAAAAAGGGCTGGAGCAACCTGTCTTTCAAAGTGAGGCCCTGTTTCTGCCCCAGGGCGAATCGGGGGTGTCACGTACTTCTGAGCAGCGTTTGAAGGCCCTGGCCCAGACATCGAAATTGGCGGCTCAAATTCAGATTCAGGCCGATGGCGCTTTGGGTTTTCAGGTCGAAGGGCCCGAACTGAGTCTCTGGGGGCAGTTTGCCCCCCCAGCGGATCCTCTGCTGGTAGCGATCAATCGCTTAAACCAGGGTGGCCCCAATTTGACGGCCAAAGGCATGGCCCATCCGGGCCAAGTCGAAATTCGCTACCGGGATCGGCATTGGCCCAAACAGGCCGTGCAACTCTGCAGTGATTATACCGAAGGATTTTTGCCCCGCGAAACCCGTTGGTACTGGGCCAGCCTCACAGGCCGGGCCGAGGGGGGGGAAGCACTCAGCCTCAATTTGGTGGAGGGGTTTAATGGGGCCTGTGAATGTCTGCTCTGGGTCAATCATCAGGCTTATGCTTTGGGTGAAGGCCGTTTTCAGGGCCAAGATCCCCAAACGCCCTGGCAAGTCAGTACTACTTGTGGGAGTGTTGCTTTGGTCTTTGAACCCTGGAGTGCACTCTGGGACCAAACTCGCTTGGGGATTGCCAATAGCGATTTTCGCCAGATATACGGGGTTTATTCGGGCCAAATCACCACTGCTGACGGGGTCTATGAACTCAAACAGGTGCGTGGGATTGCAGAATACCAAGCGGTTAAGTGGTAATTTGGCTCTGCAATCAAATGCCCATATTGCTGAGCAAAACAGATATCCGGTTGAGCACTTCTGTCAGGCGGGGATGCTCGGTTTCAAATTGTTCGAGCAGATGTCCCACTCCCTGCTGTAAATCCGTTTGAGGCTCGCCAGCCAGTTCTTTTTCGAGATTGCTGAGCAGGGATTGCAGGCGCACACGGTGCGTTTCTTGACCGGCTCCCAATTGTTCAATTTCGGAGCGCAAAGCCTGAACGGCTGCTTTTAAACTGTCTTGACTCATGGCATTTTCTTCTTTCTGGCGTTTGAACAGGCATTCTCTTTTGAAACCGGAGTAATTTTAACACAGTTCAGCCGCTCAAAAGCCTTTGAACATCGGGTTTTGCTACAAATTCTGATTTGGATCACAAAATTATTTCACAAATTTAGTCTGAAAATAACTTGACATTAATCCCAATTTAATTTAATATGAATATTACGAACTCCGAGTGAGCTTAAACAAAGCGTCACGAATGGTCTGGGTGTAACTCCCAGCCGCAACCCCAGGAGGGAAGGCCGCGTTCGTCTTTTGGCAACAAAGGGCGTTTAAAAGCAAGCCTATCTGCTCAGTGAGAGTTAAGACCTTGAAGTCGGGTCCGCAAGGATAACGGCAAGAAGGGAGTCCCGCAGAAGTGTGGGAGCAGCTCTGAGCAGGGAGAAATCCCTGGAGGGGAAAACTCAGGAGGGTCAAGTTCAGATGGCAACATCTGAAACACTGCCACAAGGGAAAAAATCCCTGAAGCCGTTGAAACGGCAAGAGGGACAGGCGCCGGTAACGGTGGCTGATCGGGTGGCGGGGCAAAGCCCTGAAGAGTGAAGTACAGGAGGGGATCGGGTTTCTGGTTCGCCAGAGACAACGGATCCGGTTCGGGTGAAACGCCTTGAAGCTGTCAAAACAGCATGAAGGCCAAGGCAAGGGAAGCCGAGAGGTTTGTTTTGCACACACGGGCCGGGGGAAAACCCCTGTAGTACCCAGAGGAAGTCTGGAGGAGGACCTGTGCCGCAAGGCATTGGGTAGCCGTGTTCGGAAGCGCGGGCTGAAAGGCCCGATGTCAGGTGCGCTGAAGGTGTGAAAACGCCACGAGTGCAACCGGGAAACCTGAGAGGGACCTTCCCGCCGATCAACGGTAAAGACTCCATGAGACGGTCAAGGACGCACGAAGTTTAAGTTCGCCGGGGTTCTTCCCCTTTTTTGCATCAAGTTTGTGCCAGTGGAGGCACAATTTTTGTTATACACGTTTAATCAGGTGCTACAATCTGTGGCTGCCCGCCAGTATGAGCGGGCTTTGTTGCTTTTTTTGCCCCTTTTGCCTTTGTCCCATTTGCCGCCGCTTGAAAAACGCGGGCCTTTGGCACAGGCCTGTTTTCAATTGGGTCTCTTTTGTGAGCAATCCGCCACCCGTGCCAATGCCTCCGTAGAAAGTGAAGTGCTCTACCGACAAGCTGTGGCGTTGGCCCCTGATTTTTTGCCTGCTTGGTTGGCCCTAACGGCCCTTTTGGCCCAGCAGACCCGAAGCACAGAGGCGGCGACAGCCTTGGCCCAGGTCGAAGCTTTGGCCCCTGACAGTCTCGAACTTTGGCTTTTAAAAGGCAATCTGGCCCAACTTTCCTTGCAGCTTGACTTGGCTCAGGCGGCTTATCAGCGGGTATTGGAGCATGACCCCGCTCACGCTGGGGCCTGGAATAATCTGGGGCTGATACATTGTTTAAGTGGCCATTGGCAAGATGCCTTGCCCTGTTTTCAGAAGGCTGTGGATTTGCAACCTCACTTTGCTGAAGCCCTGTGTAATCTGGGATTGGTGTTGCTGAATCTGGGCCAAGTAACCTCTGCTTATGACGCACTTCAAGCGTCACTGCGTTTGCAGCCCGAACGCGCAGAAACCTTGGCCACGCTGGGTATTTGGGCCCAGTCCCAGCAAGAACGAAGCCTGGCAGAGGGCTATTTGCTGGCTGCCCTGGACAAAGATCCCAACCAGAGTGCAGCGGCGATTCAACTAACTTGGCTCTATTATCGCCTGCAGCGTTGGTCTGAGGCACTTGCACTTTTGCCGTCTCTGTTAGAAAATCCCCGACTTTTGCCAGATGCACGTGCCGATCTTGCTTATACCCAGGCCCGCTTACATGATTTTTTGCAACAGCGTTCCGAAGCTGAGCGCTATTATCAGACCAGTTTTGCTCTGCGTCAGCCCACACTTTTGCGCCAATTGCAGGCTGCTTTGCCCGGCCCAAGCGACCGGCTGTTTGAATCAAATGAATCCCTTTTGGCCTGGCAGGCTGATTTTCAGCAGGTCACCCGGCAATTTGAGCCTGGTTCTATCTGTTTAGAGGATTATTTCCAAGAATTGATGCAGCAACCGCTGGAAACCGGCTGGGGACTGCTCTACCAGGGAGAATGGCCGCTGGCTCTGAAATCCGATTATACCCGTCTCTTTTCTGCCCCTGCTTATGAATTGCCTGCACGCCGCTCGGGGACACGTTTGCGATTGGGGTATCTGGTCAGTTGGGAGCACGAGGGGATATTTCTTAAATTTTCTCAGGGTCTGATCTCCCGCTTGAACCCTGAGCAGTTTGACGTGTTTGTGATTTGTGGCGCACCTGCAATCCCAAGAATGCAGCGGGCGTTTAAAGATCTGCCCATTCAGTATTTGCCCCTCTCGCCTTTTTTGCCGGGCAATATTGAACGCATCCGATTTCTGGATCTGGACGTGCTCGAATATTGGGAAGTGGGCTCAGACAACACCAACTTTGCTCTGGCCTATTATCGCTTGGCGCGTTTGCAGTTGACGTCTTTGGGCACACCTGTCAGCCCCTGTATTCCCGGTTTGGATCTCTATCTCACTGCGCGCCACTTAGAGGCGGCGCAACCCCAGCAACATTATCTTGAACCTCTGGCTAGCTTAGAGCTAATGCCAACTTGGTTTCCGGATCTCTCTCTCAACAAGTCTCTGCGCACACGGACTGAATTGGGTCTGTCTGAGCAAAAGCATCTCTATCTCTGTGCTCAGAATCTGCTCAAATTTCACCCGGATTTTGACCTGATCATGGCCGGGATTTTAGACCAGGATTCAGAGGCCCAGATCGTGATCTTTAAAAGCAAAGATCCACATCTCAACGCCCTTTGGATGCAGCGCTTCGAAACCCGTTTTCCGGGTTATTTGCCGCGTTTGACTTGGATTGAGACCTTGCCTTACGCGGAATTTTTGAATTTATTGGCTGTGGCCGATGTGGTGCTGGATACCCTCTATTACAGTGGGGGCAATACCGCTCACGAGACTTTGGCATTTGGCACACCGATTGTGACTTTGCCTGGCCAAGCTGCTCGCAGCCGTTTGACTCTGGGGCGTTATGCCCAAATGGGACTGGGACATTTGGCTGTTGAAGACAGGGATGACTATCTGGCTCGGGCCTTGCTTTGGGGGCAAGACAAAGATGCCAGAGATAAGGTAAAAGCAGATATTTTAGATAGGAAAAACTTACTTTTTGAATCTTTTAAAGCAGTAGAAGGTTATTCTAGCTTTATGTTGGCTCATGCGTTTTGAATCATGGTTATAAGCGTTATATTTCTTTAAAATGACAAAAATCTCAATAAAAGCTCAAAATAGAGCTTTAAATTCTTAAAGGCGTATAATAAAGGCGGTGGAAGACCTTTCCCCAATGTCTGCCTAAGAGGAGGCTATATGCCGTATTCTATTCTTTTCATTATTGTGGTCTTGCTGGTTGTGAGCAGTTTTCGCATTGCCCAAGAATACCAACGGGCGGTGGTCTTTCGGCTCGGACGCTTTCAGGGGATCCGCGGCCCGGGCCTCTATTTTTTGATCCCCCTGTTTGAATGGGACCGCAAAATTGACATTCGCACCATCACGGTCGATGTTGAACAGCAGGAAACGATCACCAAAGACAGTGTGACGGTTAAGGTCAATGCCGTGCTTTGGTACAAGGTGGTCGATCCTGAACGGGCGCTGATCAGTGTAGCCAATTATGGCGAAGCGGTTTACCAAGTGGCGCTGACCTGTCTGCGCAATATTATTGGCCAACACGAATTGGATGAGGTGCTCAAAGACCGGTCTGCCATCAATCAGGCCTTGCGCCAATTGGTCGATGATGCCACCGATCCCTGGGGGATTAAGGTTGAAATGGTTGAAATGAAAGACGTTGAAATTCCGACCTCGATGCAGCGGGCCATGGCCCGTGAGGCAGAAGCCGTGCGCGAAAAGCGCGCCCGACAGATCAAGGCCCAAGCTGAACTCGACGCCTCGCGGCTCTTGGCCCAGGCCTCGCGTGAGATTGCCGAAAATCCTGCGGCCCTTGAATTGCGGCGCATGCAAATGATCTCGGAAGTCGGCGCAGAAAACAATACCACCACGCTGATCATGATTCCCTCGGATTTTGTGACCTTGGCAAAAAATGTCAGCACCCATTCGCAGCAAAAGGACCGGGCTGCTGAGGGCAATTAGGTCCGTCCAAACAGCTTTGTGGCCGGTTTAAATAAAATACTTGATATACTATGGGGGGTATGGTATTGTTGAAATAACAAGATACAACCTGGGAGAAAAAAATGAAAATCGCTTACTTCAGAAAAAGTACCCGTTCCTATGACGAAACCTTGGAAGCCCTTCAGGCCAAAGCCCTTGAACAGGGGTGGAAAGCTTTGGGTACAACGCCTCTTCCCGATGATCAGGGGAGCTTGGTTCTGCTCTGTCGTCCCGACTGGCTGGCTCAAGTGCTGAAAACAGATCATCAGATTCTGGGTTTTGTGCCCTGTTCTGTCTCCGTATTAAAAAAAGACAATCAGGTTTTGGTGGGTGTGAGCCAATTGATGCAGCTTTTGGCACAAACGCCTCTGATGGCCGAAATGGCGGATCAGGCAATGGGTCAGCTCAAAGAATTGGTGCATACCGCTGCAGGGGTGGCAGAGCCCAAATTGGAAAAGGTCAAACTCTATTCGACCAAATCCTGCCCCTATTGCAAAATGGAAAAATCCTGGCTCGAAGGTCAAAAAATCGCCTTTGAAGAGGTCTATGTCGATCTCAACCGCGAAGAAGCGGAACGCTTGATGTTGCAGACCGGGCAAATGGGTGTGCCTGTGACCGAATTTGTCTACGACGAGGCCGAGCCTGAATATGTGATCGGCTTTGACCGGGATCGCCTCAAAGGCCTGCTCAAATTAGAACAGCCCATCACTGTCTAATCGCGCTTTCGCCTTTCTCTCTTCGATTTTCCGATTTCTGGCCCGGGGTGTAACCTACTTTGCGCTCCGGGCTTTTTTACAGCGCTTGAAAAGCCTGGAAGATATTCAGGGCAATGGCTTCGGGGCTCAGCTCCCACTGTTCAAAGACATAATTGCGGTTGCCCGTTTCAGAGAAAAAGCGATCGGGCGTTCCCAGACGCAAGAGGGGCGCATGTTGGCCTCGGCTGCTCAGCCATTCTGCCACCGCCGAACCCAACCCGCCGATGGTGCTGTGCTCTTCTAAACTCACCAGCAATTCAAAATTGGCATTGAGCTCTTCCAAACAGTGCGTGTCCAGCGGTTTAACCGTGCCAAAATGCACGACTTCTGAGTCGATCAGGTGATGTTGACTTAAACTCTCAGCGGCTTTTAAAGCCAGGTGGCTGGCGGTGCCCGTGCTCAGAATTGCCACGCGTTTGCCGGCTTTTAAACGCTGAGCGACTCCAATTTGAAAGTCAAAGGGC
>JBFWRL010000186.1:0-9844 GCA_050248915.1 Candidatus Sericytochromatia bacterium
CCTGTGAGTTCTAAAACAGGCTGCTGGGGGCGTTTGGCCTCACCACAGAGCAGGGCCGCCGCCGCGCCATCGGCAAAGAGCAAATTGGCGGCGAGATTGTCTGGGCTGGGATCTTTTTGAAAATGTTGGGTGCACAACTCAACACAGACCAAGAGCACCACCGCTTCGGGTTGGCTGCGGCAAATCGCATCCGACAATTTCAGCCCGTGTAAAGCGGCATAACAGCCCATAAAATTGACCCCCGTGCGCATCGTGGAGCTGGGCAACTCCAGCGCTTTTAAAAGCATCAGATCGAGACCCGGTGCTGAGAGCCCCGTACAACTGACCGCAATCAGATGTGTGATGTCTGAACGCGGCAGGGCTGACTCTTTGTCAAAACAGGCCTGAACGGCCTTAAGTGCCAGCGGCAAGGCCGTTTGCTGAAAGACGGCCATCCGCTGACTCAGGCCCGGAAAGGGCTCCAAATCAGGGGTGGGCGGATACATGCGGCGCGCTTCCGGACCGCAGCCATAGTCGGGAATGACCGAATGGCGGGTTTCAATCCCGCTTCGGGCATACATTTTAGCCAGACGCCCAGCCTCTGCCTCAGGCAAAGGCACCCATTGATGCATAAAATTCAAGATCGTCGCTTGCGGGTGCGCAAACTCAGGCAACGCCGTCCCCACCGCCAGACAATAACTCATCCCAGCCTCCCCAGGCAAAATAGCCCAAAACAAAGATTTAAACAGATCGCCGCCAAAAAATTCATGCGCATGGTGTATTCAAAATTGGCGGCCCCAATATCTGCCCAGACCTGCCGGGCCCAGCCCATAAAATAGGCCAACACAGGCGCCAGACAGAGGACAAAGAGTAGAAATTGCAGGCGGGGCAAATTGCCCATAAAAAGCAGCCCCCCCAGCGCAAACAGGGCCCCCGAAAAGACAAAGGTACCGCGATAACCCAAAATCAAACTCAGACTGCGGTCTCCCCGCATGGCATCGGCCCCGTGCTGGTAGATCTGGGTCAGGGGATAGACACCGCCAATCAAGCAGGCGGCCCCCAGTGCCAGCCCCAATTGTTGGGGCATTAACAGATCGGGCCAATAGCCCGGTGGCACCATGCCGAGCATGGCGGTGAGATAAGTCCAGAAGCCCTGCACCACAAAGACGGTCAGAAAGCCACCGATCGGGTATTTTTTGAGGCGAATGCCCGGCCAGCTATAGGCCCGTGAAGCCAGAATATAGACCCCCGTGGCCGCAGCAAAAGCCGGGTGCAGAAAATAGGCCCAGAGCAGGGCCAAGCTATCCATGGCAAGGGTGACCCACAAGAGCAGTTTGGGTGGCATTGGCGGCGCTTCCAGCCCACCAATCGGGGTGGTATCGCGATCAATCCAACTGTTATAGCCATTGCTGGCTGGGTACACAAGCAAATGCAAAATCAAAGCCGCAGCCAGGGCATGGCGCGGCTCCACAGCCGGGGCCTGGCTCAATGCCAAGAGAAAAATCGGCAGGAGCAAGAGCGAAAAGGGCAGGCGCAATAATTGCAGGGTGTCGCGGATGGCAGGGTTCATGTCTTCAGTTTACAGGACGACGGGGAATCTCCCTATGTATTCAGCTGAATCTCTTTCAAAATCAGCCCTGCGGCCCGATCTACCGCCCCATTCGGTGCTAACAAGCCGCGCAGGGGCGTTAACTGCGCCAATTGGCCTTCGGGGTGGGCCAATAAATCACGGGCCGACTTTAAAATCGGCCCCGTCTCCAAGGTTTGAACAAATTCGGGCACAATGCCCTGCCCCAGCAAAATATTGGGCAGGGTAATATGTTTGACCTTGAGCAGGCGCGCGGCCACAGCATAGGTCAGGCCCGAGACACGGTAGAGGGCAATCACAGGCACCTGCAAAAGTGCTGCTTCGAGCACCATATTGCCCGAAGCGCCGATCACCAGATCTGCCGCTTGCATAGCGGCATAGCGCTGTTCAGCAGGCAGGAATTGCAGCCCTGGCGGCAAGCGGGGCCCTGATGGTAGCTTTAAAAAGGCATCTGCCAGCGGGCACAGGCAGTGCACTCCCTCGGCCGCAAAGACATGCGCCAACTCAATCAAGACCGGCCAAAGCCGCTCCAATTCAAGCTGACGGCTGCCCGGCATCAGACAGATCACCCGCTGCATGGGGTTCAGCCCCAAAGCCACACGGGCCTCACCCACACTTTGGCGGGCAGGCAGCAAATCCAAAAGCGGGTGCCCAACCTGTTCAACCCGCGCGCCGCGCCGAAGATAATAGTGGTATTCGGGCTCAAAGACAGCCAGAATCAAGTCGGTTAAAGCCACCAGCCGCTCTGCGCTCTGGGGCAAACCCCAAAGCCAATCTTGGGGCGCAATATAATAAATCACGGGAATGCCCAAACTGCGTGCCACCTCGGCCAATTTGAGGTTGAGGCCCTGAAAATCCACCAACACCAATGCTTGGGGCCGCACCTGCCGCAGCCAAGCCCGCAGACGCAAAAACAACTGCCAATACCAGGGCAGACCTGGCAAATTTTCACTCAGACCAACCGCACTGCGTGAGAGGGGATGGGCCAATAATTGCACCCCCGCCGCTTGCATGCGCGGGCCCCCAATCCCGATCAAACGAAGATCTGGAGATTGCGCCAACAGGGCCAGGGCCAATTGGGAGGCATAAATATCCCCTGAGACTTCTCCTGCTGAGAGACAAATCAAGGGGGATGTGGATAGAGCAGTGGATTCTGGGAATAAAGACATATAATACAGATTAAACCGAAGCTCCCAAAGAAGGAATCCCATGGCAGTAGAACTCAAAGCAATCCGAATCGACAAACCCGAAGATGTCAACGTCATCCTGGGCCAAAGCCACTTTATCAAAACCCTCGAAGATCTCTATGAAGCCTGCATGAATACCGGGCCCCATATCCGCTTTGGCGTGGCCTTTGCTGAGGCCTCCGGCGATTGCCTGATTCGGGCCGAAGGCAACGATCCCGAACTCAAAGAAATTGCCGTCAAAAACCTGCTCAAATTGGGGGCCAGCCACTGTTTTTTGATCGCCCTACGCGAGGCCTATCCGATCAATTTGCTCAATACCCTCAAGCTGATCCCCGAGGTCTGTAATATCTACGCTGCCACAGCCAATCCGCTGCAGGCCATTGTGGCCGAAACCGAACAGGGCCGGGGTGTCATTGGCGTGATCGATGGTTTCCCGCCACGGGGGGTCGAAGCAGCCAGCGATGCTGAGGCCCGCCTGCGCTACTTAAAAAACCTGGGATACAAACGATGAAACAAATCCGCGTCGCCGCCATTCAACTCTCCCCGAGCCACCATCCCAACGACAACCTGGCCAGGGCCCGCCATTGGATCAGCGAAGCCGCCAAAGCGGGGGCAAAATTGGTAAGCCTGCCAGAGGCCTTTGTCTATCGGGGTCCCAGCGATGCCCAACAGCTCTTTGCCACGCCCATTCCAGGGCCTGTCACAGACGAACTCGCAGGTCTGGCCCGTGAATACGGCGTCTGGCTGCTGGGGGGCAGTATCTTTGAACGGGTCTCGGGGCAGGAAAAAGTCTTTAATACCAGCCCCGTTTTTTCCTCCGACGGCACGTTGGTGGCGCGCTACCGCAAAATTCACCTGTTTGAAATTCACAACGAACATGGCAAAGAACTCTCAGAAGCAGATTACCAAGCTTATGGCAGCGAAGTGGTGGCCGTGGATACGCCCTGGTTTAAACTCGGGCTCTCGATCTGTTTTGACTTGCGTTTTCCTGAATTGTATCGCCAATTGGCCCTGCAAGGCGCACAGGTCATGGCGGTGCCTTCGGCTTTTTTGCTCAAAACGGGCAGGGATCATTGGGAGGTGCTGCTGCGGGCCCGCGCAATTGAAACCCAGTCTTATGTGATTGCTCCCAATTGCCTGGGTCCTTCGGTGACTGGGGTCGAGGGTTATGGCCGCAGCATGATCATCGATCCCTGGGGACAGATCATGGCCCAGGCCTCCGACCGCGAGGGCCTGATTTTCGCAGATTTGGATTTGGACTATCTGATCAAGGTGCGCAAACGGGTGCCCACCTTGTCCAACTGCCGTCTACCGGGTTTTTAGGTTCAAACAAACCCAAAAAATAGAAAAAATGCCGATGGTCGGAGTCGAACCGACACGGGAGAGTATCCCGGCTGATTTTGAGTCAGCTGCGTCTGCCATTTCGCCACATCGGCATTGAAACTAGCTGTATTTTATCATGGGGAAAGTCACTTGCCTATGCCATAGCAAGATTCCTTCCCCAAAAGTATTTAATTCTTGCCAGCGTGGTCCAGCGCCATTTTAATATGCTCTCTGGCCTGTTTCGTGGAATCAATCGCCATTTTTTTGTGGCCGCCAAAATTATCAGGGGCCTTTTCAAGATAGCGGACAATATCGTTGAGTTCGGTCAGGGCTTTGTCGAGACGGGGGTGTTTGGCCCGCTCGCCTTTGGCCACTTCCTGTTTTTCAGCCAGGCCCGGCATTTGCATCACCAAGACGGTGGCAGGAATGGCCAGCGAAGCCCCCAAGATCAGACTCAGAACAAAAGATTTTTGTGTTTTAGGCATTTGTTTACTCCAACTTTTAATGGTTATATCCCCTCAAAGCTAACAGTCTCTTGGGGCTTTGGCAAGATCCGCTATAATTAAATCTCACTTCAAACCGCTCACAGAAATGGATATGCCCATGCGTTTTCACCTGATCATGGTTTTCTGGGGGGAACGTTTCGCCCATCACCTGTGCAAAGAGGCCCTGCCACCTCTTTTGGCAACCGGAAATTTACCCGATTGGCCCTGGCTGGCAGAGACATCACTCGAGATCTATTGCCCAGCCCCAGATTGGAAAACCATCGCTGACACCCCGATTCTACAAGAATGCCAAGCCCTTCTCCAGGTCAACTGGCATGAGATTGAACTCCCTTCCCCAGAACAGAAATACCAGCAAATGGGGGCCATTCACGCCCGCGCCATTGAGGCTGCTCGGCAAGCCCAAGCAGCGGTGATTCTGCTTGGGCCCGACTGCATTTTCTGTGCAGGCAGCTTTCAGGTTCTGGCCGAACAGCTCGAAGCAGGCACAGAAATGGTATTGATTCCCGGCCCAATTGTCAGCCGAGAGCAATTTCTTGAGCAAAAATCAGGAATGTGGTCCAAAGCCTGGGGACAAAACCTGATTGCCCAAGCGGCTCACCCCAGTTTTCGCGCAGCCCATCTCAGCCAAAGCCATTTCCCGGCGGTGCCCTCTGCCCTGCTGTATAGCCAAAATGGGCACTTAAAAGGCCGCTTCTTTCATCTCCATCCCCTGTTGATCCGGCACCCCTTGCCGATGAAAATCGAAAATTACCAGCTCAGCCCCACGATTGACGGAGAATACCTCCAGGAATTTGAGCTCAGTGCCACCGAGATCTGGGTTGATCAGCATCAGGCCATTGTGGCTTTTTCTTTGCATTCTGAGCAGGAAGCCCGCGAGGCAGAACTGCCCCTGGATTTTCGGGAGCGATTGGCGCGGGTCTTGCGCATTGCCCGCGGCACCTATAGCGACTTTCACTATCATCTGGCGCAATCCGAAATCGACTTGGGAGAGGCCCATGCCCGTTGGCCCGAGAGCATCTACAGCGATGAAGTCGACAGCCATTGTGTGGATCTGGTCTGCCGGGCCTTGGCCATCCATCAGGCCTATTTGCAAGAAGACTGGGTGCGCACGGCAACACATCTTCAGGCCTTAAGCGCAAGCGCAAACGTTTTGCATACTTATTTGCACCTTTTGGATCTTGAGCTTTTGATGCCCTTTTACCAGGTCTTATTGGCCCTGTTTTGCCTGCGCCGCCAGCGTGAATTGCTGGCAACACAGCCCCATTTTCAGCCTTTTCTCAGACATTTGGCCAACGCCATTCCCGAAAATGACCAGCCAGGTTTCTCCGACTGCCGCAGCTATCTCTCAGAGGCAGCCCGGCTTCCCTCTTTACAAGCGGATCCGCTCTGGCAAGAACAATTGCCCGAAGGCCCTTTTTTGCTGGTTGGCCTGCAAACCCCCGACCACGTGGACAGACTCGCTGAGCTTGAAACAGAGCAAATTCCAGCACAAGCACTGGTCTTGATCGCCCCTGCAGCTTTGCTCGAAATGGCATTGGCGCATGAATCCTGGCTTTCTGATCGCTTTGACGACCTGCTCTTTTGGGAGGCAGAAACCCTGTCTGCAAAACAAAAAGGGCAACTTGTCGATCAGGCTGTGGGTGTTATACTTGAAGGACATTTTTGCTATTTTAATCTGGCCTTGCGGGCCTGTTTGCAAGGAAATCTCCATGCCATCTTCTGATCCCTTAACCCTTAACCCCAAAACCGTTCTCTGCCACGGCTGTTTCGACGTCTTACATACCGGGCATATCCACCACCTGCAACAGGCCAAAAAATTCGGCGACCGACTGGTGGTCTCCATTACCCACGAAGATTTTGCCAAAAAGCCCCTGCGTTTTGCCGCTGACTTTCGCAAAGAAATGCTCGAAAATCTCAGTTTTGTCGATCAGGTCATTATTACCCATGAACGAACAGCCCTGGCCGCCATTGCTGAAATTAAACCCGATTTTTACGTCAAAGGCAAAGAATACGCTCAACTCGAATTGGATCGCTCAGGGGATATTTATCCCGAAAAAGCCGAAGTCGAAAAACATGGCGGCCAATTGGTCTTTACCGATGATGAGATCATCTTTTCTGCCACCAAAATCAAAGAGGGAGAGATCTTTGTCGATCTGTCCGAACGGGGCTTCCGCCTGCCTGAGATCTTGGAGTTTATCCATGCGGTGGCCCCCTTGCGGGTCTGTGTGATTGGCGAGACGATTATCGACCGCTGGACACCGGTCTCAGCAGAAGGGGTCTCCAGCAAATCGACCTGCCCCACCGCCCGGATTGAAGGCGCCTCAAGCGATCAACTCGGCGGGGCTTATGTGATCGCCCGCCACCTCAAAGAATTTGTGGCCCAGGTCGATCTGATCACCCACGATTTTCGCGCCCAGACCTTAGAGCCGCTAGACCCAGACATTGTGCACCATTTTTACACCACGGGTGCCCTGATCAAAGAGCGCCTGTACCAGCCCCAACTCAATACCAAGGTTTTTGAACTTAAACACTTCAGCCTCAAAGAGAGTTACGACCAGCATTTTGACTTGGCCCCCTACGATTTGGTGATTGTCGCAGATTTTGGCCACGGCATGTTAAACCGCGACGAAGCGGCCCGCATCTCTGCCAGTACCCCTGGTTATTTGGCTGTGATGGCCCAATCCAATTCCAGCAATTTGGGTTTTAACCGCGTCGACAAATATCCCCGCGCTCAGCTCTATTGCATCGACACCGTCGAGTTGCGGCTCTGTCTCAATCTCAACGAACAGGTCGACTTTCAGCGCCAACTGCCGGATATGCGCCGCTATCTCCAATTTGACCAGCTCTTTACCACCTTGGGTTCTCAAGGAGCCTTGCTCTACACCGGCGATCAGCTCACAGCCTTTCCCGCGCTGGTCAAACACATGGTCGATCCCATTGGGGCGGGGGATGCTTTTTTTAGTCTGGCCAGCCTCTGCGGCTACCTCCATTTGCCACCCGAGCGCTCATTGCTGATCGCCAGTTTGGCAGGGGCTCTCAATACCCAATGGCTCTGCAACGATCATTACATCACCCCCAGCCGCCTGATTGAAGCCGCCAAAAAGGTCATTTAAAGCCGCTCAGAACGGATTTAAGCCCGAGCAGCCAGCTCTGCGCTCATCTGTTCACTTGAGCGCACACGGCTGAGATAGGTCTGGGCCAATTCGCGAAGGTTGCTGGGAATGCTGGCACCCACTTGCTGGATCACGGTCTCGGCGCAGAATGAGGCCAAATGGCCCGCTTCGGCCAACGAAAGCCCATCCAGCAGCCCACAGAGGAACCCACCGGCATACATATCCCCGGCAGCGGTACAATCCACCACCTCAATCGGATTGGAGGGGATAAAGACCTGTTCCTGGGCATTTTTGAGCCAAGAGCCTTCAGCCCCACATTTGAGCACCACGGTTTCGGTCAGTCTGCCGAGTTCGGCCAAACTGCCTTCAACGTCTTTGCCTGTGAGCATTTGGGCTTCTTTGCGATTGGAGAAAACAATGTCGACGTATTCATCGAGGATATTGATAAACGTCTCGCGGTGGCGCTCTACACAAAAGGGATCCGAGAGGTCAAGCGCAATTTTTGTGCCGTTTTTTTTGGCAATGCGAATGGCGTGGTTGATCGCCTCAATTTGGTTTTCGGTGTCCCATTGGTAACCGGTCACGATCAGGTATTTGGCGCGGGCAATATCTGCCTCGGGAATATCGCGGGTGGTATAACAGCGACTCATGCCCAAGCAGGTATTCATGGTGCGCTCCCCATCGGGGGTGGTCAAAATTACAGAGGTGCCCGTGCTGCCCACTTCGGCCTGACGGATATTGTTAATAATCCCCAATTCTTTGACCCGGCCAAGATAGAGTTCGCCGTAGAGATCGCTGCCCACCATGCCACCTTGGCTCACTTTTTTGCCAAGCACGGAGAGGGTGCGCACCATATTGGGACCGGAACCACCCATTTCGATATTTTTTTCGCGATCTTCAAACTGATTCAGCAGCTCTTGCTGAGCGGATTCCGAGACCAGGTGCATAATGCCTTTGGCCAAGCCCAGCGATGCGAGTTCTGAATCCGAAACCTTGATCACAATGTCTTTTAAAACATTGCAAATGGCCAATACATCGATGTCTTTATTGGGCAATGGGGTGGACATAAAAAAACTCCTGGTGCCACACAAACGGGCATTGTTACTGAAGAATTTGAATGGATTGTGATCCAGCTCGCATTTTAGCAGTTTCGCGGGGCTTTGTCAGCAGATTGTTTTGGGGGTATAATGAACATGTTCACTGAACATGTTCATTAAAAACACAACAGGAGACATCCCCATTCGCACAGCACAAAAATCGGCCACCCGCGCCAAAATTCTCACGGTGGCCAAAAACCTACTCGAAAAACAGGGCTTTGAAAAGACCACTTTGCGTGCCATCGCCAGTGAGGCTGGTGTGGCCACAGGCAGTATTTTTGTGCATTTTGCCAATAAAGAAGACCTGTTTTACACGGCTTTTTATGACGATTTGCAGGCCCTGATGGAAAAAACCCTGACAGTTCCCCCGGCTGAAACCTTGGCAGAGAGTTTAAATACCATTGTTTTGACCTTTTTCGAAACCTTTGCATCTCGCCCAGCCCTTTACTCTGCGCTTTTGCAGCTTTCTCTCTTTGCTGAGGGTGAGTGGGGAAAACGCTTTCGCCGACAGGTGGAGGTCTTTGGGCAAGGCATTACCCAACTGTACCAAGCGGCCATTGCGCGGGGAGAACTGGCCCCGCAGACTCAGGCGCAAATTGCCACAGCCACCTTTTTATCGCTTTATTATTTTTGCCTGATCACCCTGATTAATCAGCATTTTGCCGATCTTTCAGCGGCCCGGAATCTTTTTGCCCTGATGTTGACACAACATTTACAGGGCCTCACATACGCCCCAGGAGAAGAGCCATGACCCATTCCCCCCTTTATCGCAGTGATGCCGGAGAAAGACAAATGCGCGAATGGTACACGCGTTTTCGTGAGCGTTTGCCCTTTGGCTGTGAAAGCAAAACCCTCACGACCTCATTTGGCAAAACGCACCTGTTGATTACCGGCCCCCCCGAAGCCCCACCCCTGTTGCTTTTACATGGCGCCTTGGCGGGAGCCCCTCAGGTTTTGGGCGAAGTCAGCAGTCTGCCCAGCCGTTACCGGGTCTATGCCGTAGACATTCCAGGCCAATCGGTGGCATCAGAACACCGTCACCTGGATGTCA